>JAQSWW010000003.1 GCA_029266415.1 Actinomycetospora sp. | reverse complement strand
GGCTGCCGTGGTTCACACCCCCACCCTGGATCGACCCCGACCAGAGACCCCGACCCGGCGGACGACCACGCGTCCCCACCTAGACGAGTAAGTCCGAACCCGGTCAGTGGTCGTAGGCGATCAGTGATCGGGTGAGGGGTTGGCCGGTGGCGCGGTTGTGCCAGATGGCTGCGGTCATGGCCAGGAGTCGTTGGGCGATGCGGGCACCGACGCCGGCGACGCTGCGCCCGCCGTGCAGTTCGAGGTCGAGTTGGCCTGAGACGTAACTATGGCGACCAGGCGCGTTCTGGAGGCAGGGGGCGGTGACCCGGTCGGCAGGCCGGGTTGGTCGGTGATCGGTGTTGGTGACCGTTTATGCGGCGGCGGGTTCGAGGGTGACTTTGTGCCCGAGTGCTTCAAGCGCGCGGACGAGTCGTTGTTCGCGGTCGTGGGGGTTGTCAACTCGGCGGGTGAAGTAGTCCGGGCCGAGGTCGCGGTAGCCGATCCCGGTGTTCAGAACGTGCCAGATGATCACAATCAGGGTGTGGGCGGTGGCGGTGGCCGCCTTCTGCCCGCCCTTCTTGCCGAAGCGCCGGTGGAAGCGGCGGAACTGGGCACCGACATAGGTGCTGGTGCGACCGGCGGCCCACGCGGACTCGGTGAGGATCGTGCACAACTCGCTGTTGCCCTTGCGGGTACGGCCGGAGCGGTGCTTGCCAGCGGATTCGTTGTTGCCCGGACACAATCCGGCCCAGGAGGCCAAGTGCGCGTCGCTGGGGAAGCGGGTCATGTCCACGCCGATCTCGGAGATGACGACCTGGGCGGCGCGTTCACTGATCCCCGGGATCGTGGCCAGCAGCTGTGTCTGGCGGGCGAAAGGGAGGCTGGCCTCGTCGATGCGAGTGTCGAGCCGGGCGATCATGTCGGTGAGGTGGTCGACGTGCTCCAGGTGCAGGGTGCACATTAACGCGTGCTGGTCGCCGAAGCGGCCGGCGCAGGCCAAGGTCAGATCGGGAATCTTGGAGCGCATCCGGCCGCGGGCCAGCTCGGCCAGCACTGCGGGGTCCCGCTCTCCATTGATCAACGCCTCGATCATGTCCCGAGCCGACAGGGTGGTCAGCGCCGAGGCCACCGAGTCAATCTTGATCCCGCTGTCCTCGAGGACCTTGGCCAGACGCTGCAGCTCACTGGTGCGTTGCTCGATGAGCTTCTTGCGATAGCGGGTCAACTCCCTGATCGCGGCTATCTGCTGCGGTGGGATGAAGCTGCCACGCAGCAGCCCGCACTCGGTCAACTCCGCCAGCCACACTGCGTCGAGGGCGTCGCTCTTGCGGCCGGGGACGTTCTTGACGTGCCGAGCGTTGACCAGCAACACCTCGAGCGGTCGTTCGGCCTCGCAGAGAGCGTGGAAGATCGGTTTCCAGTAGACCCCGGTGGCTTCCATGCTCACGTGCGTGACGCCCTCGGAGACCAGCCAGGCCACCATCTCGGCCAGCGTCTCGTGATAGGTGTTGTACTTGCGTAACTGCTGGCGGCGCTTTCCTCCGCGCTCGCCCGGGGTGCGTATCGCCACCGCGATGATCTTCTTGCCGACATCGATCGCGGCGACTCGTTCATAAATGATCTCCATTGCTGGGCTCCTCTCGCGGCCCGATCGGCGCGTCGCCCGCGGAGCCCGCATGAAGATCAAGAGTCTGAGACTCGCGCTCGCAAGGCAGCAACCCGGAGTGCCCAACCGGGACAGGCTCCAGCGTCAATCTTTGAGACGGGCTCAACCCGCACCAAGACCACACGACGTCAGCGGGCGACGCGGCCCCAGTTTCACCGACCCGCGAGCGCCGCGACAGCGGCATCAGCATCTTTGAGGGTGTCGTTGACCGACTCGATGAGCTGGCGGATCGGTCTGAGCAGGTGCTCGCCGGGTCGCGGTGTGCGGTTGCGGTAGGAGGGGCGCAGCAGCCGCACCTGGTGCTGGGCGAGGTAGTGGTCGAGCTCGCGGGACACGTAGCCCTTGTCGGCGATGATCGTCAGGCCGGGGCGGGTGGCCAGCAGGGCCGGGTCGTGGTCGCACATGGCCATCAGGACCTGGCGCTCGTCGATCTTCGGGTCGGCGAGGGCCCAGGTGATCGGCAGGCCGGCGGGGGTGCACACCAGGTGCAGGCGCAGGCCCCAGAAGAACCGGGAGTGGCTGGCGCAGTAGCCATAGCCGGCCCAGCCCGCGACGTTGGAGCGCTGCGCGGTCGGGCGCGATCGGGCGCACTCGACCGGGGTGGAATCGACGACCCAGACGTTGTCGCGCCAGAGGTCGGTGTCGAGCGCGAGCAGCCGAATGAGTTCGCGCAGCAGCGGTGCCGCCGCGCGCAGGCGCTTGTTGTACCCCGACTGGCCCGGCAGGTAGGGGAACGCGCCGGGCAGCACCCGGTCGACGAAGCGCAGCCAGCGGGCCTCGGAGCGCACTCCGAGCAGGACTTGGGCCACGGCCAGGGTGGCCAGCTCGGCGTCGGTGAGCTTGGGCGGTCGCCCGATCCGGTGTCGACGTCCGAGATGGTCGTCGATGTGGACGTAGAGTCCGGTCAGGAGGGTGTTCAGGTCTGTCGTCACAAACGGATCTTGGGCGCCCTCCGCCCTACTTCCCGGCCACCACGCCGTTAGGACTTACTCGTCTAGTGCTCGGCGGCGCGCTCCACGGTCACGGCGAGGGCGGCGAGCAGCTCGCGAGCGGAGTCGAGGCTCAGCTCGACGGCGACCCGGGCGCCGGGGCCGCGCGCGGGGTTGAGGAAGTCGATGTTGACGGTGTGCTCGTCGGGGGCGTGGACGGGGTGGTCGTAGTAGACGGTCGCGGTCTCGAGCGGGAACCAGCCCTCGGGGCCCTTGCCGCTCGAGTCCGCGAGGGCGACCTTCTCGGTGCTGTAGGTGCACATGCGGGTCAGGCCCCCAGGTGGCGCGCGAGGAAGTCACGGATGCGCTGCCAGCCGTCGACGGCGGCGGCGACGCGGTAGCTCGGGCGGTCGACGGAGAAGAACGCGTGGCCGGCGTCGTCGTAGCGGTGGAACTCGTAGGTCTTGCCGTGGTCCTGCAGCAGCTTCTCCAGCTCGTCCACCTGCGCGGGGGAGGGGTAGGAGTCGTCGTTGCCGAACAGTCCGAGCAGCGGGGCGCGCAGCTCGCCGATCCGGTGGTCCAGGGGCCCGACCTTCAACGGGAAGCCCTCGGGCGGGGTGCCGACGACGAAGGCGCCGTAGCAGTCGATCGCGGCCTGGACGTCGACCTCGATGCCCGCGAGCACCGACTGGCGCCCGCCGGAGCAGAAGCCGATGGTGCCGACCCGCCCGTTCGACGTCGGCAGCGAGCGCAGCCACCGGGCGGCGCCGGCCGCGTCGCCGACGAACCGCTCGTCGGGCACGCCGCCCTGCGCGCGGGCGGTGGCCGCCGCGTCGTCGGGGTCGGCGCCGGGGGCCTCGCGGGTGTAGAGGTTGGGGCAGATCGCGTGGTACCCCAGCGTCGCGAACCGCCGGGTGATCTCCTTGGTCGCGGTGTCGTAGCCGGGCATGTGGTGGATGACGATCACGCCGCCGCGGGGCGCGCCGTCCATCGGGCGGGCGGTGTACGCCTCGATCTGGTCGTCTCCGTGGCCACGGATGCCGATCGTCTCGGCCAGGACCGCGTCGTGCTGCACGGGGGACCTCCTCCTCGCTCTCGGGGTGGGGACCCGATCAGAGCACCCCGGGGTCGGAGGGGCAGGCCGGGCGCGACGGTCGTCGGGGTTCTCCCGCGTCCCGCCCGCCGCCGGGGCGGTACCGCACACCCCCTCGTCACGCATGGCGGGCAGGGCGAGAGGGTAGGCGTCCCGGAGCAATCACCGAGGTCCCGTCTGACCCGCAGGCGGGGTGGAGCAGGAGGAACACCGGATGGACCTGTCGCGCACCCGTGAGATCTTCGAGCGGCCGGGGCCGTTCGCGACGGTCTACCTGGAGGCCGTGCAGGCCGGCGAGAACTCCGCCAAGCAGGTCGCGCTGCGCTGGCGGGAGCTCCAGAACCAGCTGCAGCAGCAGGGCGCCGACGACAAGACCCTCGCCGCCCTCGACGAGGAGCTCGGCGGCGAGCGCCCCGGCTCCGTGACCGCGGTCGGGCGGGTGCTCGTCGCGTCCGCCGACGGCATCCTCTTCGACGACGAGGTCGAGGCCGTCGACGCGGCCGGCGACGTCGCGGTGTGGTCGCCGCTGCCCGAGCTCGGCCGCTACTACCGCAGCCAGACCGGCTCGGTGCGCGTGCTGCTCGCGGTGGTCGACCAGACCGGCGGCGACCTGTACCAGGTGATCGCCGACAACGCCGAGGGCGCGCGCGAGCTCGACGAGCAGACGATCAAGGGCCAGGCCCTCGAGACCGTGCACAAGGCGCGCGGCGGCGGCGTCGGCAACCGCACGCGCCAGAACCGCCACGAGATGGCCTCGTACGAGAACGCCGACGAGGTGGTCAAGGGCATCCGCAGCGTCGTCAAGCAGTTCCGGCCCGAGGTGATCGCCCTCGCCGGCGAGGTCCAGGGCCGCTCGGCGGTCCGCCAGGAGCTGCCCGGTGACCTCGCCGAGATCACCCGCGAGATCGAGGCCGGCAGCCGCGCCGCGGGCGCGTCGGAGGACGCCCTCGAGGACGCGCTGCTCACCGTCGCCGGGACGCTCGCCACCGAGCGGGAGTCGGGCGTGCGCCAGCGGTTCCAGGAGGGCAAGGGCCACGGCAACGCCGTCGAGGGCCTCGAGCCGGTCCTCGAGGCCGCCCGCACCGGCGCGGTCGACACGCTGGTGCTGGTCGACGGCCAGGAGGTGCCGGGCGAGCTCTACGTCGGCTCGACGCCGGAGGCCATCTCCACCGACCCGGCGAACCTCGCCCAGATCTCCGACACCGAGCCCGTCGCCCGCCCGGCCGAGCAGGTGCTGCTGCGCGCCGTCGGGGCGCTCGGCGGGGATGTGCAGGTCCTGGGCGGCGGGACGTCGCTGCAGGACGGCGTCGGCGCGATCCTGCGCTTCCCGACCGGGAGCTGAGCGGGCCCCTCGCACGACACGAACGCGCCGTTCGCTGCTTCTAGCGCAGCGAACGGCGCGTTCGTTGCTGTCGGGGGGCGCTCAGGCGAGCAGCGCCGCGAGCTCGCGGGCCGCGGTGCGGGCGTCGTCGAGCGTGACGTAGGGCGCCGCGAACCCGAACCGCAGCAGGTCCGGCGGGCGGGCGTCGACCACCACGCCGCGCCGGGCCAGCGCCGCGCACAGGCCCTCGGCGTCGCCGACGCGCACCGCCACGTGTCCGCCGCGGCGCGCGTGCTCCCGGGGCGTCACCACCTCGACGTGCGCCGGCAGCGCCGCCAGGAACGCGTCGCCCAGCGCGAGCGACGCCGCGCGGACGCCGGCGAGGTCGACCCCGTCGAACACGTCGAGCGCCCCGTCGAGGGCGAGCAGCGCGAGCATCGGCGGCGTGCCCACCCGCAGGCGCCCGACGCCCGGTGCGGGCGTCCACGCCTCGGTCATCGCGAACGGGTCGGCGTGGCCCGTCCAGCCGGTGAGCGGCGGGTCGAGGACGTCGTGGTGGCGCGCGGCGACGTAGGCGAACGCCGGCGCGCCCGGGCCGCCGTTGAGGTACTTGTACGTGCAGCCGACGGCGAGGTCCACGCCGAGCCCGTCGAGGTCCACCGGCATCGCGCCGACGGCGTGCGACAGGTCGGCCACGACCACGGCCCCGGCGTCGTGCGCCCGCGCGACGATCGGGGCGAGGTCCCAGCGCTCACCGGTGCGGAAGTCGACGGCGGGCACGGCCACCACCGCGGTGCGCTCGTCGGGGGCCATGGCCGGTGGCGCGCCGGTCTCCAGGGTCAGCCCGGTCAGCCGCGCCACCGACGTCGCCAGGTAGCGGTCGGTGGGGAAGTGGCCGGCGTCGGAGAGCAGCACCGTCCGGTCGGGGCGCAGGCGCGCGGCGGCGACGAGCAGGCCGAAGAGCTGCACCGACGTCGAGTCGCCCACGACGACCTGGCCCGGCGCCGCCCCGACCAGCGGGGCGATCCGGTCCCCGACGCGCTGCGGCGCCGCCCACCAGCCCGACTCCTCCCAGCCGGCGACGCCGACCGCGGCCCACTGGTCGTCGACCGCCGACAGCAGCGCACGCCGGGCCGCGTGGGGCCGGGCGCCGAGGGAGTTGCCGGCGAGGTAGACCGCGTCGGAGCCGTCGGGCGCGCGCGGCAGGGTGAAGTCGGCCCGCGCGAACCCGGGCTCAGGCGAACTGTTCGAGCGCACGGATCTTGTTCGTGGCGTCGAGGGCGGCGACCTTGTAGGCCTCCGACAGCGTCGGGTAGTTCAGGACGGCGTCGACGAGGTAGTCGACGGTGCCCCCGCACCCCATGATCGCCTGCCCGATGTGCACGAGCTCGGTGGCCGACGTCCCGAAGACGTGCACCCCGAGCAGCGCGTGGGTCTCGGGGGAGACCAGCAGCTTGAGCATGCCGTAGTCGTCGCCCACGATCTGGCCGCGTGCCAGCTCGCGGTAGCGGGAGATGCCGACCTCGTAGGGGACCGCCTGCTCCGTGAGCTCGGCCTCGGTGGCGCCGCAGTAGCTGACCTCCGGGATCGTGTAGATCCCGAACGGCGAGACCGCGGACGTGGAGGCCACCGGCTCGTCGAACGCGTGGTACGCCGCCTGCCGGCCCTGCTCCATCGACGTCGCCGCCAGCGCGGGGAACCCGATGACGTCGCCGACGGCGAAGATGTGCGGCACGGCCGTGCGGAACTGGCCGTCGACCTTGAGCCGGCCCCGTGCGTCGGTCTCGAGCCCCGCCCGCTCCACGGCCAGCTCGTCGGTGACGCCCTGGCGCCCCGCGGAGTACATGACGGTCTCGGCCGGGATCTTCTTGCCCGACGCCAGCGTGGTCACCGTGCCGCGCTCCGACACCGAGACGCTCGCGACCTCCTCGCCGAAGCGGAAGGTCACCGCGAGGTCGCGCAGGTGGAACTTCAGCGACTCGACGACCTCGGCGTCGCAGAAGTCGAGCATCGTCGGGCGCCGCTCGACGACCGTGACGCGTGTGCCGAGCGCGGCGAACATCGAGGCGTACTCGATGCCGATCACCCCGGCGCCGACGACGACCATGCTCGCCGGGATGTTCTCCATCGCGAGGATGCCGTCGGAGTCGACGACCCGGCGGTCGTCGAACTCCACCTGCGGGGGCCGTGCCGGGCGCGTGCCGGTGGCGACGACGATCCTCTCGGCGGTGACGGTCCGGTGATCGCCGCGCCGCTCGCCGCGCACCTCGAGGGTGTGCTCGTCGACGAAGCGCGCGGCGCCGGCCAGCAGGTCGACCCGGTTGCGCTGGAGCTGCGCCCGGATGACCTCCTCCTCGCGGCCGATGACGAAGTGGGTGCGGGCGAGCAGGTCCTGGACGGTGATGTCCTGCTTGACCCGGTAGCTCTCGCCGTAGAGCCCGCGCATCGCGTAGCCGGTGAGGTAGAGGACGGCCTCGCGCAGCGTCTTCGAGGGGATCGTGCCGGTCTGGGTGCAGACGCCACCGATCATGCCGCGGCGCTCGACGACGGCGACCCGCCGGCCGAGCTTGGCCGCCGCGATCGCCGCCTTCTGCCCGCCCGGGCCCGAGCCGATCACCAGCAGGTCGTAGTCATGGCGCGGCAGGTCGGGCCGCGTCCCCTGCGGTGCGGGCGCGGTCTCGTGCGGGGCCTCGCTCGCGGGATCCACCGGGTGCACGGCCCCACCCTCGTCGCCGCGGGGGACACGGGGCAACCCGATCTCCCGTGACGGTCCCGCGTACACCCGAGTTGTCCACAGGCTCGGCGGACCCGATGGAGCCGCCGGGGACCTGCCCGCGTCGGACCCGGTGTGAGCACCGACCACCGACCCCCCGTCCCCGAGCAGCCCCTGCGGCTGCGCCTGCACGAGCCCGGCGAGCTCGTCGCCGCCGTGCCCCACCTGCTCGGCTTCCGGCCCGCCGCGTCGCTCGTCCTCGTGGCGGTCCACGGGACGGGCCGGCGCCGCCGCCTGGGCGTCGTGGCGCGCGCCGACCTGCCGCCGCCCGACGACGTCGTCGCCGTGGTGGACGCGTGCGCGCAGCGGGTGGTGCCCACGGGCCCGGAGGAGGTCACGGCGATCGTGGTCGCCGAGCCGGGGGAGCAGCCAGGACGCGACCCCGCACCACCGCCGCGCCAGGACGTCGCCGACGCCGTGCGCGACGTCTTCGCCGGCCACGGCGTGGCGGTGCACAGCCGCCTGTGGGTGCCGCGCATCGCCGCCGGCGCGCGGTGGCGGTGCTACCCGCCGTGCGACTGCCGGGGCGAGGTCGCGGCCACCGACGACTCCCCGGTGGCCGCCGCCTCGGCCTGGCTCGGGCACGTCACCTACGGCTCCCGCGACGAGCTGGAGGCCTCGCTCGCGCCCGGTGCCCCCGACCCGCGGCTGCGGGCACGCATCGACGCCGAGGTGCGGGCCGCCGTGCTCGACCGCGAGCTCGGCGGCCCGGCGGCGGCCCGGCGCGACCTCGCCGCCGTCGTGGCGGCGCGGCGCGAGGTGGCGGCGGGCCGGGTGCTCGGCGACGCGGAGCTCTCCCGGCTCGCGGTGGCGTTGTGCGACCCCCTGGTGCGCGACACCGTGCTGGGCTGGTCGGTCGACGAGGACGAGGCGCTGGCGGCGTCCGCCGAGCGGCTGTGGACGCTGCTGGTGCGCACCCTGCCCGCGCCCGAGGTCGCCGAGCCCGCGGTGCTGCTCGCGTGCGCGCTGCTCGTGCGCGGGGGGTCCGCGCTCGTCGGGGTCGCCCTGGAGCGCGCCCGCCGCGCCGACCCCAGCCACCGGCTGACCGGGCTGGTCAGCGCGCTCCTCGTGTCCGGGGCGGGCCCGGCGACGGTGCGCGAGGTCGTCCGGGACGCGGCCGCCGAGTCGGCGGCGCGGCTACGGGCCGGGTGAGAGGGCCGGGGTGAGCGTGGCTCAGGCGCGCGAGCGGGCGAACGCCCAGGCGTCGGCGACGATGCCGTCGAGGTCGGTGTGCGCCGGCTTCCAGCCGAGGAGGTCGCGGGCGCGGGCGGAGGATGCCACGAGCACGCCCGGGTCACCGGCACGCCGGGGTGCGGTCCGGGTCGGGATCGGGTGGCCGGTGACACGGCGGCAGGCCTCGATCACCTCGAGCACCGAGAAGCCGGTGCCGTTGCCGAGGTTGCACACCAGGTGCCCGCCCGCCGGGGCTTCGCCGCGGGCCAGGACGTCGAGGGCGAGGAGGTGGGCCTCGGCGAGGTCGTCGATGTGGATGTAGTCGCGGACGCAGGTCCCGTCCGGGGTCGGCCAGTCGTCGCCGTAGACCGCGATCTCCTCGCGCTGCCCGAGGGCGACCTGGAGCACCAGCGGGATGAGGTGGGTCTCGACGGTGTGCCGCTCGCCCAGGGAGACGGAGCGCAGCGGAGCTCGACCATCCGGATCGGTCGGCACGCCGGTGGCGCCCGTCGTGGCGGTGTGCGCGCCGGCGACGTTGAAGTAGCGCAGGCTCACCGCGCCCAGCGCGCCGCCCGAGGCGGCCGCGTAGTCGGCGATGGCCAGGTCGACCGCGAGCTTGGTGGCGCCGTAGGTGTTGGTCGGGCGGGTCGGCGCGTCCTCGGGGATCGGCGACGACTCCGGCTCGCCGTAGGTGGCGGCGCTGGACGAGAACACCAGGCGCGGCACGTCGTGGCGGCGCAGGGCGTCGAGCAGCGCGACCGTGGTGACGACGTTGCCGTGCCAGTACTTCGCCGGCTGCTCGGTCGACTCGCCGACCAGCGAGCGGGCCGCGCAGTGCACCACCCCGTCGACCCCGCCCGCGCCGAGCACCTCGTCGGCGACCTCGGCGACGTCGCCCACCACGAGCCGGGCGCCGTCGGGCACGGCGTCGCGGTGCCCGGTGGTGAGGTCGTCGACCACCACCACGTCGTGCCCCGCGTCCAGGAGGTGCCGCGCGCAGACGCTGCCGACGTACCCCGCCCCGCCCGTGACCACCAGCGTCATGACGGCCAGTGTGCCGGGCGGGGCGTCACGCCCCCGGGGGTGGTCCTCCCACCACGACCTACTGGGCGCGCACCAGCACCGCGTGGGCCACCAGCGGGTCGACCTCGGCCTGGTTGCCCTGGTGCCCGACGCCCACCGCGTCGCCGAAGCGCGGGATGGCCACGACGTCGACGTCGCTGCCGGGCAGCACGCCGGCGCTCTTGAGGTGCGCCATGAGCTGCTCGTTGAGCTGGATGTGCTCGGCGATGCGGCGCACCTCGACCTTGCCGCCGCCGCTGCGCGCGAACTCGTCGAGGCGCACGAGCCCGGCGTCGTCGGGGGTGGGCGTGCGCATCGGCGCGGTGATCTCGCCGTCGATCTCGGTGCCGCTGCGCAGGGCGTCGAGACCCGGGATCGGGTTGCCGTAGGGCGACACCGAGGGCTCGCCGAGCAGGGTGAACAGCTTGCGCTCGACGGCGTCACTCATCACGTGCTCCCAGCGGCACGCCTCGACGTGGACGTGCTCCCACTCGAGCCCGATGACGTTGACCAGCAGCAGCTCGGCCAGGCGGTGCTTGCGCATCACGGCCACCGCCTTGGCGCGCCCGCCGGGGGTGAGTTCGAGGTGGCGATCGCCGGCCACGTGGACGAGCCCGTCGCGCTCCATGCGGGCGACGGTCTGGCTCACGGTGGGGCCGCTCTGCTCCAGACGCTCGGCGATGCGGGCTCGCAGGGGGACGACCCCTTCCTCCTCGAGCTCGTAGATCGTCCGGAGGTACATCTCGGTGGTGTCGATGAGGTCGTTCATGTCCACCCCTTTCCGCTCCTCCATGCTACCGAGCCCGTCGACACCGGGCGGCGGTGACGCCCGGTGGCAGGGCACGATCGCGGGATGGCCACCACGCCGACGTCCCCGGGTCCCCTGCCCACTCCGGTCGTGGGGGTCGACTGGCTCCGCGAGGCGATGACCCGGGACGACGGCCGCCCGGTCGTCCTGGACGTCCGGTGGACGCTGCGGCCGCCCCCGAAGACGGCCAAGGAGCGCAAGGCGGCGGCGCGCGAGGATCCGCCCGGACTCGTCGAGCACGACGCGGGCCACGTCCCGGGCGCGGTGTACGTCGACCTCGACACCGAGCTCGCCGGACCGCCCGGACCGGCCGGGCGCCACCCGCTGCCCGACCCCGACGTCGTCGAGGAGACGCTGCAGCGCGCGGGCGCCGGGCCGGACTCCGAGATCGTCGTCTACGACGGCGGCGACGGCATGGCCGCGGCGCGGGCCTGGTGGGTGCTGCGCTGGGCCGGGGTGCGCGCCGACCGGGTCGCGGTGCTCGACGGCGGGTGGCCGGCCTGGACGGCGGCGGGCGGCGACGTCGTCGCGGGCGGCGAGGGCGTGCGCCGCCCCGGGCGCCTGCGGGTCGACGCGGGGCAGATGCCCGTGCTCACCGCGGAGGCGGCCGCGGGCATCGCGGACGCGTCCGAGGGCGTGCTGCTCGACGGCCGGGCGGCCGCCCGCTTCCGCGGCGAGACCGAGCCGATCGACCCGGTGGCCGGACACGTGCCGGGGGCGGCGAGCCTGCCGGCCGCGTCGCTGATCGACGACGACGGCCGCTGGCGCGCCCCCGGCGACGTCGCGGCGCTGCTGCGCCCCCTGGTCGAGGGCACCGGCGCCGTCGGGGCGTACTGCGGCTCGGGCGTGAGCGCGGCGATGCTGGTCCTCGGGCTCGAGCACGCGGGCCTGCGCGCGCCCGACGACCCCGCCGCGCTCTACGTCGGCAGCTGGTCGCACTGGTGCGGTACGGGGCGCCCCGTCGAGACCGGGTCCGGGGCCGAGCGCGCCCGGGCGGCCGAGGAGGATCCCGGTACCGTCGCCCCGTGACCAGCTCCTCGGCGACGATCGACCCGGCCCGGGTGGCCGTGGTGTGGGACGAGAGCCTGCTCGGCTACAAGCTCTCGGAGTCCCACCCCCTGCACCCGGTGCGTCTCGACCTGACGATGCGCCTGGCGCGCTCGCTCGGGGTGCTCGAGGACGTCGAGCCGCTGGTGCCGGACCCCGCGCCCGACGAGGAGGTCCGGCGCATCCACGTGCCGTCCTACCTCGATGCGGTGCGGCGCGCGCCCGTCGACGGCGACGACCCCGTCCACCAGCTGGGCACCTCCGACAACCCGATCTTCGAGGGCATGCACGAGGCCAGCGCGCTGGTCTGCGGCGGCTCGCTCGCGGCGGCCCGCGAGATCGCCGAGGGCCGCGCCGACCGGGCGGTCAACATCGCCGGCGGCCTGCACCACGCCATGGCCGACCACGCCTGGGGCTTCTGCGTCTACAACGACTGCGCGGTCGCGATCTCCTGGCTGCTCGACCACGGCTACGACCGCATCGCCTACCTCGACACCGACGTCCACCACGGCGACGGCGTCCAGGCCGCGTTCTACGACGACGACCGCGTGCTGACCATCTCGATGCACCAGCACCCGCGCACGCTCTGGCCGGGCACCGGCTTCGCCTCCGAGCTCGGCCGTGGCACCGCGTCGGGCACCGCGGTGAACCTGGCGCTGCCGCCCGGCACCCGCGACGCCGCGTGGCTGCGCGCGTTCCACGCCGTGGTCCCGTCGCTGCTGGGCGCCTTCCGGCCGCAGATCCTGGTGACCCAGTGCGGCGTGGACACCCACCACGAGGACCCGCTGGCCGAGCTGGCGCTCTCGGTGGACGGGCACCGCGCGATCTACCGGCACCTGCGGCGGCTGGCGGCCGAGTACAGCGACGGGAAGTGGCTCGCCCTCGGCGGGGGCGGTTACGGGCTCTACCGCGCGGTACCCCGGTCCTGGACGCACCTGCTCGCCACCGTGCTCGACCGCGACGTCGACCCGTCCCGGCCGATCCCGGCGGACTGGACGTCCTACGCGTCGACGAAGACCCGCCGACCGCTGCCCACGTCGATGACCGAGGAGGCCCCGACCGACTTCGAGCGGTGGGGCGGCTTCACCGAGGTCGAGGTCGACCCGTTCCTGCTCGAGACGCGCCGCGCGGTCTTCCCGCTGCACGGCCTCGACCCCGCGGACTCCCGCGACTGACCCCCACCGAGGGCGAGGAATGACCGAGACGGCGGACCCCGACGCCACGACCGCTGAGGTCCGGGCGGTACCCGACGCGCCCTACCCGGCCCACTGGGAGGCCGACGTCGTCGCCTCCGACGGCGCCACCGCACACCTGCGCCCGATCTCGGCCGACGACGCCGACGACGTGGTCGCCTTCCACGCCCGGCTGTCGGACCGGACGCGCTACTACCGCTACTTCAGCCCCTACCCGCGCATCCCCGAGCGCGACCTGAAGAACTTCGTCGAGGTCGACCACCACGACCGCGTCGCCCTCGCGCTCTGGCTCGGCCGCGAGATCATCGCGATCGGCCGCTACGTGCGGCTCGCCCAGACCAGCGCCGCCGAGGTGGCGTTCGTCGTGCGCGACGACCACCAGGGCCGCGGCCTGGGCTCGATCCTGCTCGAGCACCTCGCGGCCGCCGCGCGTGAGTGCGGGCTGACGCGCTTCGTCGCCGAGGTGCTCACCGAGAACCACCAGATGGTGCGCGTGTTCCGCGACGCCGGCTTCGAGGTGTCCCGGGCGCTCGAGGGCTCGACCCTGCACCTGGAGTTCGACGTCGCCTCGACGTCGAGGTCGCGCGAGGTGCAGCTCGCCCGCGAGCAGCGCGCCGAGGCCCGCAGCGTGGCCAACGTCCTGGCTCCCCGGTCGGTGGCCGTCGTCGGCGCCTCGCCGGACGAGAACAAGATCGGCCACCTGGTGCTCGCGAACCTGCTGGCCGGCGGCTTCACCGGGCCCGTCTACCCGGTGCACCCGGAGGCGCGCTCGGTGTGCGGCGTGCGGGCCTACCCGACCGTCACCGACATCCCCGACGACGTCGACCTCGCCGTGCTGGCCGTGCCACCGGACGAGGTCCCCGGGGTCTTCGACGCCTGCCTGGAGAAGGGGGTGCGTGGACTCGTCGTCATCACCTCCGGCTTCGGCGAGACCGGACCGACCGGACTGGCCGCCCAGCGCGAGCTCGTGGCCACGGCCCGGGCCAACGGGATGCGCGTCGTGGGGCCCAGCGCGCTCGGCGTCGTCAACCGGGCCGCGGCGGTGTCGCTCAACGCGTCGCTGGCCCCGACCCTGCCCCCGCCCGGCCGGGTCGGGTTCTTCAGCCAGTCCGGGGCCCTGGGCATCCAGATCCTCGCGGCCGCCGCGGAGCGCCGCCTCGGGCTCTCGACGTTCGTCTCGGCGGGCAACCGCGCCGACCTGTCGGGCAACGACCTGCTCCAGTACTGGGACACCGACCCCGACACCGACGTCGTGCTGCTCTACCTCGAGTCGTTCGGCAACCCGCGCAAGTTCGCGCGGCTCGCCCGGCGCCTGGCCCGCCGCAAGCCGGTGGTGGCGGTGAAGAGCGGCCGCCACGTGGCCGCCGCGCCGGGCCTGGCCGCCGGCGCCCAGCCGATCGACGACGCCGCCGTGGCCGCGGTGTTCGACCAGTCCGGGGTCATCCGGGTCGACTCGGTCGACGAGCTGTTCGACGCCGCCCAGCTGCTGGCCCACCAGCCGCTGCCGCCGGGCCCGCGCGTCGGCATCGTCGGCAACTCGACCGCGCTGGGCATCCTCGCCGCCGACGTCGTGCTCGCGCAGGGGCTCTTCCTGGCCCGCGACCCCGTCGACCTCGGCGTGTCCGCGGGGGCGGACGCGTTGCACGCCGCCGTGGCCGACCTGCTCGCCGACGACCAGTGCGATGCGCTCGTCGTCGTGTTCGTCCCCGCGATCACCACCGACCCCACCGACCACGCCCGGGCGCTCGCCGCGGCCGTGCGCGGCGCGGAGAAGCCCGTGGTGTCGACGTTCCTCGCCTCGGAGGGCGTGCCCGAGGTGCTCGACGTCTCCGACGGTGAGGGCGGCGGCCCCCAGCGCGGCAGCATCCCGTCGTACCCGAGCCCGGAGCGCGCGGTCCTCGCGCTGGCCCGGGCCGTGCGCTACACGCAGTGGCGCTCGCGGCCCGTCGGCACGTTCGTCGTGCCCGAGGGCGTCGACGTCGAGGCCGCCCGCGCGCTCGTCGCCGAGATCGCGCCGAGCCCGCGCACGCTGCTCACCGACGAGCAGGCCGACGCGCTGCTGCGCTGCGTCGGGGTGGTCGTGGCGCCGTTCCGCCGGGTGCGCTCGGCCGAGGACGCCACCGCCGTGGCCCGCGAACTGGGTGGCGCGGTGGTGCTCAAGACCGCCGACCGGCGCTGGCGCCACCGCTCCGACCTGCGCGGGGTGCACGTCGGGCTCACCGAGGCCCAGGCCATCGCGACCGCCTACGACCAGCTCGTCGAGCTCTCGGGCTCCGACGAGGTCTACGTGCAGGTCCAGGCGCCGCCGGGCATCCCCTGCGTCGTCGAGGTCCGCGACGACCCGTCGTTCGGCTCGCTGGTCTCGTTCGGTCTCGCCGGCGTCGTGAGCGAGCTGCTCGGCGACCGCGCCTACCGCGCCACACCGTTGTCGACCATGGACGCCGCGACGCTCGTCCGCGCGCCCCGCGCGGCGCCCCTGCTCGACGGCTACCGCGGTGCCCGCCGCGCGGACCTGCCCGCGCTCGAGGACCTGGTGCTGCGCATCGGCGTGCTCGCCGACGCCGTACCGGAGCTCCGCTCGCTCGTGCTCGACCCGGTGCTCGCCGCCGAGCGCGGCGCACACCCCACCGGCGTGACCGTGGTGCTCGGCCCGCCGCCGGGACCCCGCGACGGCGGCCCGCGCCGTTTGCGCTGACGCGCTCGTGAGCGCTTGCCCGTGCTGGAGCACGGACAAGCGCTCACATCCGCCCACCGCACCCGCACCTCGAAGGAGTGACCGCGTCGGGGCGGCGCGACGTCCCCGGTCGCCCTACCGTCGGGCGGACCATGAGCACTCCCTCGGCGTCGTCCCGCGCGGCGGTCGCGCTCGTCCGCGGCGCCCTGCGCCCGGTCGTCCTCGCGGCCGTGCTGACCGGCGGGGTCCTGCTGGCCGCGGGCTGCGGCGGGACGGGGGAGGAGCCGCCGCGGCCCGAGTCCTCGACGATGCCGACCGACGCGCCGCCGGGTTCGTCGGGCACCCGGCCGGTGCCCGCGACGCCCGACCCGCTCGTGGCCGCCCCGCCGGCGGGCGCCACGGCGGTACCGGCCGCGCGGGTGGACACCGCGGCCCTGCCCGGGGGTCTGGCGCCGTTGGTCTGGACGCGTGACGACCGCACGATCGGGGCCTACGGGCGCGGCGGGGGGTGCACCGACGCGCGCCTCGAGGTCGTGGAGCAAGGGCCGGAGCGGGTCGTGCTGCGCGTGGTGCAGTTCAGCACCGGGCCGGGGCCGTGCACCCGGGAGCTGATCTACCCGCCGCTGGAGGCGACGCTCGACGCCCCGCTGGGGGAGCGCCCGGTGGTGCTCACGGGCGTCGTGGCCTGAGGGGACTGGAAAAGCCGGAAGACCGGGCCGGCCCCCGACCGTCCCGGTCTCCCGTCGCCGGCGGCTACCCGGATCGCGGGCCCGCCTCGTGGTCTTGGCCGAGCCGGTGGACCCCACGTGAGTGGGGTCACACCCGGCCCGTGCTCGTCAGACTGCCGTTACCGGCGAGTCACCGTCAATGCGGAGTTCGGGCGGAACGTACCGGACCGATCCGGTCACGGTGCGTCCCCGAACGCCCGGTCGGCCCGTCAAGACCGGCCGGCTCAGCTGGCCGCGTAGTCCTTGAGCCGGCGGGCGCGGTCGCCGTCGCGGAGCTTGACCATGACCTCGCGCTCGATCTGGCGCACCCGCTCGCGCGAGAGCCCGAACTGCCGGCCGATCTGGTCGAGCGTGCGCGGCTGGCCGTCGTCGAGGCCGTACCGCAGCCGGATGACGTTCTGCTCGCGCTCGTCCAGCGTCGCGATGACGCGGCGCATGTCGTCGTGGAGCAGGCCCGAGATGACCGTCGACTCGGCGTCGGTGGCCTCGGCGTCCTCGATGAAGTCCCCGAGCGGGGCCTCCTCCTCGGAGCCGACCGGCATGTCCAGGCTCACCGGGTCGCGGCTGTGGTCGAGCAGGTCGGCCACCTTCTCGACCGCGATGCCCGACTCCTCGGCCAGCTCCTCGTGGGTGGCCTCGCGGCCGAGGGTCTGGTGCAGGTCGCGCTTGATGCGGGCCAACTTGTTGACCTGTTCGACCAGGTGGACGGGCAGGCGGATGGTGCGGGCCTGGTCGGCCATGCCGCGGGTGATGGCCTGGCGGATCCACCACGTGGCGTAGGTCGAGAACTTGAAGCCCTTGGCGTAGTCGAACTTCTCGACCGCACGGATCAGGCCGAGGTTGCCCTCCTGGATCAGGTCCAGCAGCGGCATCCCGCGGCCGGTGTAGCGCTTGGCCAGCGAGACGACCAGGCGCAGGTTGGCCTCGAGCAGGTGCGCACGCGCCCGACGACCGTCACGGACGACGGCCCGCAGGTCGGTGGCGCGCTGGGCGTCCACGTCGTCGGACTCGAGCAGGTGCGCCGCATACACGCCCGCCTCGATGCGCTTGGCGAGCTCCACCTCGTCGGCGGCCGTCAGCAGCGCGGTCTTTCCGATACCGTTGAGGTAGACGCGGACGAGGTCCGCCGCAGGGCCCTGGGCGTCGAGGTCGCTCTCCGAGGGAACGGCCGCCTCGGGGCCGGTCTGCGGTGCGAGTGTCGCCGTCATTGCTTCCTCCCTGCGCGGCGCGAAGGTGCTGTGGCGCCGCGTCATCTGGTCGAACGCGTCGAGGGCGGCGTTCGTTCCCGGCCTGGGATACAACAGGGGGATGCCCGGTGTGGCGCGTGCGACGCATGGCGCGCACCACGGTCGGGCAACGCTGCGCTACGTCTCCACCAGCACCGTGAACGGCCCGTCGTTGGCCGACTCGACCCGCATGTCGGCCCCGAACTCGCCCTCCGCGACCGCCGCCCCGCGCGAGTGCAGCGCGGCGACCACCGCGTCCACCGCGTCGCGGGCCACGGCGGGCGGCGCGGCCGCCGTCCACGACGGCCGCCGGCCCTTGCGGGTGTCGCCGTAGAGCGTGAACTGGCTGACCACCAGCAGCCCGGCACCGGTCTCGGCGCAGGAGCGCTCGTCGCGCAGCAGCCGCAGCTCGTGCAGCTTGCGCGCCATCGTCGCCGGCGCCTCGGGCCCGTCGTCGCGGTGCACCCCGAGCAGCACGAGCAGCCCGGGCTCCTCGAGCGCCCCGACGACCGTGTCCTCGACCACCACCCGCGCCCACACGACGCGGCTCACGACGGCCCTCATCCCCGGGCCGTCAACATCCCGTGGCGCACGAGGTCCCGGACGACGGGCAGCGCGGCGCGGGCGAGCTCGTCGGCGTCGCGGTCGTGGGCCAGGGCGAGCAGGTCGAGCAGGTCGCGCAGCGGCAGGTGACCCCGGCAGCCGCCGAGCAGCGCGACGCCCAGCTCGTCGACGTCGTGGCGCCACTGCGGGCCGTCGAGGCGCACCAGCGTCGCCGCGACCGGCGACCACCCCTCGTCGGTGGAGACGAGCCCGCGCTCGAGGGCGACCGTCTCGGGCACGAGCAGCCGCTCGTCGAGCAGGGCCTCGTCGGGGCGTTCCGCCAGCCAGGCGGTGCGGTCGAGCCACGCGTCGATCTCGGGGCCGAGCGGGTCGTCGTGGGACTGGCGCAGGTCCTCGCACACCACCGTCCCCGCGACGTCCGGGGCCGTGCGCCGCAGGGTGACGAATCCGAAGCCGACCGCGTGCACCCCGGCCCCCGCGAGCCAGTCCAGCCACCGCTCCGAGAGCTCGGTGCCCTGCGGCGAGGCGGGGTCGACGCCCGCGTCGCGCAGCCACGTGCCGACGTGCAGGGCCGGGTCGGCGACGTCGCGCTGCACCACCCAGGCGTCCAGCCCGCCCGGCGCGGCCGACGCGGCGGCCTCCGCGAGCCACGTCCGGGGGCGCTCGGTCCAGTCCTCCGAGGTGATCAACCACGACGCGAGCAGCTGGGCGACGCCGCCCTCGGCGAGGTGTCCGGGCAGCCGGCCGACCAGCAGCGCGCTCGCGCCGTCGCCGCCGAGCCCGGCGTCGCGGTAGACGTGCTCGACCTGCGGCGGGCCCGGCACGAACGGCGGGTTGCTGACGATCTGGTCGAACCGGCGCCCGGCGACGGGCTCGAGCCACGACCCGGCGAGGCACTCGACCTCCGCCCCGGAGAGCGCGAACGTCACCCGCGCCATCGCCAGCGCGCGCTCCGAGACGTCGGTGGCCGTCAGCGAGCGGGCGTGACCCGAGGCGTGCAGTACCTGGACGCCGCACCCGGTGCCCACGTCGAGCAGGGTGTCCACGGGACGGCGCACCATCGCGCGGGCCAGCGACATCGACGCCGCACCGGTGCCCAGGACGTGCTCCCGGCCGGCGGTGCGGCCTCTCCTCATGGTCGAGCTCTGCTCCGCGACGTCTCCCCCCGGCGCCACCTCCGGGTCCGAGAGCACCCACCACGGCGCCGCGTCCGGGAGGCCGGCGTCGGCGTGGGGCCGCAGGTCCAGGGCGGCGGCGACCTGCCCGTCGTCGGTCCGCAACAGGCCGGCGGCCGCGGCCTCGTCGACGTCGGCGGGGTCGAGCGCGGCGGCCACCTCGGCCCTCGGGAGCGCGTCGCCGAGCAGGAACAGCCGCACCAGCGTGCCCGCGGCGCCGGCGCCCCGGACCGCCCGTCGCGCCGGCGTCGTCTCGCCGCGGTCCAGCGCCGCACGGGCACCCGGCCCGAGCAGGGCGGCGACCCCGTCGACGGTGAGTCCGCCGCGGATCATCGCCACGCGTAAGCCACGCCACATTCGGGCACTAGGCACGTCGACCCCGTCGACGTGGACACGGTCCGGGTCGGGGTGGTCGGGCACGGGGAGATCGTCACACCGCGCGTGGCGACGATCATCGCCACCCCGTTCCCGGCCTCTCCGATCGCACCGTTGCCGCAGGCGGGGAAGTGCGTGACGCTGCGCACAGAGCAGTGGCACCGGCGATCCGAGACGCTCGCCGGTGCGAGACGACGACCGGGAGGCACACGCGGATGTCGGAACAGTCGACGACCACCAGCCAGGAGGAGAGGACCTACCCGCCGGACCCGGAGCTGTCGAAGACGGCGAACGTCCGGCCGGAGATGCTGGACCAGGACCTCGAGGATTTCTGGGGCCAGCAGGCCAAGGACAAGCTGAGCTGGTTCGAGCCCTACGACTCCGTCCTCGAGTGGAACCTGCCCTACGCAACGTGGTTCTCGGGCGGCAAGCTGAACGCCTGCTACAACTGCGTGGACCGCCACGTCGAGAACGGCAAGGGCGACAAGGTCGCCCTGCACGTGGTGCCCGACGACGGCCCCGACTCGTCGGAGGCCCGCGACATCACGTTCTCGCAGCTCCAGGAGCAGGTGGTCAAGCTCGCCAACGGGCTCAAGAAGCTCGGGGTCGGCAAGGGCGTACCCGTCGGCATCTACATGCAGATGATCCCCGAGGCCGTCATCGCGATGCTCGCGTGCGCTCGCCTCGGGGCGCCGCACACCGTGGTCTTCGGCGGCTTCAGCGGCAAGGCCGTGGCCGAGCGCTGCAACGACCTCGAGTGCAAGGTCCTCATCACCCAGGACGAGGCGATGCGCGGCGGCAAGGCCGGCGCGCAGAAGACCAACGCCGACGAGGGCCTCGACGCCGGCCCCACGACGGTCGAGAAGGTCGTCGTCGTCAAGCGCTCCGGCGCCGACATCCCGATGAGCGACCGGGACGTCTTCCTCGATGACCTCGTCGCGGACGTCTCCGGGGACGCCGAGAGCTGCCCGTGCGAGCCGATGGAGTCCGAGGACCTGCTGTTCCTCCTCTACACCTCGGGCTCGACCGGCAAGCCCAAGGGCGTCGTCCACACCACGGCCGGCTACCTGCTCGGCTGTGCCGTCACGCACGAGCTGGTCTTCGACGTCAAGGACGACTCGGTCTACTGGTGCGCGGCCGACATCGGCTGGATCACCGGGCACAGCTACATCACCTACGGCCCGCTGGCCAACGGCTGCACCTCGGTGCTCTTCGAGGGCGTCCCCGGCTACCCCGACAAGGACGTCTGGTGGAGGATCATCGACAAGTACGGGGTGACGATCCTCTACACCTCGCCGACCGCGATCAAGTCGCACATGAAGGCGGGCGAGCAGCACCTCGAGGGCCACGACCTGTCGTCGATCAAGATCCTCGGCAGCGTCGGTGAGCCGATCAACCCCGACGTGTGGGAGTGGTACCGCGAGCACGTCGGCGGCGGCAAGGCGCCGATCATGGACACCTGGTGGCAGACCGAGACCGGGCACATCCTGATCACGCCGCTGCCCGGGATCACCACCCTGAAGCCGGGGAAGGCGCAGCAGCCGTTCCCGGGGGTGCGGCCCGAGGTGCGCGACGACGAGGGCAACGTGCTCGGTGTCGAGCAGACCGGGAACCTCGTCCTCAAGGCACCGTGGCCCGGCATGATGCGCACGCTCTACAAGGACGACGAGCGCTTCCGCGACACGTACTGGTCGAAGTACTCGGACGCGTACTTCGCCGGTGACGGCGCCAAGTACGACCAGGACGGCGACATCCAGTTGATGGGCCGCATCGACGACGTCGTCAACGTCTCCGGGCACCGCCTGTCCACCTTCGAGGTGGAGAGCGCGCTGGTCGAGCACGCCGACGTGGCCGAGGCCGCCGTGGCGGCGCGCAAGGACGACGACACCGGCCAGGCGATCATCGCCTTCGTGTCGCTCAAGGGCGACAAGCAGGGCACCGAGGAGCTGGAGCAGGCCCTGCGCGAGCAGGTGGCCCAGTCGATCGGCAAGCTCGCCCGGCCCGCGTCGGTGATCTTCGCCCACGACCTGCCGAAGACGAGGTCGGGCAAGATCATGCGGCGTCTGCTCAAGAACATCGCCGAGGGCGAGGAGCTGGGCGACACCAGCACCCTCGTCGACCCGACGGTGGTCGAGGAGATGCAGAAGCAGGTCAACGGGTAGGCAACGCCCGCCCGTTCCGAGCGAAGGGCACCGTCGGTCGGTTCTCCCGAGCGGTGGTGCCCTTCGCTCGTTCCCGGGGCGGTCAGCCGGCGGCGGGTTCGGCCGGGTCCGCGGTCTCGGCGGCGTCCCGGGGCGCGGGACGCGCCGGCGGCTCCTCGCCGCGCAGCACGGCGAGCTGCTCGGTGATCCGGCCCATGATCCGGTCGGTGGCCTCCTGCAGGGCCCGGCGCCCGATGCGGCCCTCGCGCAGGTCCTCGAGGGCGACGGGCGGGCCGGCGAGCACCCGCAGCGTCGCGCGCGGCACGAGCGTGGGGCGCGACGCCGACGGGGGCAGCAGGTGGTTCGAGCCCCACTGGGCGACCGGGATGACGGGCGCCCCGGTCTCGAGCGCGATGCGCGCGACGCCGCTGCGGGCCTCGCGGGGCCAGCCGTCGGAGTGCGCGGCGAACCCGCCCTCGGGGTAGAGCACGACGACCTCGCCGCGGCGCACCGCCTCCACGGCCGCCCGGTAGGCCTCGACGCCGGAGGCGCGCCGGTCGACGGGGATGTGCCGGCCGCCGCGCAGGGGCGCGCCGACGACCGTCATGCCCCACAGCTCCTTCATGGCGAGGAAACGGGGCACGCGGCCCTGGGCCATGACGTAGGTGACGAGCACGATCGGGTCGACGTGCGAGAGGTGGTTGACCGCGAGCAGCGCCCCGCCCGCGGTCGGCACCTGGCGCCCGCCACGGAAGTCCCAACGCGCGACGGCCATGAGCACCGGCCACAGCACGTCGATGGCGAAGCCGTACCAGAAGCCCCGGTCGCGGCGCGGGTAGAGCAGCCAGATCGCGAGCTTGCGCCACAGCCGGATGCCGTGCCCCGACCGTCGCCGGTCGTGGGCCTGGGAGATCCGCCGGAGTCGATCCTGACGCGCCATGCCCCGGATCATGTCGGGCGCGCAGGAGGTCCGCATGCGTGGAGTCCCCTAGCCGATCGCGTAGCCGGGGCGGAGGAGGAACTGGCCGCCGACGATGAGGGCGACGAGGCCGGCGAACGCCCAGAAGAGCTCCCAAACGATCGCCGGGACGACGACCGTCGCCTTGGCGAGACCGGTGGCGTCGCCCTTCCTGCCGCGTAACGACAGCACTTTCGCGGCACCGCTGATGAGCAGGAACCAGACCACGCCGACGGCCACGAAGGCCTGTATCTCGGCGCTGCCGCGGAGCAGCGCGGCGCCGAGGCCCAGGACGACGAGCAGGGGGATGGTGAACGCGAGGGCGTTGGCCGCGGCCACCAGGGCGAGTACGGAGAAGAAGATCGCCGCGATGAGCACCGCCCAGGGATTCCCGTTCGCGATGAGCGCGGCGCCGGCCACCCCGAGCAGCGGGGGAGCGAGGTACCCGGCCAAGCCGACGATGATGTTCGTCAACGGTCCCGGCTCGCCCCTGGTCAGGCCCTTCAACGCACCTCGTGGATAGAGCTCGTAGTCGACGACCCGCTGCGCCGTGCCCACGAGGGCGAGCATGTGCCCACCCTCGTGCGCGAAGGTGTAGAAGTACCCGCCGACGACGGTCGAGAACGCGACCACGAGCAGCGCGACGAATCCCGCTCCGTACGCGATCGGTTCCCCCACGATCGGGACGTCGTTGACCCCCACCCCCACCACGAAGGGCATCCGAGCACGTTCTGTATCCGGATCGCCCGCAGGACACCGGCCGACCACCCGATCAGCCCAACACTGCAGCCCGTATGCCCCGCCGATGAACCGCAACGCGCCCTCGATCGATCACCGAGAGAGACGGCGACGAGGGAGGGCACATGGGCGCAGGGGCGGCGGCACGGGTCGCGGGCGCGGTCGGGGCGTTCCTCGACGGCCCGCTGCCGGTACGGATCCGGGCGTGGGACGGCAGCGAGGCCGGGGCGGCGCCGGGTCCGGGGGTGCCGACGGTGGTCCTGCGCTCGCGGCGGGCCCTGCGGCGGCTGCTCTGGCAGCCGGGCGAGATGGGCCTCGCGCACGCCTACGTCTCCGGGGACCTCGACGTCGACGGCGACCTCGCCGAGGGGCTCGCGGCCATGTGGGCGCTGGTGCGGAGCGGGACGATCGCACCGCGCCGCCCCCGGGTCGGCGAGCTGCCGGGCCTTGCCGCGGTGGCCCTGCGCCTCGGCCTGGTCGGGCCCCGGCCGGCGGCGCCCCCGGAGGCGATCAGGATTCGGGGCCGCCGGCACAGCGGCCGTCGCGACCGCGACGTGATCGCCCACCACTATGACGCCGGCAACGCCTTCTATGCGCTGCTGCTCGACGACTCGATGGCCTACTCCTCGGGCTACTGGACCTCGGAACAGAGCACGCTCGCCCAGGCCCAGCACGACAAGCTCGAGCTGATCTGCCGCAAGCTCGAGCTCGCGCCGGGCCGGCGCCTGCTCGACATCGGGTGCGGCTGGGGCTCGCTCGCCGTCCACGCCGCCCGCGAGCACGGCGCCCGGGTGCGTGCGGTGACGATCTCCCGCGAGCAGCGCGACCACGTCAACGCCCGCATCCGCGCCGAGGGCCTCGCCGGGCAGGTGCAGGTCGACCTGCTCGACTACCGCGACGTCGCCGAGCGGATCACCGCCCCGGACGGCCCGTTCGACGCCGTCAGCGCGATCGAGATGGGCGAGCACGTCGGCGAGGAGCACTACCCGGTGTTCGCCGCCACGCTGCACGGCGCCCTGCGCCCCGGCGGCCGGGCGCTCGTCCAGCAGATGTCGCGCGGAGTGAACGCGCCCGGCGGCGGGGCGTTCATCGAGACCTACGTGACCCCGGACATGGTCATGCGCCCGGTCGGCGACACGCTGACGCACCTGGCGCGCACGGGCCTCGAGGTCCGCGACGTGCACGTGATGCGCGAGCACTACGTGACGACGATCCGCGCCTGGCTCGCCGCCCTGGAGGAGCGGTTCGACGAGGCCGCCGGGCTGGTCGGCGAGCGCGGCGCCCGGATGTGGCGGCTCTACCTCGCCGGCGCCGCCCTCGCGTTCGAGGAGAACCGCATGGGCGTCGACCAGATCCTCCTCGCCCGCCCCACCGACCGCGGCCGCAGCGGCATGCCCGTCACCCGGGACACCTGGTCAGTGCCTGCCCGCACCACCATCGCCCGTGACGCCGGCGTTCGACCTCGCGACCCTCGGCCTCCTGATCGGCGGCGCGGTCGTCACGGTCGTGGCGGTCTTCGCCGCCACCCTCGGTGTGGCCCGGGCAGCCGGGCGGCACGGCGTCGTCGACGTGGCCTGGGGCCTCGGCTTCGTCGCGGTCACGGCGGTGGCCTTCGTGGTCACCGGCGTGCTCGGGATCGGCGACACCGTCGTCCGCACGACCGTGCTCGCCCTCGTCGCCGTGTGGGGCCTGCGCCTGGCCGTCCACATCGGCCGGCGCAACCACGGGAAGGGGGAGGACCCGCGCTACGCCGAGATGCTCGGCGACGACCACCCGCCGGGCGCGGTGACCGCACGTGGTGCGCAAGGTCTACCTGCCGCAGGCGGGCGTGATGCTCGTCGTGTCGCTGCCGGTGCTCGCGGCGATGGTGCGGGACGCGACGATGCTGCCGCTCGTGGTGGCCGGCACGGTGATCTGGCTCGTGGGGTTCGTCTTCGAGGACGTCGGCGACGCGCAGCTCGCGGCGTTCAAGGCGGAGCCGGAGAAACGAGGGCACGGTCCTCGACACGGGCCTGTGGCGCCACACGCGACACCCGAACTACTTCGGCGACGCCTGTGTCTGGTGGGGCGTCCTCGTCGTGTCCGCGGGCCACCCGCTGGCCCTGCCGGGCGTCGTCGGGCCGCTGCTGATGACCTACCTGCTGGTGTCGGTGACGGGCAAGGAGCTCACCGAGCGCGCGATGTCGGGGCGCGCGGGGTACGCCGCGTACGTGCGCCGCACCTCGGGGTTCCTGCCCCTGCCCCCGGACAGCCGCCCGGCCCGCGCCACGTGACGGTCGTCAGGCGCCCTGGCGAGCACGCAGCAGGGCGAGCGCGTCGTCGGCGTGCTGGTCGAACCTCATCTCGCTGCCGATCACCCCGAGCACGGTGCGGTCGGTGTCGATGACGAACGTCCTGCGCTTGACCGGGAGCGCCGGCAGCCACGAGCGCTTCGCGCCGAACTGCTTCGCCACCGTCCCGTCCGGGTCGGAGAGCAGCGGGTAGTCGAAGCCGTGCGCCGAGGAGAAGGTGTGCTGCTTCTCGACCGAGTCCGCGCTGATGCCGACGCGCTGGGCCCCGACCGCGGCGAAATCACCGCCGAGGTCGCGGAAGTGGCAGCTCTCCTGGGTGCAGCCGCCCGACGAGGCCAGCGGGTAGAAGAACAGCACCACCGGGCCCTCGGCGAGCAGCCCCGACAGCGACCGGGAGGTACCCGTGTCGTCGGCGAGCTCGAAGTCGGGGGCGGTGTCTCCGGCCTTCATCAGGTGTCGTCCTTCCGGGGGCGGTGGGTCGCGACGGCGTTCGCCGGGAGGCGGCGAACGGTTCGTGCATCGGCGAGAGGGCGGTGACGGGGACGCCCCGTCCCGCGATGATGGCGTGGTGCCCACGCCGACCTCCCACCCGGTCGAGCGCCACCTGCTGCGCGCGCGGGACCTCGCCGACCGTGACTACGCCGAGCCGTTGGGGGTCGCCGACCTCGCCCGGGCCGCAGGCCTGAGCCCCGCGCACTTCAGCGACCGGTTCGCCGCGGTCTTCGGGGTCACGCCGCACGCCTACCTGCTGACGCGCCGGCTCGAGCGCGCCGCGGCCCTGCTGCGCCACACCGACCACTCGGTGGCCCGGATCTGCGCCGAGGTGGGCCTGAGCAGCGTCGGCAGCTTCACCGCCAGCTTCCGCCGCGTGCTCGGCCGCACGCCGACCGCGTACCGCGCGGCCTTCCCGCCGGCCCACGACCACGCGCTGGTCCCGGGCTGCGTCGTGCGGGCCCACGGCCGGCCGCAGCACCGGAGTCCTGGAGAAGACCCGGCGCCGGCGGCTTCCTAGTCTCGGCGTGTGATCGCCGTCCACCGCGTCAACGTCTGGGTCCACGACCAGCAGACCGCCTGCGACTTCTGGACCGGCACGGTCGGGTTCGAGCTGCGCGCGGACACGACCTTCCCCGAGCTCGGGGGCTTCCGCTGGCTCACCGTGGGGCCGCCGGGCGGGTTCGGGCCGGAGCTCGTCCTGATGGCGATCCCGGAGCCGCCCGTGGTGACCCGCGAGCAGACGGAGCTCATCCGCGCCGTCACGTCCCAGGGCCTCGGCGGGGCGATCTTCCTGGCCACCGACGACGTGTGGCGCGACCACGCGCAGCTGCGCGCCCGGGGCGTCGAGTTCACCGAGCACCCCGAGCCGCGGCCCTACGGCCTCGATGCCGGGTTCCGCGACCCGTCGGGGAACCAGGTTCGGCTCACCCAGATGCGGCGGGACGGGGACACGCGATGAGCACGCTCGAGGCCCTGGTGGCGGAGGAGATCGCGGCGCTGGCGGACGCGCTGGCCCCGCTCGAACCGGACCGGTGGAGGGCCGACTCGCTGTGCGCCGGCTGGACGGTCGCCCACGTCGTCGCCCACCTCACGATGGCCGCGCGGTACCCGGCCGACCGCTTCGGCGCCGAGCTGGCGGCCGACGGGTACGACGTCACGCGGACCTCCGACCGCCTCGCGGACGCGGACGCGGCGCTGCCCCCGGCCGTCCTGCTCGCCGACCTGCGCAGCGACACCATGGCCACCTTCGCGCAGCCGGGTGGCGGCATGGCCGGCTCGCTGTCCCACGTGGTGATCCACGGGCTGGACGTGACGGTGCCGCTGGGGCTCGGCCGGGTGGGCGGGGACGCGGCGGCGCGCACGGTGCTCGACCAGCTCGTCGCCACCGCCGACGGCCGCACCGTCCTCGGGGTCGACACCGCGGGTCGCGCGCTGCGCGCGACCGACGTCGACTGGGCCCACGGCCACGGGGAGCCGGTCGACGCCGGCGCCGCCGAGCTGATCCTCTCCCTCGTTGGTCGCGACGGCGTCCCGGCTCTCGCGCGCTGAGGAGGGCCGGCGGCCGCAGGATGGCGGCGTGACCCTGCCGCGACTCGACCGCGTCCGTCCCGCTGTCCCCTCTCGGCGTGCTGTGCTGAATCCCGTCCGTGGCGCTGTCGTCGTGCTGCACGGCGGGCGCCCCGAGGGGTACGAGGCCGCGGACGGCCTGCGCCTGCCGTACCTGCGCATGGTGCCATTCGCGCGGGCGGTCGCCGCCGCGGGCGCGCGCCGCGGGGTCGACACCGCCCTGCTGCGCTACCGCTACCGCGGCTGGAACGCGCCCGACCTCGACCCGGTGCAGGACGCGCGCTGGGCCCTGGCGGACCTGCGCCGGCGCCACGGGGACGTCCCCGTCGTGCTGGTCGGGCACTCGATGGGCGGACGGGCCGCCCTGCGCGTCGGCGGTGACGAGGGCGTCGTGGGCGTGGCCGGGCTGGCCCCGTGGCTCGAGCGGGGCGAGCCGTGGGCCCACCTCGCCGACCAGACCGTGCTCATCGCGCACGGCGACCGCGAGCGGATGACCAGCCCGCAGGCGTCGCGGTGGTTCGCGGGGCAGGTGGCGACGATCTCCGACCGCGTCGCGCGCTTCGAGGTGCTCGGCGACGGCCACGCCATGCTGCGCCGGGCCCCCGCGTGGCACGACCTGGTCACCCGCTTCGCCCTCGGGGCCCTCGGTCTCGAACCGTTCCCGGAGTCCGTCGCGAAGGCCATGGCGGCTGGGGACCCTGACGGACTGGCGGTCCCCTGGAGGACCCGTAGCGGTCCTGGTGCCGGACACGGGAGCGCAGCGGAGCTGGACCGACGAAGGAGCAGGACGTGCGGGAGCGGGTCGCGGTCGTCGGTGCGGGGGTCTCGGGGCTGACGGCGGCGTACCTGCTGCAGCGCCGCTACGACGTGACGCTGTTCGAGGCCGACGACCGCCTCGGCGGGCACGCCCACACCCACGAGCTCGACGCCGTCGCGGTCGACTCCGGCTTCATCGTCCACAACGACGTGACCTACCCCCACCTGCTGCGGCTGTTCGCGGAGCTCGGCGTCGCGACGCAGGACTCCGAGATGAGCATGAACGTCCGCGACGAGGCCTCCGGGCTGGAGCCCGCCGGCGCCCGCGGGCTGCGGGGCGTGTTCGCCCAGCCGCGCAACGTCGCGAACCCGCGCTACCTGCGCTACCTGCGCTACCTGGGCGAGGTGCTGCGCTTCCATCGCGAGGCGCGCGCCGTGGTCGACGGGACCTCGGAGCTGGGGGACGACGTCACCTTCGGCGCCTTCCTCGACACCGGCGGCTACTCCCGGTTCTTCGTCGACACCTTCGCCGTGCCCGTGGTCTCGGCCGTCTGGTCGTCGGGTCCGGAGCTGTCGCGGCGCTACCCGGCGCGCTACCTGTTCACGTTCCTGGCCAACCACGGGCTGCTCGCGGTGGGCGGGTCGCACCGGTGGCGGACCGTGGTCGGCGGCTCGCGCACCTACGTCGAGCGCGCGGCCAAGGGCCTGACCGCGGTCGAGGTGTCGACGCCGGTGCGGGCCGTAATGCGCGCGGGCGACGAGGTCCTCGTCCGCGACGACGCGCCGTCGACCACCTCGGGGACCCCGCGCTCTCGCTGCGCGAGAACCTCGACGCGTTCCTCGCGACCCGCGGAGTGGCGCGCCCGGCCCGGGTGCTGATGCTCGCCCACGCCCGCGTGCTCGGTCACGTGTTCAACCCGCTCACGCTCTACTGGTGCCGGGACGGCGCCGGGGCGCTCGTCGCGGTCGTCGCCGAGGTCCACAACACCTACGGCGGGCGGCACCACTACCTGCTCGAGGTCGACGACGAGGACCGGGCGCGCGTCGACAAGGCGTTCTACGTCTCGCCCTTCTTCGCGGTCGACGGCGAGTACCGGATGCGCGTGCCGGAGCCGGACGAGACCCTCGCGGCCACCGTGGTGCTGCGGCGCGAGGTCGCGACGGCGTTCGTCGCGACCCTCCGCGGGCGGCGCAGGCCGGCCACCCCGCGCCACGTCCTGCGCGCGCTGCTGCGGCACCCGGCGGTCACCGTGCACGTCGCGGCCGCGATCCGCCGCCGCGGCATCGGTCTGTGGGCCCGCGGCGTGCCCGTCGTCCCGCGTGTCCCGGCGTGACCGGGCAGACTCGGGACCGATGACCGCTCCGCTGACGATCCGCGTCGCCGAAGCCGCCGACGTGGACTCCCTGCTCGCCCTCGTCCACTCCGCCTACCGCGGCCCGTCCGGCCGGGAGGGCTGGACCTCCGAGGCCGACCTCATCGACGGCCCGCGCACCACCCGGGCCCTGCTCGCCGCGGACGTCGCCGACCCGTCGATCACGATCCTCGTCGCGGGCGACCTGCTCGGCTGCGCGGCCGTGACGCTCCCCGACGGCGGCGACACCGCCTCGTTCGGCCTGTTCGCCGTGCGACCCGGGGTACAGCAGGGCGGCGTGGGGACCGCGCTGCTGCGCGCCGCGGAGGACCACGCCCGCGACCGGGGCGCGAAGGTCATGGAGATGTGCGTCATCGACCGGCGCCCCGAGCTCATCGCCTGGTACGAGCGCCGCGGCTACACCCGCACCGGCGAGACCCGGCCGTTCCCCTACGGCGAGGAGGGCGTCGGCGAGCCCCGCGGCGACGACTTCAGGTTCGCCGTGCTCACGCGGGATCTGCCAGGCTGACCGGGTGCCCGACCTGACCCTGGCGCAGGACGCCGACGCCGACGCGGTCCTGAGCGCCAACCCGCTGGCGCTGCTCATCGGCATGCTGCTCGACCAGCAGTTCCCGATGGAGCGGGCGTTCGCCTCGCCGGCGCTGCTCGCCGAGCGCGTCGGTCCGCTGACGGCCGCGAAGCTCGCGGAGTACGACACCGAGGCGCTCGTGGCGGCGTTCACCGGGCCGCCCGCCCTGCACCGCTACCCGCGCTCGATGGCGGAGCGGGTGCAGGCGATGTGCCGGCTGATCGTCGCGGACTGGGGCGGCGAGGCCGAGCGCCTGTGGGTCGACGCGGCGAGCGGGCGCGAGGTGCTGGCGAACCTGCAGTCGCTGCCCGGCTTCGGCAAGCAGAAGGCGCAGATCTTCACGGCGCTGCTGGGCAAGCAGTGCGGCGTGCGCCCCGAGGGCTGGCGCGAGGCGGCGGGCGCCTACGGCGAGGACGGCTCGCGGCGCTCGATCGCCGACGTCGTCGACCCGGTGACCCTCGGCGAGGTGCGCGAGTTCAAGCAGGCCCAGAAGAAGGCGGCCAAGCAGGCCGCGAGCTCCTGATCTCTCCGGTGGCGCCGACGGCGTGCAGGGTTGAGTCTGGAGGCCGAGGGCACCCGCGGGGAACGGCGGGTGCCGAGGAGGCGACGAGCGTGAACCGACGTCACGACGACGACGGGCCCATCCTGATCACCGAGGCCCAGGTCTCGTACGACGAGGAGTTCGCGGCCCGGAAGAAGCGCTACTCGCTGATCATGGCGTGCCGCATCCCGTGCCTGCTGCTCGCCGGTGTCTTCGGCATCGGCTTCCAGTGGCCCTGGGTCGCGGTCGCGTTCATCGTGCTGTCGGTGCCGCTGCCCTGGGTCGCGGTGCTCATCGCCAACGACCGCCCGGCGAAGAAGGCCGAGAAGAAGAACCGCTATCGCGGGGGCCGCACCGAGCTCGGCGCCGTGCCCGAGGCCCGGATCATCGAGGCCGCCGAGGTCCTCGAGGGCCGCAGCCCGTACACCGGCCCCACCGAGCGGCCGCGCCAGTCGCAGCAGGACTCGCCGGACCACGAGCCGCCGCGGACCGTCGACGCCGACCCGCCCCGCACCGGCACCGACGGCTGACGACCCGGTCCGGTCAGCAGCAGCAGGCGGGACCGGTCGGCGGGTGCTCGCGCCGCGCCGGCGGCGGCGCCCAGCCCGGGGCGGTGAGCCGTGCCGGCGGCGTGCCGGCGCAGGACATCGGGCCCGCGGACGTGGTGTCGTGCGGTGCCGCGCGGCCGGCGCCGTGCGCCGCGTGCTCGTCCCTGTGCTTGCCGTGCGTGGCCATCACGTGGGCGAAGCTCTGGGAGCGGGGGACCCGGTCGGCGTCGTCGGTCGACCCCGCCGCGGCCGCGTCGTCGTCCGCGCCCTGCACGCAGCGGCGCGCGGCGTTGATGCACTCGGCGCCCTCCTGCGCCCGCCGCTCCGACGACAGGTACTCGAGCAGCGTGTGGTCGGTGATCGGGTCGTGCTGCTGCTCAGGGAAGCTGTCGATGGCGAACAGGCGGCCCGGCGGCGGGTCCTCGTAGCCGACGGTGATGCGCAGGGCGGGGACCGGGACGAGGTCGTCCGCGCACTCGCCCTCCTCGTCGGGGTAGACGATGTGGGTGGTGTGGTCCTCGGAGTCGAGGTCCTCCCCGTTCCAGCAGCTCGGGAAGTCGAACACCCGCATCAGCGACGAGCCCTCGGGGCAGATCGGGTAGAGGTCGGTGAGGCGGCCCGAGCCGGAGCAGCTGTACTTCGCGTTGGCGCCCTCGCCGTCGTCGGTGCCGGCCTTGGCCGACCCCGTCACCAGCACCATGTTCAGCGGCATCGCCTGCGTGCGCCGGCTCCCGTGCCCGTGGAAGGTGATGTCGATGGTGTCGGGCGCGATGAAGGAGCCGACGTTGCCGTCGAGGCTGCCGCCGTCCACGCCCACGTCGGGGCCGACCCCGCGCAGGTCGCGCAGGACCGGCCAGAAGATGGGGGAGCGGTCGCCGTTCGTGCAGGTGGTGGACGACTCCTCGAGCGTCTCCTCCTCCGAGGCGAAGTTGGTGCTCTCGTTGCCGGCGTAGTCGTGGGTGTGCTGGGCGCCGTTGCGCACGCCCGGCGCGATGATCGGGTTGTCGGAGTTCTTGTGGTCGCTCAGGGCGCACCGGACGCTGTAGCTGCCCCCGGAGAAGTCACCGCCCTCGCCCCGGCTGCTGATCCGGTCGACGTCCGTGATGTCCACGTACTCGTCGGCGCCCGCCCGCCCGATCTCGTCACGGCCGGGGAACTCGTCCTCCCCGCCGTCCTGCTGGTCGTCCTGCTGCTGATCGTCGCCCTGTCCGCTCCCGGAGTCGACGGGGTCGTCCGGCCCGTCGGATCCGGAGTCGTCGGAGTCGTCGGAGTCGTCGGAGTCGTCGTCGGCGACGGACACCAGCCCGCCGTGGGAGATCAGCGGGGTGCCGCCGCCCACGGCCACCCCGACCAGCAGGACCGCCGCGGCGACGACCGCGAGGACGAGGAGCGGGAACCGACGGGGACCGGGGTGGCGACGCCGGTCCAGCGCCGCCCACGGGCTCTCCGTGGTCGCCGACGCCGGCGTGCGCGTCGTCGAACGACGCTCTGACCAGGGGGAACGCCCCCGATCCCACCCGTCCATCGCCCTCCGTCCCGAGACCACCACCCGCAGCGCGGACGCTAGCTCCGCGCCGGTCCGCCCGGGTGCGCTTTGGTGCAACTCGTGGGCCGGCGGCGTCCCGGACCGAGCCACGGGTCGGCGGCGCCGGGCGGGACGCGCCGCGCCCACGCCCCGGACACCGGTACGGACAGGGGTGCGGCGACCGGCACGGACACCGGACCCGGGACGGGTCCCGCGACGGGCACGGGCCCCGACACGGGCCCGGAGACCCGTGGGACGGCGCCGCGCGTCGCGGTGCCCGGCGCCCGCGCGGCCACGCCCTGGGGCACGGGTTCCGAGCGCGGGTCGCGCACGGGGAGCGGGCCCGACCGGGGGCCGGAGACCGGCAGGGGACCGGAGGGGGTGCCGCTGACGGGTAGCGGGCCCGAGCGGGCGTCGACGACCCGGAGCGGCCCGGACGCGGGATCGAACGCTCCGCGCCGGGACGCCGGACGCGCGCGGACCGGTCGCTCGACACCGATCTCGGTGATCTCCGTGACGTCGCAGCCCGCGGTGACGAGCGCTGGCGGCCCCCAGGCGTCGTCGACCGCCGGGCGCGCGGCCGGGGCGGCCACCGACACGTCGGCCGCGCGCCCCTCGCGCCGCAGGTCGAGCAGCGGCGTCCACGGCCAGTACTCCTCGAGGCGGCCGCAGCGGGCGCACCCCAGCCCCAGCACCAGGCCGAACACGAGGTGGCCGAGCAGCGAGAGGCTCACCGTGGTGACCGTGAGGGGGAACATCTGCTGCTCGCCGCGCGGCGCGATGGCGACGGTGGCGACGAGCCCGGTCCACACCGGGAAGACGGCGAACACCACGGCGGCCGTGACCGTCGCCCGCTGCCCCCACCGGCGCAGGCCGGTGGCCGCGACCAGCACGAAGAAGGCGACCCCGATGCCGCCGCCGTCGCCGACGTAGCGCCAGCCGTAGCCCACGATCGCGCCGACCACCGAGGAGCCCGCGTCGACGTCGACGATCCAGGTGCCGACCGTGGGGATGAAGTCGCCCCACAGGCCGAGGAGGTAGACGGTGTCGAGGCGCACGGCATCGTAGACCAGCGTCGCGAGGACGCCCCACACCACGCCGGCGAGCACCAGCCGGTCCTCGGGCACCGGCACGAACAGACCCAGGAGCAGCACGACCAGCGTCAGCGGGACCACGACCACGCCGGCGGTGAGGTGCATCGGGGCGATCCCGAACACGTGCGCCGAGATCGCGAGCAGCGGCAGCGCGGCCACGACGAGGTGCAGGCCGAGGCGCAGCAGGCGCGGGCGGTGCTCGGCGACGAACGCCAGCACGGCCTCCGACCACGGCGCCGGGCCGTCGGGCAGCTCCTCGGGAGGGACGGGCCGGGCCCGCACCCCTCGGCCCGCGCGGACCGGCGCCAGCGTCGTCGTGACCTCGCCCACCTGCTCGGGCACGAGCGCCCGCCACGGCGCGGGGCGCACGGCGCGGGCCGGGTACGTCACGGCGCGCTCCTCTCGACGGGGCTCGGGTCGGGGACACCGTGACAGCAGCCCCGAGGGCGTGGGTGCCGTTTCGCGGAACTCGCGCCGGTGCCCGGTGTGGGGCCACCGTCGGGGCCGTGGGGCATCATGGGAGCCATGAGCCAGACGACCGTGCTCCCCGACACCCGCCCGCAGGGGACCGACCGCACGGGCGACGACGACCCGAAGATGTTCCACTACGTCCGGAAGAACAAGATGGCCGAATCGGCCGTCACCGGCTCGATGGTGGTGGCGCTGTGCGGCGAGACCTTCCCGGTCACCCGCTCGCCCAAGCCGGGCTCCCCGGTGTGCCCGAAGTGCAAGGAGATCTTCAACAAGATCCCCCGTGGCGGTGACGACGGGGAGTAGCAGCCGCCTGCTGGTCTACCCCCGAGTTCACGTCCCGCCCCGGAGGGCCCTTGACCACCCGAGCGACCGACGGCCCGACCCGCGCGGGCACCAGCACGGAGACACCGGGGACGCGGCCGCTGCGGCAGTGGCAGCGGCGCGCCCTCACCCGCTACCTCGCCGAACGTCCCCGCGACTTCCTGGCGGTCGCCACGCCGGGCGCGGGCAAGACGACGTTCGCGCTGCGGGTCGCGGCCGAGCTGCTGGGTGACCGCACCGTCGACACGGTGACGATCGTCTGCCCCACCGAGCACCTCAAGCACCAGTGGGCCGAGGCCGCGCGGGCCGCCGGCATCGCGCTGGACCCCGAGTTCTCCAACGCGGTCGGCCGGACGTCCACCGACTTCCGCGGCGTGGCGGTCACGTACGCGCAGGTCGCGGCCCACCCGGTGCTGCACATGAACCGCACCGAGGGCCGGCGCACCCTCGTGGTCTTCGACGAGATCCACCACGCCGGCGACGCCAAGTCGTGGGGCGAGGCGACGCGCGAGGCCTTCGCCGGCGCCACCCGGCGGCTCGCCCTCACGGGCACCCCGTTCCGCTCGGACGACAGCCCGATCCCGTTCATCACCTACGAGCCCGACTCCGCGGGCGTGCTGCGCTCGCGCGCCGACCACTCCTACGGCTACGCCGACGCGCTGGCCGACGGGGTCGTGCGCCCCGTGGTGTTCCTCGCGTACTCGGGCCAGGCGAGCTGGCGCACCAGCGCGGGCGAGGAGATGACCGCCCGCCTCGGCGAGCCCCTGACCGCCGAGCACAACGCCCGCGCCTGGAAGACCGCGCTCGACCCCAAGGGCGAGTGGATGCCCGCGGTGCTGCAGGCCGCGGACACCCGCCTCACGCAGCTGCGCGCGGGCGGTGTGCCCGACGCGGGCGGGCTCGTCATCGCCACCGACCACACCACGGCCAAGGCCTACGCCGCCCTGCTGCGGCGCATCGCCGGCGAGGAGCCGGTGGTCGTGCTCTCCGACGACCCGAAGGCGTCCGGGCGCATCGCGGAGTTCTCCCGCACCGGCGACCGCTGGCTCGTCGCGGTCCGCATGGTCTCGGAGGGCGTCGACGTGCCGCGCCTGGCCGTCGGCGTCTACGCCACGAGCGCCTCGACCCCGTTGTTCTTCGCCCAGGCCGTCGGGCGCTTCGTCCGCTCGCGACGTCCCGGCGAGACCGCGAGCGTGTTCCTGCCCAGCGTGCCGTCGCTGCTCACGCTCGCCAGCGAGCTCGAGGTGCAGCGCGACCACGTCCTCGGCGAGCCGCACCGGCCGAAGGAGGGCTGGGAGGACGACCTCCTCGAGCGCGCCAACCGCACCGAGGACGAGCCGGGCGAGCAGGAGAAGGCGTTCGAGGCGCTCTCCGCGGAGGCCGAGCTCGACCAGCTGATCTACGACGGCTCCTCGTTCGGCACGGCGGCCGGGGCGGGCTCGGCCGAGGAGCAGGACTACCTGGGCCTGCCCGGTCTCCTCGAGCCCGACCAGGTCCGCGCGCTGCTGCGCCGCCGCCAGAGCGAGCAGCTCGACGGGGCCGCCGCCCGCCAGGAGGCGCCGGCCGCGACGACGACGGCCGTCCCCGAGGGGCATCCGGCGCCCACGCGCGAGTTCCGGCGCGACGTCGGGGTGGCCGAGCGGCTCAAGGACCTGCGCCGCGAGCTCAACGCCCTCGTCGCCGCCCACCACCACCGCACCGGCAAGCCGCACGGCGCGATCCACGGCGACCTGCGCAAGCACTGCGGGGGTCCGGCGACGCCGATGGCGAGCCTCGAGCAGATCGAGGAGCGCATCGCGACGCTGCGCTCCTGGCGATGACCGGTCCACACAGCGTGGCCGATCGCTGACGTGTGGTGCACATCACACACGGTGGTGACCGGGGCTGTCGCGGTCGTCGCGGTCCGACACGTCGACGACACACGGTTCACCGCAGCGTCACCGACGCGGGTGACGGTCGCCGCGGGGCGCCGCCGTCGCGCCGGGCTCCGCGCGCCGCCCGACGGACCGGCCGGGCGGCCCCGCGACGATCTCCCGACGATCATCGCCGGAGGCCGGTGCGCGGCCGCCGGCAACCCGGTGATCGCTGCTGGCGCCCGGGTGACCGCCTCCGGGAACACCGACGGGCGAGGACCGTCGTGGTCCTCGCCCGCTGGGGTCTCGATCTACGGATGTGGGGTCTTGCTGTGTTGCCGCTGGTCAGTCGGCCGTCACGCGCTCTCACCGGCCTGCACGTCCACCGACAGCTCCTTCAACTTGGCCTCGTGGGCCCGGGCGTGGTGCCCGCAGAAGAGGAGTTCTCCACCGGAGGGCAGTACGGCACGGACCTTGGCCGCTGCACCGCAGCGGTCGCAACGGTCCGAGGCGGTGAGTTCTGGCCGGGTCAGGGTGCCGGGCATCGTCATCTCCCTCCGTCGAGGCCTCGGACGTGAAGTCCGGGCCCGCGAGCTCCGGTCGTGCGACCGTCGCCTCTCCACCATGGCAGAACGCGCCCGCGACCGCTCGTGTTCACGCGCCGCTTTGTCGTCCGTCACGAACCGCTCATCGGTGGTGGACGACCGCTCGTTTCTGGGTACGGGGGGCGACCACCCGATCGGGAGTCGATCTCGAGCGACGAGTGGTCGGCGCCCCCGCCCGCGTCCGACGGACGCGGCGGCGGCGTCGGGGGCCCGCACTAGCCTGTGGCGCACGGAGCACGGCGGTGGACGGGAGAGCGCAGTGGGCGACACCGGGGAGCGGGCGGCCGAGCTCGTCGAGCAGCTGCGGGGTGCGGGCGTCGCCGGCGTGACCGTGGCGTGGGCGGACAACAACGGCATCCCGCGCTCGCGCACGGTCCCGGTCGCGACGCTGCCGCAGGTGGCCGAGACCGGGATCGGTGTCAGCACCGTGTTCGCCGTCTTCGACACCAACGACGGCATCCAGTACGGGGCGCCGGGGCGGGAGACGCCGTCGGGCGACGTGCGCCTCGTGCCCGACCTCGACCGGCTCACGCCGCTGGCCGGCCAGCCGGGCCTCGCCTGGGCGCCGGGCACACAGGTCACCGTGGACGGGTCGCCCTGGCCGTGGGACCAGCGCTCGCTGCTGGCCGACACCGTCGCGTCGCTGGCCGACCGCGGCTACACGGCGTTGGTGGGCTACGAGATGGAGTTCGCCGTCTGCGCGCCGACCCCCGACGGCTCGATCGCGCCCGCCTACCGGGGCCCCGCCTACAGCCCGCACGCCCTGCTCGAGATCGACGGCTTCGTCGCCGACCTCCTGCGCGACGCCGAGGCCAACGGGCTGCGGATCGGCCAGCTGCACGCCGAGTACGGGCCGGCCCAGGTGGAGCTCTCCCTCGGCGCCTCCGACCCCGTGCGGGCCGCGGACGAGCAGCTGCTGGCCCGCCAGACCGTGCTCGCGACCGCCGCGCGGCACGGGCTCCGGGTGAGCTTCGCACCGCTGCCGTCGCTGCAGCTCGCGGGGAACGGCTGGCACGCGCACACCTCGCTGTGGCGCGACGGCCGCAACCTGCTCGCCGGCGGCGTGGACGGCCCCGACGACCCGGCGGGCGCCGCGTACGTCGCGGGCCTGCTGCGCGACCTGCCGGCCCTCGCCGCGGTCACCGCCCCGTCGCTGGGCTCGCTCGCCCGCTTGCGGCCCGGGTTCTTCGCCGGCGCGTACGGGTTCTGGGGCATCGAGAACCGCGAGGCCCCGGTGCGCTACGTCGCCGGCTCGGAGCTGTTGGGCACGGACCACGCCAACGTCGAGCTCAAGGTGTCCGACGCCTCCGCCAACCCCTACCTCGCGCTCACCGCCCTGCTCACCGCCGGCGTCGCGGGCGTCGAGGACGGGCTGGTGCCGCCCGCGCCCCACGCCGAGGATCCGGGCACCTGGACCGAGGAGCAACGCGTGGCCGCGGGCGTCGCGCCCCTGCCGACCACGCCGGCCGAGCAGGAGGCCGCGCTGCTCGCCGACGAGCGCATCACGGCGGCCCTGGGCACCGAGCGCCTGGGCGCCTTCCTCGCCGTGCGCCGGGCCGACGCCGCCTGGGCCGCCGAACGCGAGACCGAGGACGTGCTCGCCGCCTGGCGCTGGAAGTACTGACCTACGAGGGCACCAGCACGTCGAGGATCGCCCGGTGCACCGCGGGCCGGGCGATGAGCAGGTCGGGGGAGTAGGGGTCGTCCGCGCCGAAGGGCAGCGGGCGCCCGTCGAGGCGCGTCACGCGCAGGCCCGCGCCGACGGCGACGGCCGCGGGGGCGGCGTTGTCCCACTCGTACTGGCCGCCCGAGTGCAGGTAGGCGTCGACCGTGCCGTCGACCACCGCCAGGGTCTTCACGCCGGCGGCGGACATCGCGCGCGTCCGCACCGGGAACGCGGCGGCGAGCCGGCGCAGCTCCGCGGGCGGCCGCGAGCGGCTGACCGTCACGGTCAGCCCGCGCTCGGGGTCGACGGGGGTGTCAGGCAGCGGGGTGACCGTCGCCGAGTCGGCCAGCTCGCCGCGGGCCGGTAGCGCCACGGCCCCGGCGACGAGCGCTCCGTCGACGACGAGGGCGACGTGCACGCCCCACTCGTCGCCGCCGCGCCCGTAACCGCTGGAGCCGTCGAGGGGGTCGATGATCCAGAGCCGGTGCGCCCCCCGCCGCGGCGCCGGGTCCTGGAGGCCCTCCTCGGACAGCACGACGTCGGTGGGCCGGTGGCGGTGGAGCGCGCGGACGAGGAAGTCGTGCGCGTCGGCGTCGCCGCGGTACTCCCGGTCGCGACCGGGGACGGTGGCGTCGCGGAGCTCGAGCAGCAGCGCCCCGGTCTCGTCGGCCAGCTCGCGAGCCAGCGCGGCGTCCTCGGCGGTGGTCGGCTCGGTGGGCTCCTGCGGCGGCACGTCCCTCGCGGCACTCACCCCCCGATCCTGCCCGACGCGTCCCGCGCCCGGATCAGCCGCCCTCGGCGGCCGTGAGGACCCCGGCGAGCTCGTGCAGCACCGCGGCCCGCGCCTCGTCCGCGCCGGGAGCGGTGTCCTCGCGCTGGTCGAGCAGCAGGCGCGCGAGGCTCGCCAGGCTGACGACCTGGGCGGCGAACTCCTCCGGCCCGGCCAGCTCACCGAGCATCGCGCCGACCGCGTCGAGGTCGCCCGCGTCCATGCCCAGGATCAGCGCCACCGAGCGCCGGTGGACCTCGTCCGGGTCGGGGGCGGGCAGGTCGTCGGCTCCGGGCTGCACGCCGCCAGCATCGCAGGCCGACCACCGGCGCGACCGTCAGCCCCGGCGCCGCTGCTTCTTCTCCCGGCGCTCCTCGCGGACCTCGCGCCACATCTCGTGCCCCGCGTCGAGGACACCCTTGGTGATGCCCTTGGCGCCGCCCTGCATGACCTGCTCGGTCATGTGCCCGGGCAGCTCGGAGAGGCCCTTGCCGCCCTTCTCGTGCAGGTCGAGGCGGTTGGTGGCCTCGGCGAAGCGCAGATAGGTGTCGACGCTGGCCACGACGATGCGCGCGTCGATGGTCACGATCTCGATGCCGATCAACGACACCTTGACGAAGGCGTCGATGACCAGGCCCTTGTCCAGGATCAGGTCCAGGACCTCGGCGAGCCCGCCCTGGGGCGAGCGACTGACACCGGCGGAGGTCACCGCCGGAGTCTAGGAACGCCGGCGCGGGACGACCATCGGCCGGACGGTCCCATGATCGCGCCCGGACGCGCGGCGGACGATGAGTAGGTCGGGAGTAGTTCGGCGGACGCTCCGGGCTCCCACTCCTCGTAGCGTCCGCGGCGCCCGATCCGCCGCGCCCCCACGAGGAACGCCATGGACACCATCCGCACGGCGCGTGCCGCTGCCGTGATCTGCATCGTCGGCTCCGCAGGCGCCGTCGTGTTCTCGCTCGCCCTGCTCGCGGGCTTCGCGCCCGCGGACGAGTCGCCCTACCTGCTCCCGATCTACGTCGCCTCCCTCGCCGGCGTGGCCGCGCTGGCCCTGGTCGGGGCGGCCCCCGGCCCGACGGGGCGGGCCGGCGTCGTCGTCGCCGCCGTCGGGTTGCTCGGCTTCGTCACGGCGGAGATCCTCGCGCCGACGCCGGCCGGCGAGGCCCTGTACACCGTCGTCCCGCTGGTCACCGCGCTCGGGATGGTGCTGGCCGGGATCGCGGTGCTGCGCGCCGGACGGTGGAGCGGCTGGCGCCAGTACGCCCCGCTGGCCCTCGGGCTGTGGATCCTCGTCATGGTCGTCCCGGTGATCGTGCTCGTCGGCGATCCGGGCGGCGGCGGGATGGCCGCCGCCGCGGTGGCCGTCATCGGGGCCTGGCACGTCCTGTGGGTGGGCCTCGGCACGGCGGTGCTCGTCGAGACCGGAGCGGGCCAGCACGTCCCGGCCTGACACTTGCCCCCTGCGGTCCGGCCTGAGGACACTGCTCGGTGTTCGCGCCGCCGGCGCGGAGGGGGTCGGTCGCGATGCCGTCCGGGCTGGTGGGCCGCGCCCGCGAGACGGGCGTGCTGGCCGACCTGCTCGCGGCCGCGCTCGCGGGCGAGGCCCGGCTCGTGCTCTGCGGTGGCGAGCCGGGCGTCGGCCGGACCCGGCTGGCGGCCGAGGTCGCGGCACGGGCCGCCGCGACGGATGTCCCGGTCGTGTGGGCGGCCGCTCCCGAGCCCGAGGCCGGTCCACCGTTCGGGCCCTGGCGCCAGGTCCTGCGGGAGCTCCCGGACGTTGGCGGGCCGCTCGACGTCGCCGCCGACCTCGTGCCGCTGGGGCCCGGCGCGCCCGCGGCCCCGCGCGACGGGGAGGACCGGTTCCGGCTGTTCGACGCCGTCGTCCGCGTGCTGCACGGCGCGGCCCGACGCGCCGGGCTCCTCGTCGTCCTCGACGACGTCGATCGCGCCGACCCGGACTCGCTCCTGCTCCTGCGCCACGTGGCCGGGCACCTGCGGGGAGCCCGGGCGCTGGTGCTCGCCACCCACGACGACACGGCTGCGGCGGACGGACTGCCGAGCGGTCCGGCGGTGGAGCGGATGACGCTGTGCCGACTGCCGCCGGACGCGGTCGCCGCCCAACTGGGCGCCCTCGGCGTGCCGGACACGCAGGCCGGGCGGGTGCACGAGCTGAGCGGGGGCAACCCGCTCCTCGTCGCCGAGCTGGCTCGCGAGCTCGCCGCGGGTCGGCCGATCGGTGTTCCCTCCGGCGTGCGCGAGGCCGTCACCCGGCGCCTGGGGCGGCTCTCCCCCCGGTGCCGCCACGTGCTGCGCGCGGCGGCGGTCCTCGGTGGGCGCGTCGACCTCCCCGTGCTGGCCGGCGTCGTCGGCCGTCCGTTGATGGAATGCCTGGACCCGATCGACGAGGCGACGACGGCGTGCCTGCTCGAAGCGGCCGACGCGCCGGGGGTGCTCCGCTTCGTCCACGGGCTGGTGCGGGACACGATCGAGGCCGGCCTGCCCGCCGCGGAACGGGTGCGGTTGCACCGGGCGGCCGCCGACGCCGTCACGCGCCACGCCGGCGACCGGCTCGACCCCGTCCTCGGAGACCTCGCCCGGCACTGGGCGGCGGCCGCGGTCGCGGGCGAGCGGGGCGTCGCGGCGGCGTGGATCGAGCGTGCCGCCGACGCGGCGGTGCGCGCGCTCGCGTTCGAGGAGGGCGCTCGCCTGTACCGGCTGGCGCTCGACGCCGGGCACCCCGACATCGATGCGGACGCGCGGCACCGCCTCCTGGTCGGCCTCGCGGCGGCCCGCTTCCGCATCGCCGACCCCGCCGGAGCGGTCGCGGCGGCCGAGGAGGCGGCCGCGGCGGCCCGGGACCGGGGCCGGTCCGACCTGCTCGCCGACGCGGTCCTCGCCCTGGGCTGCACCAACGACCAGCACCTCGACCGCACCGTGCGGGAGCTGGCCGCGAAGGCGTTGGACGGTCTCGGAACCGGCGCGCCGGCCCGGCGGGCCCGCCTGCTCGCCCTGCTCACCGAAGCCGACGCGTACCTCGAGGACGTCGACCGGGCCGAGGCGGAGAGCCGGGAGGCGCTCGCCGTGGCGGAGGGCTGCGGCGACGGCCCCGCGCTCGTGGCCGCCCTCCGCGCGCGTCAGATGGCGTGCAGCGGCCCCGACGGCATCGAGGTCCGGTCCGCGGCGGCAGAGCGCCTGCTCGCCCTCGCCGACGCGGGCGACGAGGCCCGCTTGTGGGGACACCTGTGGCGCATCGACGTCCACGTCGAGCGCGGCGAGCTGTTCGACGCCGCGGCCGAGCTCGACCGGCTGGCGTGGGTGGCCGGCAGGTACGGCGGGCCCACTGCACGCTGGCACGTGCTCAAGGTCCGGGCGATGCTGGCCCAGGCCCACGGGCGGTTCGACGAGGCGCGGCGGCTGGCCACCGAGGCGTTCGCCACCGCCCCGGCGACCGCGACGGGCGGGGCCGTCGGTGCGCGGCTCGCCCTGCTCACCGCCGTCGACCACCACGCCGCGGGCGTGGCTGCGTCAGCCGCCCTGGAGGAGGCCGGAGGCCCCGTGGCCGCCGGCTCCGGCTACCGCATCACGCTGACGTTGGGACCGGCGCTCGTGCTCACCGACGCCGGGCGGCTGCCCGAGGCCGGCGCCCTGTACCGCTCGCTCGGTCCGCCGGACGCGTGGCGGCCCCCACCGTTCTTCCGGATGCCGGTGCTCGCGGCCGGTGTCGCCGTGGCGATCGGGCAGGGCGCCTCGGCGGACGTGGCCGCCCTCCGGGAGCGGCTGGCGCCGTACCGGGGGCGCCATGTCGGATCCGGCGCGGGTGTCGCGCACTACGGAGGGCCGGTCACCCTGCACCTCGGTGTGGCGGCGGCCCATCTCGGCGACCTCGACGCCGCGGCCGACGAGCTGCGGGAGGCGGTGGTCACGTGCCGCCGCTGCGGGGCCGCGGGCTACGCCGTCGAGGCCCAGACGGAGCTGGCCGAGGTGCTCGTCCGCCGGGGCCGGCCCGACGACCTGGCCGAGGCGACCGCGGTGGTGTCCGAGGGGCGGACCGCCGCCGCGGGGCTCGGGATGCCCCGCTGCGCCGCCCGGCTCGCACAGCTCGACGACCAGCTGCGGGCGGCGCCGGCGGGAGAGCTCACGGCCCGCGAGCGGGAGGTGGCCGTCTGCGTGGCACGCGGGATGAGCAACGCGCAGATCGCCGCCGCGCTCGTCGTCTCCGAACGCACCGCGCAGAACCACGTGCAGCACATCCTGACCAAGCTCGGGTTCTCCCGCCGCAGCCAGATCGCGGTGTGGGCGGTGCACCGCCTCGGGGCCCGGACCTGAGTAGCAGGTGGAGTACTTCAGCGGACGACCGGACCGGCGTCCGCCCATAGCGTCGCTGGCCTCGTGTCCGTGCGTACCGCAGGAGGCCGTCGTGCCGTTCGCCGCCGTCACCCAGGTCCCGACCGGGACGCTCGCCACCTACCGCCGTGTCCTCGCCGACGCGGTCGGCCACGACCGACCCGAGGGACTGATCATGCACCTCGCGGGCGAGTCGGAGGACGGCCTCCAGATCGTGTCGGTGTGGGAGTCGGGTGTGCACCACGACCGCTTCGTCGCCGAGCGCCTGCACCCGGCACTCCGCCGCGTCGGCGTGCCCGCCGACACCGGGATGCGACACGTGGAGTTCGACGCCGACGACCTCGGCACGACCTCGGCGCTCGCGCCGTCCAGGCCGTGAACGCCGCGGCGTCCGTCGAGCGCCGGGCCCGGACGACGGCCGTGCCCCTGGTCCTCGGCGGGGTGGTGTGCGGACTGGCGTGGGCCGCCGCCCTGCGCGTCGTCATGGCGACGACGGCCGGTGTGGAGTCCACGGTCGAGTGGCTCGGGACGTTCGAGGGGATCCTGTTGCCCGGCGCGGTGACGGGGGGCCTGCTCGGGTGGGCCGAGCACCTGCGGCGCACCGGTGGTCACCCACGGCGGCGCTGGTTGGTGCTCGCCCCCCTGACGTTCGTCCTGGCGACCCCGGGGGTCGTGCCATCGGTGTTCGTCGACGGGCTCGGCGGCGGCGCGATCGGGGTGCCGCTGATCGGCATGGCGGGCGGGTACGCCCTGGCCGGGTCCGGGCCGCGGTGGGCCCGGTGGGCGGCCGGGGGGCTCGCCCTCCTCGCGGTGCCGGGCTGGCTGGTCACGGCGTCGCTGATCGGGGGCGAGCTCGCGCTCGGCACCCCGCGGGGTGCGTGGACGGCCGTCCTCTACCTCTCCCTGCTCGCGGTGCTCTGCCTCGGGTGCGCCGTCCCGCTGCGCGGCCCGGGCGAGACGGACCGTGCGGGGCTGCGGCTGGTCGTCGCGGGCGTGGTCTGCGGTCTGGCGTGGGGCGCGGGCCTGCGGGGGTTCATGGCCGAGATCGCCGAGCCGACCTCGAGCGTCAGCTGGATCGGCACGTTCGGCGCGATCCTGCTGCCCGCCGCCGTCGTCGGCGGCCTGCTCGGGTGGGCCGAGCACCGGCGGCGCACCGGGGGGTCGGCCCGGTGGCGCCGGCTCGCCCTCGCGCCGCTGGTGTTCGCCGTCGACCCGTTCGCCCTGGTCGTGGTGCTGCCCGCGATGGCGGGCGGATACGCGCTGTCGGGTCGGGCCTCACGGCGGGCCCGGTGGGTGTGCGGGGCGGCCGCGTTCCTGCCCGTGCCGGTCTTCGTCCTCGTCGTGGCACTGCTCGGCGACCGCGGCGCACTCGGCGAGCTCGCCACCCCGCAGGGGGCGTGGACCACCACGCTGCTGTTCTCGTGCCTGGCGGTCCTGACCATCTCGTGCGCGATCCCCCGCCGTCCGGTCGTCCCGGCGTCACCGGCGGAGGAGATGACCCCGCCGCCGGTGCCGTCCTGGCCGACCGTCTAGTCCAGGTAGTCGCGCAGGACCTGGGAGCGCGAGGGGTGGCGCAGCTTCGACATCGTCTTCGACTCGATCTGGCGGATGCGCTCGCGCGTCACGCCGTAGACCTGGCCGATCTCGTCGAGGGTGCGCGGCTGGCCGTCGGTGAGGCCGAAGCGCAGGCGGACCACGCCGGCCTCGCGCTCGGAGAGCGTGGCGAGCACCGACTGCAGCTGGTCCTGCAGCAGCGTGAAGGAGACCGCGTCGACGGCCACCACGGCCTCGGAGTCCTCGATGAAGTCGCCGAGCTGCGAGTCGCCCTCGTCGCCGATGGTCTGGTCGAGGCTGATGGGCTCCCGGGCGTACTGCTGGATCTCCAGCACCTTGTCCGGGGTGATGTCCATCTCCTTGGC
>JAQSWW010000275.1 GCA_029266415.1 Actinomycetospora sp. | reverse complement strand
TGGGCCGTGCGGACGTAGCGGCGCACCGCGCGGACCCGGAACCGCCGCCGGCACAGGGTCACGGCCTCGCCGTGCGGCGTGCCCGCGTCGAGCTCGGGCGCCCAGTACAGCGCGCCCTCGACCCACAGCCGCCCGGTGGCCGGGAGGGTGGCCGCCCAGTTGAGCGGGAAGAGCCGGCCGCCGACGTCGAGCACGTCGACCACGCAGTCGCAGGCGCCGGGCTCCAGCGGCGCGGCGACGATCGTGCCACGCGCGTCGGCGCAGCCGAACTCGTCGACGGAGCAGCGGTCGCGGCCGGAGACCGCCGGCAGGTGGGCGTCGGCATAGATCGCGGGCGCCAGCTCGACCTCGTCGCCCACCCGGACGGCGGGCAGCGACCCCGCCGCCAGGTAGTGCGGCAACAGCTGGACGGTCAGCGCCCCGTCATCGCGCTCCTCGCGCCCCGGCGGCCGGGGCAGCGACCGTCGCACCAGCTCGTCGACGTCCTCGTAGCGGCGGCCGGCCACCGTCCGCTCCCGGTCCCGACGCATCCGCGCGGGCTTCACCATGTCTGCCTCCTCGTGTCTCCACAGAGTTGGAGAGCGCGGGAGGGCGAACGGTTCCCTCGGAGGGTGGGGCTGTGGATGGACGGGGCTCGGAGGCGGGTGCGGCGAGGACGAAGGGTGTCCTCGGCACACGGTCCCCGCGTCCCCGGTTCCACCTCCCTCACGATCGGGCGCGCGCGACCAGCTCCGGGGTGGCGAACCAGCAGACCTCGGCCAGCGGGATGTAGCCGTGACGGGCGATGACGTCCTCGGCGTCACGACGGATGCGCGCGACCACCTCGTACGCGTCGCCGGGCCAGGGGTGGAAGCCCGCCGGCGTCAGGTCGCCGGCGACGATGCGGCCGGACTCGACCAGCGCAACGGCCACCTCGACCGCTCGCCTCGACATCGCTCGTGGCCCCAGTTCGGAGCCCTCGTACGCGCCGACTATCTGAGACACGACGGCAAAGCTCACCCAGTCCTGACGACCCTCGTCGAGGATCTCCGTCTCCATCGTCCATTCGCCCAGATCGATCACCTCAACGGTAGGTGGACCTTGAAGCCGCGGTTGTCAGGAGTGTGCACCTCGGTGACGGGCTGTTGGGTCGTCCCTGAGACGGGGCGGTACATCACGCGCGTCCCGTCCTCGAGCAACACCATCTCGCCGGCGAGCGTCGGGTCAGCGATTCGTTGTCCTCCCGCCGAGAGGTCGTCGAAGACGCGACGCACCTCCTCAGGCGTATCGACCTCCCGTGGGTAGATGCGGCGGCCCCTGGATTGCCCGGGCCGCCCGATGTCCCGCCCCCTGTTCGCCGCGTGCTCCGCCGCCGTCAGGCCGTTGTACCGGCCAAGCGGCGGAGGAGTCCCGTCGCCCTCGTCCGGCGACTCCGGCGGCAGCGCCCCCGCCGCCCGGGTCGCGCGCTCGATCCGGCCGGCCGTTCCGGCGCCGCCGAGGGCGGACAGGCCGGCGCCGGTGACCACCCCACCCGCCCAACGGGTGGGGTTGGTGGCCAGCTCGCGGGGGTTGAGGGCCTGCTCGATCGTCTCCTGCGGGTGGGTCACCGCGTGGGCGACGCCGGCGCCGAGGTCCTTCCAGCCCTCGACGGCCGCCGCCGGCTCGACGAGGAAGCGGGTCGGGTTGACCTGCCAGAGGAACTGGCCGGTGGCCGCCAGCTCCGACCACGCGCCGCCGAGCGCGTCGCCGAGGAAGCCCCCGATCCGCTGGCCCACCGAGGGCGCGGGCGGGGCGAGGTCCCGGGCGCTCCCGACGAGCGGTGCGGCGCGATCACCGGACGCGGCGACCTCGGCCCGCGCGGCGCGCAGGCGCTCCGCCGCCATCGACTGCCCGGGCTCGCCGGGGTCGGGTGTGTCCACCGGTCGAGGCCGGCCGCTGAGCGAGTCGGCCGCGCCCCGTTCCTGCACCGCGAGGGCCGCCTCGCCCCGCGCCCACTCGAGCACGTCGGCGTGGTCGGCGAGCGCGTCGGCGGCCTGCAGGAACGCCTCGCCCGTCCCCGTCCACTGCGGCGGGACCGGCGTGAACGCCCGGCGGAACGCGTCGGCGGCCTCGCCCTGCCACTCGCCGGTCTCGATGCGCCGCAGCCCGTCGCCCGCCCCCACGAGCGCGGCGCCGAGGCGCGACATCGTCTCCTGGATCGCCCGCACACCCGCCGGGTCACCGGGCACGAGCGCGGCCGCGTCCGTCGTCTCGCCGAGCTCGGCCACGGGCGTCACCGCCCCCAGCGGAACCCGTCGACGGCGAGGTCCTCGGCCTCGGCGTACGCGCGCGCCGCGTCCCGGAGCCCGCTCGCGAGCGCGTTGCCGTCGTCGGTGAGGTTGGCCAGCCCGGGTGCCCAGCGATCGCAGAAGTCGACGGTGGCCGCGCCGAGCGCGTCGTGGCCGAACGTCGCGGGCACGGTCGCCAGATCGTCGACGTCGTGCGCGGCCAGCTCGTCCATCACCGCGTCCACCCCGTGGGCGGCGTCGAACAGCGCCTGCAGCACCACCCGGACGTCCGCCACGCCGAGCGACGGTAGGGACCTCCGTCACGCGGCGGGTGCGGTTTCGCGCAACCGGCACAATGCCGCGGACCATGGACGACGCCCGGGCGCAACGGACCGCCGACTACACGCGTGCCGTGCTGCGCGTGCCCGAGCTCGGTCTCGTCCTGCGTCCGCAGGCACCCGGCCAGGTCGAGGGCGTCTTCCCCTTCGACGACACCGTCCACGTCGTCACCGCGGCCGACCCCGGGGCCCAGCGGTTCACCGCGGAGGAGAACGCCGCCCGCCAGGCCCGTCTCGAGGCCGAGCTCGACGCCCGCGGGCTGCGGCACTGGGCGACGGTCGCGGGCGCCGAGGACGGGTCGCACGCCGAGGCGGGCGCGCTGGTGGTCGGGCTCGACGACGACGCGGCGCGGGCGCTCGGCGCCGCGTGGGGGCAGGACGCGGTGTTCCGGTGGAGCCGCGCGGCGTGGTCGGTGCTCGCCTGCGACGATGCGGAACCGGTGGACCTGGGCTGGAGGGTGGCGTGACCGAGCGGTTCGGGCCCTACGAGCTGTCCGAGCTCCTCGGCCGCGGCGGGATGGGCGAGGTGTGGCGGGCGGTCGACACCCGCAAGGCCCGCACCGTGGCCCTCAAGCGGCTGCCGGCGGAGATGACCGGCGAGCGCGAGTTCGAGGACCGGTTCCGCCGCGAGGCCCACGCCGCCGCGCGGCTCAACGATCCGCACGTCATCCCCATCCACGACTTCGGTGAGATCGAGGGACGGCTGTTCCTCTACATGGCGCCCGAGCGCTTCACCGACGACGTCGACGCCGACCCGCGCATCGACGTCTACGCGCTCGGGTGCGTGCTCCACGAGGCGCTGACCGGGAAGCCGCCGTTCGCGGGGCGCGACTTCCCGAG
>JAQSWW010000131.1 GCA_029266415.1 Actinomycetospora sp. | reverse complement strand
CTTGCCGTGGCGGGCCGCGATGAACTCGTAGGGCCGGCACCCGATCACGGTGGAGACGTGCCCCGGGCCGAGGAAGCCGTCCAGGCGCAGGTCGGGCGAGTCGAGGATGGCCTTGATCGCCGGGATGATCGTGACGTGGTTGCAGAAGACCGAGAAGTTCTCCACGCCCTCGCGCGCGGCCCGCAGGACGGTCATCGCCGTGGAGGGCGCGGTGGTCTCGAAGCCGATGGCCATGAACACCACGTGCTTGTCCGGGTGGCTGCGCGCGATCTTCAGGGCGTCCAGCGGCGAGTAGACCATCCGGATGTCGGCCCCTGCGGCCTTGGCGTCGAAGAACGACCCGTCGCCGCCGGGCACGCGCATCATGTCGCCGAACGCTGTCATGATCACGTCGGCTTCCCGCGCGATCGCGATCGCGTCGTCCACCCGCCCCATCGGCAGCACGCAGACCGGGCATCCGGGCCCGTGCACGAGCCGCACCGACTCGGGCAGGTGGTCCTCGAGGCCGTGCTTGTAGATCGTGTGCGTGTGCCCGCCGCAGACCTCCATGAAGGCGTAGCGGCGGCCGGGCTCGCACAGCGCGGCGATCCGGGCGGCCACCGACCGCGCCGTGTCGGCGTCGCGGAACTCGTCGACGAACTTCACAGTCCCTCCCTGCCGGTGGCCGAGGTGGTGAACTCCTCGAGCTCCTGGTCGTAGGCCGGGCCCAACCCGTGCAGCATCTCGAGGGCCGCCTGCGCCTCGGCCTCGTCGATCTTGGCCAGCGCGAAGCCCACGTGGATGAGGACCCAGTCCCCCACGGCCAGCTCCTCCTCCTCGGTCAGCAGGCCGACGTTGACGCGGCGCCGCACGCCGGCCACCGAGACCAGCGCGAGGTCGGTCTCGTCGGCCGCCATCTCCACGAGCTCGCCGGGAATGCCCAGGCACATCAGCGCACCTCCTGCCCGCCGGCCACGAGGCCCGCGACGGTGATCGATTCGAGGACGAGGTCGTCGCCGTGGACCAGCTCGAGGTCGTGCGCGCCGCAGCTCCCGCAGGCGGTGACGAGCTCGTCGGCGACGGTGTGGTGATCGCAGTCGCGGCACCGGAGCTCGACGGCGACCTCGACGACGTCGACGTGCGCCCCGTCGGCCACCCCGCCGCCGCCGACCAGCGCGAACGCCTGGTCGAAGACGTCGCGGTCGAGCCGCTGGAGGGCGCCGACGCGCAGGCGCAGGGCCTGCACCGGACGTCCCGCGGCGCGGGCCTCCACCGCCTCGAGGACCGCGGCGGCCACCCCGAACTCGTGCACCGCTACATCGCCCGGATGCGCAGGTAGCGGCGGATGTCGTCGCGCGAGTCCCAGGCGACCCAGCCGGCGCCGCCGAGCAGGGCGAGGAGCAAGATTTTGATCATCGGGTGTCTCCCACCGGGGTGAAGGGTCGTTGCTCGGTCAAGTGGCCCACGACGCGGTGCACGGCGGCGACGGCCTCGTCGACGGCGGCGGTCACGGCGGGGGTCAGGCCCATGCCCGCGCCGAGGTGCGCCGGCTCGCACCCGAGGACGAGCACCCGGTCGAGCCCGTGGGTGCCGACGCCGCGGGCCAGGGCGCCGACCAGCTCGAGCACCGCGTCCGGCTCCATGCCGTGCGGGTCGAACGCCGCATCACCGGTCATCGCGGCCAGGTCGTGCTCGAGCAGGTAGAGCGACCCGGGCGGCCCGTCGCCGTGGGCGGTGTCGACGACGACGAGCACCTCGTAGCCGTCGAGCACCTGGTACGCCAGGTGCATCCCGCGGATCCCGACGTCGACGACGTCGACCCCGTCGGGCAGGTCACCGGCGGCGAGCAGGCGCCGCGCCACCTCGGAGCCGAAGCCGTCGTCGGAGAGGAGGACGTTGCCCACCCCGGCGACCAGGCTCCTCACGGCGCACTCTCCCGACAGGGCACGGCCAGCTCGTCGGGGCGGAAGTAGCGGTACCGACCGTGGGCGGCCTGGAGGTCCGCGCCCGGGTCGTCGTCGATCGAGACGGCGACGTGGGTCTCACCGTCGACGTCGTGCAGCACGGCCTGCACGGTGGCGGCGACACCGCGCAGGAACGTGTCCTGGGCGTCGCCGCCCGCCCCCGGCACGAGCACCACAGCACTGCCCCGCGACACCGGCCGACCGTCGACCAGGGTGGTGTCGGTGTCCGGGTCCACCGAGGCGTCGGCGGCCGGGTCCCACCACGGCGTCCCCGGCGTGACGAGGGTGGGGATCGCGTCGGAGCTGGTCGGTCCGGCTCCGCTGCGCTCCGCGTCCCCGTCAGGCGCCCGCCCGCCGGGCCGCACCGTCCCGTGGAGCCGCTCGAACATCGCCGGGCCCATGGCGTCGAGCGCGTCGAGGAGCCCGGCCGCGCGCGGGTCGGTGGCGCGCGCCTCGCGCTTCTCGTCGTCGGTGAGGGCGAGGGTGCGCAGGCTGAGGATCTCGTCGTTCTCGGTGCCGTCGAACAGGTCGGTGGGGCTCTCGGGCGCGAGCTGGGGGTGGTCGTCGAGGATGATCGGCGACGCCAGCACGAGCCGGCTGCTGCCCTCGGGGCCGGCGAGCACCGGCCAGCTGTGGGCGTTGACGCACGCGGCGACGGCCGGGCGGGCCCACTCCGGCGGGTCCGCGCTGGACAGGAACGCCCCGACGTCGAGGCCCAGCACCGTGTGCGCCGAGATCAGCGACGAACGCAGCACCTCCTCGCGGGGTTCGTCGGCGCCGACGGCGGCGTCGTTGACGACGTCGACCCGCAGCCGCAGCGCCCCGTGGGGCCCGGGCACCGGGACGGCGGAGACGAGGACACGGCCGGTGAGCGCGCGGGTGGTCCGGACGTAGGCGCCGTGCACGGTGCCGGCGGAGTCGGGGATCGGCTCGCGGGCCTCGGCGGCGGGCACCGCGATCGGCACGCTCGTGGTCCGTTCGCGCAGGTCGTCGACGCGCACGGCGGCGTCGACCCGGCGGGGGAGGGCCTCGTCCCAGGCGAGGTGGGAGGTGCCGTCGACGGTGAGCTCGTCGAGGGGCGCGCCGTCCGGGTCGACGAGGGCGCGCCGCTGCACCTGCAGGAACCGCAGACGCAACCGCAGGGTGGCCCCCGGGCGGGGTTCGAGCAGCAGCTCGGTGCGGCTGCGGGCGGGCTCGGCGAGGCGCTCGGCCGCGGCCGGGGGGACCAGCACGCCGAACTGCCAGCGCAGCGCGTTCTTCTGCGCCGACGCGCGGTAGGGGTAGAGCAGGTAGCCCTCGAAGAGGACGGCGTCGGCGACCGCGGCGACCGCGTCCAGGGGGTCGGCGGCGGTCACGACGACGTCCCCTCGGCCGCGTCGAGCAGCGCGGCGAAGGTCTGCTCCCAGGTCGGCAGGGCCCGCGCCGCGCGCCAGGCCGACAGCCGGGCGAGGGTGTCCTCGGGCAGCCGGAGCCAGGCGGTGCCGCCGTACTGCGCGGCCATCATCTGCGACCACACGTCGACCGGGAGCCGGAACGCGGTCTCCGAGCTCCACGGGACCAGGCCGACCTGCACCCCGGTCGCGGCGTCGGCGGAGTCGTAGAACACGGTGCCGCTGAAGAGCAGGAGCAGCGGGACCTCGCCGCCCTCGGCGAGGCCGCGGAAGTACCGGGTCGCGGCGACCTCGGTGTCGAAGGTCAACGGGACCTCGAGCACGAGCGCGTGGTCACCGGTGAACGACGTGGTGACCACGGAGATCGTCGCCAGCTGCAGCGGGTTGAGCGTGCGGCCCCAGCGCTCCGGCTCGCCGAACAGCTCGACGAGCCGGGTCTGCTCGCCGGGGGTGTAGCGGCGGCGGGCGGGCTCGATGCGGATCTGGGTGCGCAGCGCGAGCGCGTGGATCCTGGTGCCGGTGGTCTCGGTGACCGTCAGGTGCAGCCGCAGGATCGGACCCAGGGCGTGCGGGTCGTGGTCGGCGTGGGTCACCGTGAACCGGAACGCGGGCCCCGGCGCGGCGCGGGGGAACGGGAGCGTCACCGGGTCACCTCCCGGCTGCGGGCGGTGATCGCGTCGAAGAACGCGTCGATGTGCGCCCACGCCTCGGCGCCACCGTCGAAGCCCCGCCAGTGGCGACGGACCAGGCCGACCAGCCGGTAGCAGGCGTCCACCGGCACGAGCACGCAGCGGGTCTCGGCGGCGGCCTCCTCCCCGGCACCGCGGCGCACCAGCAACGCCTCGACGTCGGGCTCGAGCAGCGCGGCGAGCCGGCCGGCGCCGACGCCGTGGGACCACGCGGCGAGGTCGAGCTCGCTCTCGGTGGCCCCGGCCGGGCTCGGGTAGCAGGCCAGCACGGACGACTCCGCCGACCCGCTCCGCAGGAAGAACGCCATGCCCACCGGGATCTGGAGGGCGTCCCACTGCTGGTCGGTGAGCACGAAGTCGGGGTCGCGGAGGTAGCGCTCGGGGATCGTGCGGAACCCGGAGAAGGCGCCGGCGGACGCCTCGCCGGGACGGTCCCGGAAGAGCAGCGCGCACGGGCGGCACGCGCACTTCAGCGAGCGCTCCACGACGTGCACGAGGTGCGGGTGCTCGGGCGGGACCTCGGCGGCGCACAGGTCGCAGCGTCCGGCGGGCGGTGACGCCGGCTCCGGTCGCGGCGCCAGGAACCGCCGCAGGCCCGCGACCGCCGGCCCGGCGGTCATGATCCGGCCGCGGCGACGTCCGGGGAGCCGGCCGGGCCCGGGGGCCGCAGCCCGATCTGCAGCAGCGCCGTACCGGGCTCCTCGACCGCGAACTCGACCGCCGCGACCTCGGGGGCGAGCTCGGCGACGGCGGTGCGCACGACGTCGCGCACCGTCTCCGACGACGACCCGCACCCGGCGGCGAGCGTCACGTGCACGGTGCCGGTGTGGGTGTCCACCCGGTCGAGCCCGACCCCGGAGCCGTGGCCGCCGAGCCGCCGCCGCGCCGTGTCGAGCGCGTGCCCGACGCGCACCGGGAGCTCCACGGGGTGCAGGTCGTGCAGGGCGAGCAGGGCCGCCACGAGCGGGTCGGCGGCCATCCGGTGGACCAGCGTGTCCCCGGCGGCGAGCCGCACGATCGCGACGAGCTGGGTGAGGCCGGCGCCGTAGAACTGCATGAGGACCCGCACCAGGTCCTCGCCGACCTCGTGCGCCGCCGGGTCGGCCGCGAGCTCGTCGAGCAGCTCGGCGATGGTGGCGGCGACCTCCTCGGGGCGTGCCATGGTTCAGGGCAGGTTGAGCTGGGTCGGCGACGTCTCGCGGTGCAGCTGCTTGCCGTTGCCCAGGTACATGTGCACGCCGCACGGCAGGCAGGGGTCGAAGCTGCGCACGGCCCGCATGATGTCGATGCCCTTGAAGTCCTCGGGTCCGTTCTCCTCGAAGATCGGGGTGTTCTGCACCGCGTCCTCGTAGGGCCCGGGCGTGCCGTACTTGTCGCGCACGCTGCCGTTCCACGGCGTCGGCGGGTAGGGGTGGTAGTTGGCGATCTTGCCGTCGCGCACCACCATGTGGTGGGAGAGCACCCCGCGGACGGCTTCGGTGAAGCCGCAGCTCACCGACTCGTCGGGGACGACGAACGACTCCCAGGTCTTGGTGTTCCCGCCGCGCACCTCGGCGAGCGCCTTCTCCAGGAAGTGCAGCGCGGCGGCCGCGGCGTAGGCCTGGAAGTAGGTACGAGCCCGGTCGCGCTCGATCGCGTTGGACAGCGGCCGGCCCTGCTTGTCCACCGGCGGGGTCCAGGTGAACGTCCGCTCGCCCCGGTTCACCGTCTGCGGCAGGTTCAGCTCGACGCTGTGCCCGGTGGACCGCACGTAGCCGATGTCGACGAGGCCCGCCAGGGCGGTCGCCCAGAGCCGGGCGATCGGGCCACCGCCGGTGTCGAGGGCGAGGTGCTCCGTGCCGTCGAACCAGCGGGGCGACATCACCCACGAGTACTTGTCGTCGAAGTCGCGCTTCTGCGGCGCCGGGATCGTGTGCTGGTTCCAGGGGTGGTCCTGCGACACCGGGTTGCCCAGGGGGTCCCGCTCGACGAAGACCTCCTGGTCCTCCCAGCCACGGTAGAACGAGCTGCCGAGGAGGATCCGGATGCCGAGGTTGATCTCCACCAGGTCGGTGGTGACGAGCTTCCCGTCCACCACCACACCCGGGGTGACGAACATCTTCCGGCCCCAGTCCGTCATGTGCCGGTACTCGAAGTCGCAGTGCTCCGGGTCGTTGAGCGAGCCCCAGCACCCGAGCAGCACCCGTCGGCGGCCGACCTCCTCGTAGCCGGGCAGTGCCTCGTACACGAAGTCGAAGAGGTCGTCGTGCATCGGCACGACCCGCTTCATGAACTCGACGTACCACATGAGCCGCGTCATGTAGTCGGTGAACAACTGGATGGTCGCGACCGTGCCCACGCCGCCGGGGTACAGCGTCGACGGGTGGACATGCCTGCCCTCCATCAGGCAGAACATCTCGCGGGTGTAGCGCGAGACCTTCAGCGTCTCGCGGTAGAACTCGCCGGTGAACGGGTTGAGCGCCCGCATGATGTCGCCGATGGTGCGGTAGCCGTGCTCGGCCGCTCCCCGGCACTCGGTGCGGTTGGCGAGCTCGAGGACCCCGGGATTGGTCTCCGCGATCATCTTCTCGCAGAAGTCCACCCCGACCAGGTTGTCCTGGTACAGGTTGTGGTCGAACATGTACTCGGCGGCCTCGCCGAGGTTGACGATCCATTCACCGAGGTGCGGCGGCCGGACCCCGTAGGCCATGTTCTGGTTGTAGACCGAGCACGTGGCGTGGTTGTCCCCGCAGATCCCGCAGATGCGACTGGTGATGAAGTGCGCGTCGCGCGGGTCCTTGCCCTTCATGAAGATCGAGTAGCCGCGGAAGATGGACGAGGTGGAATGGCACTCCGCCACCGTCCGGTTCGAGAAATCGATCTTGGTGTAGATGCCGAGGCTGCCGACGATGCGGGTGATCGGGTCCCACGCCATCTCGACGAGGTCGGTCTTCTGACCGGTGCTGTGCTTCGGTGCCGTGGCGGTCATGGCGCGACCCCTCTCAGAACGCGGTGGGCTGGTAGCCGGTCGTGAGCTGACGACCCGTGCGCCGCCACTTCGGTTCCTTGTCGACGGTCTTCGCCGTGATGTCGCGCAGCTTGCGGATGACCACCCCGTACGCGCCGCTCGCGGCGCCGGAGACCTTGCTGCCGGGCGGGGAGTCCATGAACGGCATGAACTTGTCCGGGAAGCCGGGCATCGTGCAGCCGATGCAGATGCCGCCGACGTTGGGACAGCCGCCGACGCCGTTGATCCAGCCCCGCTTGGGCACGTTGCACTTCACGACCGGGCCCCAGCAGCCGAGCTTCACCAGGCACTCGGGGGAGCCGTACTCGGTCGCGAACTGGCCCTGTTCGTAGTAGCCGCCGCGGTCGCAGCCCTCGTGCACGGTCATGCCGAAGAGCCACGTGGGCCGGCCCGCCTCGTCGAGCGGGATCATCGGCGCCGAGCCCACGGCCTGGTAGAGCAGGTAGAGGATCGTCTCGGACAGGTTGTCGGGATGGACCGGACAGCCCGGGACGTTGACGATCGGCAGCCCGGCGTGCGATGTCCAGTCCCAACCCAGGTAGTCCGCGACGCCCATCGCCCCGGTCGGGTTGCCGGCCATGGCGTGGATGCCGCCGTAGGTCGCGCACGTCCCGACGGCGAGGATCGCCAGCGCCTTGGGGGCGAGCCGGTCGATCCATTCGCTGGTGGTCATCGGCTGCCCGGTGGCGGGATTGTTCCCGAAACCGCACCAGTAGCCCTCGGACTTGATCGCCTCGTTCGGGATCGACCCCTCGATGACGAGGACGAAGGGGTCGAGCTCGCCCCGCTCGGCCCGGAAGTAGTTCTCGATGAACGTGTCCGCGCCCTTGTCGGGGCCGGACTCGAAATCGATGAGGGGCCAGTGCACGGCGACCGTCGGGAGCCCCGGGAGCGCGCCGAGCGCGATCTCCTCGATGCTCGGCTGCGTGGCCGCCGTGAGCGACACCGAGTCGCCGTCGCAACTGAGACCGGCGTTGATCCACAGGATGTGGACGGTGGTGTCCTGGTGCGAGGCGAATGTCGTCACGATTCCCCCAGCCGCAGCACGGCGATGTGGCGGGTGGTGGGCCGCCGGAGGATTTCAGGCTGCCAGCGACGATCTCGTGCGGTAAGTGGACCGCGCACCTAGGGAACACCGTCACCTCGCGGGGAAGGGTTGTGCGCCCCGCGCGGTTGGCCCCTGACGTGAGCACCGCCGACAGCATCATCACCAAGGCCCAGGAACTGCGCCGACTGCACGACGACCCCGAGCTGCTCGTGGTGGTCAACGTGTGGGACGCGATCACCGCGACGACGGTCGCGAACACCCCCGGCACGAGGGCGCTGGCCACGGCGAGCCACGGCATCGCCGCCGCGCGCGGCTACCCCGACGGCGAGGTGATCCCGCGCGACGAGATGATCGCCGAGGTGGGCCTCATCGCCCGCCAGACGGAGCTGCCCGTCACCGCCGACCTCGAGGCCGGCTACGGCGACCCGGGCGGCACGATCGCCCGCGCCATCGACGTCGGCGTCGTCGGCGCCAACCTCGAGGACCAGCTCAGGCCGCTGTCCGAGGCCGTGGCGGCCGTCGAGGCCGCGGTGGCGGCGGGGGAGTCCGCGGGGGTGCCGTTCGCCCTCAACGCCCGCACCGACGCCTGGATCCGCGGCGGCGGGCGCGACCCCCAGGAGATCCTCGACGACGCGATCGAGCGCGGGCGTGCCTACCTCGACGCCGGCGCGACCTCGTTCTTCTGTCCGGGCAAGCTCGACGAGGACACGATCCGCGCCCTGGTCGACGCGCTGGGCGAGCGGAAGGTCAACGTCATCGGCGTGCCGGGGATGCCGAGCACGCAGCGCCTGGGCGAGCTCGGCGTCGCCCGTGTGTCCTTCGGCCCGTGGAGCCAGAACGTGGCCCTCACGGCCCTGGCCTCCCTGGCCGAGGACGCCTACGCCGGCGGCGGCCTCCCCGAGGGCACCCGCAAGCTCAACTGACCGGCCTGTGTGAGTGGCATTGTGGGCTATAGCCCACGATTCCACTCACGTACGGGAGGCGAGGAAGCGGCCGATGCGTTCGAGGGCCTGCTCGAGCAGGGGAAGTGCGGTCGCGTAGGAGCAGCGCACGTGGCCCTCGCCCGACGGGCCGAACACGTCGCCGGGGACCACGGCCACCTTCTGCTCGTTGAGGAGCTGCTCGGCGAAGTCCTGCGACGACAGCCCGCTGGCCCGGATCGACGGGAAGGCGTAGAACGCGCCGCCCGGCTCCGGGCACGTCAGGCCGAGCTCGTCGAGGCCCTTGACGAACAGCCGGCGCCGGCGGTCGTAGTCGGCCACCATCTCGGTGACCTCGGGCTCCGCGCTGCGCAGCGCCTCCACCGCGGCCACCTGGCTGACGTGCGGGGCGCAGAGCATCGTGTACTGGTGGATGCGGTGCATCAGCGCCGCCAGCGACTCGGGCGCGCACACGTAGCCGACGCGCCAGCCGGTCATCGCGTACGACTTGGAGAACCCGCCCAGCAGCACCGTCCGGTCCCACGCGCCCGCGACCGCCGCGGTGCTCGTGTGGTGGCCCGCGTAGGTCAGGCGGTCGTAGATCTCGTCGCTGACCAGCCAGAAGTCCTCGCGCTCGGCCAGCGCGGCGAGCGCGGCGAGGTCGTCGGCCGACTGCGCCGCGCCGGTGGGGTTGGACGGCGAGCCGAACAGCACCGCCTTCGTGCGCGGGGTGACGGCGGCGGCGATGCGGTCGGCGTCGAGCCGGTAGCCCTCCGCCGGGTCCATCGCCACCGGCACCGGCACGCCGCCCGCGAACGCCACGCACGGCTGGTAGGCCACGTAGCAGGGCTCGGGGACGATCACCTCGTCGCCCGGGTTGAGCAGCGCGCGCAGGGCGAGGTCGAGCCCCTCGGAGACCCCCGAGGTCACCAGGCACTCGTCGGCCGGCCGGTAGGTGACCCCGCAGCGCCCGGCGAGGTCGGCGCACACCAGCTCGCGCAGCTCCAGCAGCCCCGAGTTGCTGGTGTACGTCGTCGCGCCGCGGGTCAGGGCGTGGATCGCGGTCTCGCGCACGCCCCACGGGGTGGGGAAGTCGGGCTCGCCGACCCCGAGGGAGATGACGCCGGACATCGTCTGGGCGAGGTCGAAGAACTTCCGGATACCCGAGGGCGGGCAGGCCTCGACGACCTGCGAGAGCGGCTTGCGCGGTGGGGTCACGGCGTGATCGACAGACGCTGGTCGGGCTCGGGATCGGTGAGCAGCTGCCCGTCGTCCTTGTAGCGGCGCAGCAGGAAGTGGGTGCTCGTCGCGGTCACCCGCTCGACGCCCGAGAGGCGCTGGGCGACGAAGTCGGCGACCTCCTTCATCGAGGAGCCCTCCACCTCGACCCGCAGGTCCTGCGCCCCGGACACCAGGTGCACCGCGCGGACCTCGCGGAACCGCGCGATCCGCTCGGCCACGTCGTCGAACCCACGGCCGCGCTCCGGGGCCACGGTGACGTCGACGAACGCGGTCACCCGGCCGTCGCCGAGGCGGTCCCGGTCGATCACCGCCTTGTAGCGGCGGATCACCCCGTCGGCCTCCCAGGCCGCGATCGCCGCGCGCACCTCGTCCTCGGCGATGCCCGTGAGCGCCGCGATCCGCTCGGGCGTCGCGCGGGCGTCCGCCTCGAGCACGGTGAGGATCTCGTGCATGGGGAACGACCCTAGTCGTCCTCGTCGTCCCCGGCCCGGAGGTGCCCCGTGCCCGTCCACCTCGTCGCCACCGGCGGCACCATCGCGAGCACCGGCTTCCCCGGTCCGCTCGCCGCCGTGCGCGACGGCCGTGCGCTGCTGGCCGACGCGGGCGTCACAGCAGACGTCACCGTCACCGACCTCGCGACCGCCGGGAGCTTCGCGATGGGGTGGGACGACCTGCGGCGGCTGCGCACCGCGGTGACCGAGGCCTTCGAGGCGGGCGCCGACGGCGTCGTCGTCACCCACGGCACCGACACGATGGAGGAGAGCGCCTACGGCCTGGACCTCCTGCTCGACGACCGGCGCCCCGTCGTGCTGACCGGCGCCCAGCGCGCCGCCGACGAGCCCGGGGCCGACGGGCCCGCCAACCTCCGGACCGCGCTGACCCTCGCCGCCGACCCCGCCACCCGCGGCGACGGTGTGCTCGTGGGCTTCGACGGCGAGGCGTACGCCGCCCGGGGCGTCGCCAAGCGCCACACGCTCGCGGCCCGCGCCTTCCACGGACCCGTCGTGCACCGCGTCGTCGACGGGACGGTCCGGCGCGTGACCCACCCGGTGCGCCGCCCCGCCCTGCCCCTCGTGGCCGCCGAGCCGCCGCGGGTCGACGTCGTCACCGCCCACCACGGCGCCGACGGCGCCCTGCTGCGCGCCGCCGTCGCCGCGGGCGCGCGGGGTGTGGTGCTCGCCGCGGTGGGCATCGGCAACGCCGCCCCGGACGTGGTCGCCGCGGTGGGGGAGGCCGTCGAGGCCGGGGTGACCGTGCTCGTCGCGTCCCGGGTCCCCGAGGGGCCGGTCTCCTCGCGCTACGCGACCGGCGGCGGCGCCCTGGTCGACCGCGGCGCGCTGCTCGCCGGCGACCTGGGCCCGTGGCAGGCCCGGATCCTGCTCGGCCTCGCGCTCGCGGCTGACCCGGCCGACCCGCGGGCACTCCTCGACGAGCACCTGACCTGATCGAAGGAGACCGCATGGCCGAGAAGGAGATCTTCGTCGCGTTCGGGGTCGACGTGGACGCCGTCGCCGGCTGGCTCGGCTCGTACGGCGGCGAGAACTCGCCCGACGACATCTCGCGCGGCCTGTTCGCCGGCGAGGTCGGCGTCCCGCGGCTCATGGAGCTCTTCCGCCGCCACGACCTGACACAGACGTTCTTCTGGCCCGGGCACTCGGTGGAGACGTTTCCCGGCGAGTTCGACGCCTGCGTCGCCGCCGGCCACGAGATCGGGGTCCACGGCTACAGCCACGAGAACCCGCTGGCCATGTCCCGCGAGCAGGAGGAGACGATCCTCGACTACTGCGTGGAGCTCATCGAGCGCCGCAGCGGGCGCCGTCCCACCGGCTACGTCGCGCCGTGGTGGGAGTTCAGCCGTGTCACCAACGAGATCCTGCTCGACCGCGGCATCCGCTACGACCACTCGCTGATGCACCGCGACGTCACCCCGTACTACGTGCGCGTCGGCGACTCCTGGACTCCGATCGACTACGACCGGCCCGCCGAGACCTGGATGAAGCCCCTCGAGCGCGGCCGGGAGACCGACCTCGTGGAGATCCCGGCGAACTGGTACCTCGACGACCTGCCGCCGATGATGTTCATCAAGGGCAGCCCGAACAGCCAGGGCAGCCCGAACAGCCACGGCTTCGTCAACCCGCGCGACATCGAGCAGATGTGGCGCGACCAGTTCGACTGGACGTACCGCGAGTGCGACTACGCGGCCTTCACGATGACGATCCACCCCGACGTCTCGGGCCGACCGCAGGTGCTGCTCGCCCTGGAGCGGCTCATCGAGCACATCAACCAGCACGAGGGCGTGCGGTGGGCGACATTCGACGCGATCGCCCAGGACTTCGTCGCCCGCTCGCCGCGGCAGCGCTGATGTGCGGCGCCTGCGGGTCGGGGCGGGTGCGCGCGCCGTGGGAGGACACGGTGGGCCCGCCCGACCCCGGCGCGTCCCGGCGGCTCGCCGCCGCCCTGACCCGCGCGCTCGCCCCGCTGCGCTGGCGGGTGGCGCCCTGGGCCGGGGGCTACACGGTCGCCGGGCCGGCGGGCGCCCTCCCGCCGGCGGCGTCGCTCGACGAGGTCGTCGCCCGCGCGCGGGCGGCCCGTCCGGCGCTGCTGCACCGGCTCGCGGGGCCCGCCGAGGACCTCGAGCTCGCCGACGCCGTCGTCCGCGTGTCGGTGGCGGCGCTGCACCGCGACGGCCCGCTGCTCCTGGTCGGCCCGGACCCCGGGCGACGGCGGCTGCTCGCCCACGGGGGCGTCCCGGTGGACGTCGTCCCCCGGGCCGGGAGACGGAGCGGAGCGGAGCTCGACCCTGGAGGCAGCGCGGGGTGAAGCGTCGGCTGACCTCGCTACCGTGCGGGGCATGGGCGAGGACGGGTTGTTCGAGGTCGCGGTGCCGGAGGCGCCCCGGGCGGCCGATCCCAGCCAGAAGGATCCTCACCGGCCCGTCACGCGCGGCGTCGTGGACGACCGGCCGGCCCCGACCAGCGGCGAGGGGACGCCGCTGGCGGTGCGGATGCGGCCGGCGACCCTGGACGAGGTCGTCGGCCAGGACCACCTGCTCGCCCCCGGCGCCCCGCTGCGGCGCCTGGTCGAGGGCGCGGCGCCCGCGTCGGTGGTGCTCCACGGGCCGCCGGGCACGGGCAAGACGACGCTGGCGCGGCTGATCTCGCACGCCACGGGGCGGGCGTTCGAGGCCCTGAGCGCGCTCAACGCCGGGGTCAAGGAGGTGCGCGGGGTTATCGAGGTCGCGCGCCGCCGCCTCGCGGCCGCCGAGCCCCGGCGCACGGTGCTGTTCATCGACGAGATCCACCGGTTCTCGCGCACCCAGCAGGACGCGCTGCTCGCCGCCGTCGAGGACCGCGTGGTGCTGCTCGTCGGCGCCACCACGGAGAACCCGAGCTTCTCGGTGGTGGCGCCGCTGCTGTCGCGCTCGCTGGTGCTCGGGCTGCACGCCCTCGACGACGAGGCGGTCGGCACCCTGCTCGACCGGGCCGTCGCCGACCCGCGCGGCCTCGGCGGCACGGTCACCCTGCACCCCGACGCCCGGGCCCACCTGGTCCGCCTCGCCGCGGGCGACGGGCGGCGTTCGCTGACGGCGCTGGAGGCGGCGGCGGACGCGGTCGGCGATGCCGGCGAGATCACGCTCGCCGACGTCGAGCGCGTGGTCGACGAGGTCGCCGTGCGCTACGACCGCGCCGGCGACCAGCACTACGACGTCATCTCGGCGTTCATCAAGTCGATCCGCGGCTCCGACCCCGACGCCGCCCTGCACTACCTCGCCCGCATGATCGTCGCGGGGGAGGACCCGCGGTTCATCGCGCGGCGCCTCGTGGTGCACGCCAGCGAGGACATCGGCCTCGCCGACCCCACCGCCCTGCCCGCCGCCGTCGCCGCCGCCCAGGCCGTGGCGCTCATCGGGCTCCCGGAGGCGCGGATCAACCTCGCGCAGGTCACGATCCACCTGGCGACGGCCCCGAAGTCCAACGCCGTGATCACCGCGATCGACGAGGCCATGGCCGACGTGCGCACGGGCGCCGCCGGGCCCGTGCCGCCGCACCTGCGCGACGGGCACTACGCGGGCGCCGCGGCCCAGGGCAACGCGGTGGGCTACGTCTACCCGCACGGCGACCGCGCCGGCGTCGTCACCCAGCAGTACCCGCCCGACGAGCTGGTCGGCCGCGACTACTACCGCCCCGGCGGCCGGGGCGACGAGCGCGCCCGCGCCGAGCGCCTCGCCCGCCTGCGCGAGGTCGTGCGGGGCGGGCCCGGACGCTGACGCGCCGCAGCTCGCCCGGCGCGTACGCCTCCCGGAGCACCCGCTGGGCGCGTGGACGGGTGAACGCCCGGGCCCGCCCGACGTAGCCTTCCCGTCGTGATCGGAGGAGGCGCGCGTCACCCCGTCCGGCGGTGTCCCGGACACCGTCCGGACAGCCCTGACCTGCGGCGACGCCGTCGACGATCGCCGCGGCCACCCGCGGACCCGGCCTGCCCAACGTCGACCTCGTCACCGACGTGCTCGCGGCGATCGGCGTCCCGGCCGAGGACGTCGAGGCCTGGCGCGCCCGCCACGGCCGCCTCCGCGACCCGGCGCCGGCGCCGGCCCCGGAGCCGACCCCCCGAGGTCTACCTCGCGCCCGCCTACCGGGGCGGGCTCGGGCTGCCGCCCTGCTGAGACGGCACCTGATCAACCGGGCCCCCGAACGGCCTCGCGGCCGCACGGTAACCTGCCGCCACCTGCGCCAGGTGTCGTCCGGTGTCCCGCCCCCGGGTGGTGTCGCCGGGCGGCGGTCCGGGGACCTGTACCGCACCCAGCACCCGAGGAGGACCCGTGTCGGTCGGCCAGATCGCGGCGATCGTCGCCGCGGTGGCGTTCGTGATCCTGGTGGTGCTGCTCGCCATCCCGCTGCTCAAGCTCGGCCGCACGCTGGACGAGGCCACGATCGCGATCCGCAAGGCCCACGAGGGCACCGAGCCGCTGCTCTCGGACGCCGGGGTCACGCTGACCACGGTCAACACCCAGCTCGAGCGGGTCGACGGCGTCACCGCCAGCGCCCAGGCCGTCGCCGCCAACACCAAGGCGCTGACCACCCTGTTCACCGCCACGCTCGGCGGCCCGCTGGTCAAGGTCGCCGCGCTGTCGTACGGGCTGCGCAAGGCCCAGCAGGCCCGCGCGCTCAAGGCGTCGAAGAAGTCGAAGCGGAGTAGCCGCGCATGAAGCGTCTGTTCTGGGTCGGGGTGGGCGTCGCCGTCGGCGTCACCGCCACCCGCAAGGTCAACGAGCTCACCCAGAAGGCCACGCCGTCGGGCATCGGCACCAGCCTCGGCGAGGGTCTGCGGGAGCTCGGCGCCGGGCTCGGCGCCTTCGGCGCGGAGGTCCGCGCCGGCATGAACGAGCGCTCCGAGGAGCTGTACGCCATGGTCGAGGACACCACGGAGATCCCCGTGCGCCCCGATGCCTCGCCGTCGGCCCGCCACGCGCGAGCGCCGCGGCGGGGAGCCTCGCACGCCCGCTGAGGCGGACAGCCAGCAGACCCCGCGCCACGTTCGACCAGCGCCCCCACCCGCACCACCCGAGCAGGACACCGTGCAGACCCACGAGATCCGCCGACGCTTCCTCGCGCACTTCGAGCGCGCCGGCCACACCCCCGTCCCCAGCGCCTCCCTGATCCTCGACGACCCGACGCTGCTGTTCGTCAACGCGGGGATGGTGCAGTTCAAGCCGTACTTCCTCGGCGACGCGCCGCCGCCCTACGCCACGGCCACGTCGATCCAGAAGTGCGTGCGCACCGGCGACATCGAGAACGTCGGCCACACCACCCGCCACAACACGTTCTTCCAGATGGCGGGCAACTTCTCCTTCGGCGACTACTTCAAGGAAGGCGCGATCCGCCACGCCTGGTCACTGGTGACCGGGAGCCTCGAGGACGGCGGCTTCGGCTTCGACCCCGAGCGCATCTGGGTCACCGTCTACGAGAACGACGACGAGGCCGAGCGCCTGTGGCAGGAGATCGCGGGCCTGCCGCTCGAGCGCATCCAGCGCCGCGACGGCCTCGACAACTACTGGGACATGGGCGTGCCCGGTCCCGGCGGTCCGTGCTCGGAGATCTACTACGACCGCGGGCCGGAGTTCGGCGCCGAGGGCGGGCCGGTCGCCGACGAGGACCGCTACCTCGAGATCTGGAACCTCGTGTTCATGCAGGACGTGCGAGGTGACGAGAGCCCGAAGTACGGGGCGGCCCCGATCGGCGAGCTGCCGCAGAAGAACATCGACACCGGCCTCGGCGTCGAGCGGGTCGCGTTCCTCCTGCAGGGCGTCGACAACGTCTACGAGACCGACCTGCTGCGGCCGACGATCGACCGCGTCCAGGAGCTGTCGGGCCGCTCGTACGACGAGGGCACCCCCGACGACGGGGTGCGGTTCCGCGTCATCGCCGACCACATCCGCACCGGCGCGGCTACGTGCTGCGCCGCCTGCTGCGCCGCGTCGTGCGCAACGCCCGCCTGCTCGGCATCACGCAGCCCGTGCTCGCCGACCTCACCGCCGTGGTGCGCGACGCGATGGGGCCGTCATACCCCGAGCTGGTCACCGACTTCGAGCGCATCGTCTCGATCATGCGCGCCGAGGAGGAGGCGTTCCTCGCCACGCTGACCACCGGCTCGCGGCTGTTCGACGACGCCGTCACCAACACCCGCGCCGCGGGGCTGTCCACACTCTCGGGGGACGACGCGTTCGTCCTGCACGACACCTACGGCTTCCCGATCGACCTCACCCTCGAGATGGCCGCCGAGGCCGGCCTCGACGTGGACGAGGGCGCCTTCCGGTCGCTCATGGACCAGCAACGCGCCCGCGCCAAGGCCGACGCGAAGAGCCGCAAGCAGGGCAGCGCCGACCACTCGGTGTACCGGCGCCTGCTCGAGGCCCACCCGCCCGGCGAGTTCCTCGGCTACACCGACCTGCAGGCCGCCGCGCGCATCGTGGGGCTGCTGGTCGACGGGCAGCCGGTGCCGTCGGCCCGCGAGGGCGACGCCGTCGAGGTCGTGCTGGACAACACCCCGTTCTACGGCGAGTCCGGCGGCCAGCAGGCCGACACCGGCACGATCCGCACGGCCGACGGCACGGTGCGCGTCGACGACGTGCAGCTGCCGGTGCCGGGGCTGCGGATCCACCGCGGCGTCGTCACCCACGGCACGGTCGGGATCGACTCGGCCGCGGACGCCGAGGTCGACGTCGCCCGCCGCACCGCCATCGCCCGGGCGCACACCGGCACGCACCTGGTCCACGCCGGGGTGCGCAACGCCCTCGGGCCGGCCGCGGCCCAGGCCGGGTCGCTCAACGCCCCGGGCCGCCTGCGCTTCGACTTCACCTCGCCGTCGGGCGCCATCCCGACCGCGCTGCTGATGGAGGTCGAGGACGAGGTCAACACGATCCTGCAGGAGGACCGCGACGTCGACTGGTACGTCACGACGATGGACCGGGCGCGCGAGCTCGGCGCCATGATGCTGTTCGGCGAGAAGTACGGCGACAAGGTGCGCGTCGTCGACATGGGGGAGTACTCCCGCGAGCTCTGCGGCGGCACGCACGTCGCGCGCACCGGCGAGCTCGGCATGGTCAAGGTCCTCACCGAGGGCTCGATCGGCAGCGGGGTCCGGCGCGTCGAGGCGCTCGTCGGGCTCGACGCCTTCCGGTACCTCAACCGTGAGCACGTGCTCGTCAACCAGCTCAGCGAGCAGCTCAAGACGCCGAGCGAGGAGCTGCCGGAGCGGATCTCGGGCATCGTCGAGCGCCTGCGCGCCGCCGAGAAGGAGCTCGAGGCGGTGCGCGCCCGCGAGGTGCTGTCCTCGGCCGGAGCGCTGGCCGAGGGCGCCGAGGACGTCGGCGGCATCGCGCTGGTGGCCACCCGCACGCCCGAGGGCGTCGGCGGCGGGGACCTGCGCTCGCTCGCGGGCGACATCCGGGGGCGGCTGCAGGGCCGCGCCGGTGTCGTGGCGCTCTTCGCCCCCGACGGCGAGAAGGTGTCCTTCGTCGTCGCCACCACCGAGGCCGCGCGCGACCGGGGACTCGCCGCCGGCGACCTGGTCAAGGCGTTCGCGCCCGCGGTCGGCGGCCGCGGCGGGGGCAAGCCGGACCTGGCCCAGGGGGGCGGCAGCGGTGTGGCCGGCATCGACGACGCCATCGCCGCCCTCCGCGCGGAGGTGTCCCGCGCCGGTGGCTGACTCGGGGCCGTCGCGCGGGCGCCGTCTGGGGGTCGACGTCGGCAGCGTCCGCGTGGGGATCGCGCTGTCCGATCCCGACGGGGTGCTCGCGACGCCGCTCGTTACCCTCGATCGCGACGGAGAGGCCGGTACCGACCTGGACCGGCTCGTGGCGCTCGTCGACGAGCACGAGGTGGTCGAGGTGGTCGTGGGGCTCCCCCGCACACTCGCCGGTCGCGACGGCCCGGCTGCGCAGGCCGCGCAGGAGTACGCGACCGCCACGCGCGAGAAGTTGGCCGCCGGCGGGCACGAGGTGCCGGTGGTGCTGTCCGACGAGCGGCTGACCACCGTCGCCGCCACCCGGCAGCTCTCCGACCGCGGGGTGCGCGGGCGGAAGCAGCGCCGCGTCATCGACCAGGCGGCCGCCGTCGCGATCCTCCAGAGCCACCTCGACGCCCGCCGCGCGACCGGCGGCACCCCGGAGCCCTCGTGACGGGTCGTCACGCGGGACCGGGCGAGCCCGAGGGCTGGTCGCCGGGGTCGGGGTCGTCGGGTTCGTCGGGCGGGCGCCGCGTCATCCGCATGTCGCCCAGCCCCGGCCGGCCCAGCGGGCGCCCGGGTGCCGGTGCGGGCACCGGGCGGCCG
>JAQSWW010000130.1 GCA_029266415.1 Actinomycetospora sp. | reverse complement strand
GTCGGGTCGTCCCCGTGTCTTCGCGGTACGCTGTCCCGTCGTGTCCGGACCTGCGCAGGCCCCCGTGTCCACCGGCGCCGACCACGCGGCGGTGGTGGAGATGCTGCGCTACTCCCCCGTCGTCGACGAGCTCGCGCAGCGCTTCGCCGACGCGGGGCACCGGCTGTACCTGGTGGGCGGCAGCGTCCGCGACGCCCTGCTCGGGCGCCCGTCGACCGACCTCGACTTCACCACCGACGCCCGTCCCGAGCAGATCCAGCGGCTGGTCGCGGGCTGGGCCGACGCGGTGTGGGACACCGGCATCGCGTTCGGCACGGTCGGCGTTGCGCGCCACGGGCTGACCCTCGAGATCACGACGTTCCGGGCCGACGCCTACGACGGCGTGAGCCGCAACCCGGTGGTGGCGTTCGGCGACACGATCGAGGGCGACCTCGTGCGCCGCGACTTCACCACCAACGCCATGGCGCTCTCGCTGCCCGACCGCACCTTCGTCGACCCGTACGGCGGACTCGCCGCGCTGGCCCGCGGCGTGCTCGACACCCCCGCCGACCCGGAGACGTCGTTCGGCGACGACCCGCTGCGGCTGCTGCGCGCGGCGCGGTTCGTCGCCCAGCTCGGCGTCGAGGTCGCGCCGCGAGTGCGCGAGGCGATGACGGCCATGGCACCGCAGCTGGCCCGGATCACCGCCGAGCGGGTGCAGGCCGAGCTGTCGAAGCTGCTGCTCGGGGCCCACCCGCGGCGCGGGATCGAGCTGATGGTCGACACGGGTCTCGCCGACGTCGTGCTGCCCGAGGTGCCGGCGATGCGCCTGGAGATCGACGAGCACGCCCAGCACAAGGACGTCTACGAGCACTCGCTGACGGTCATGGAGCAGGCGATCGACCGCGAGACCGACGGCCCGGACCTCGTGCTGCGCCTCGCCGCGCTGCTGCACGACATCGGCAAGCCGGCCACCCGCAAGGTCGAGCCCGGGCGCCGGGTGAGCTTCCACCACCACGAGGTGGTCGGGGCCAAGATGACCCGCAAGCGGCTGCGCGAGCTGCGCTACCCGAAGCACGTGATCGAGGACGTCGCGAACCTGGTGTTCCTGCACCTGCGCTTCCACGGCTACGGCAAGGGCGAGTGGACCGACTCCGCCGTGCGCCGCTACGTCACCGACGCCGGGCCGCTGCTCGAGCGGCTGCACAAACTGGTGCGCTCGGACTCCACGACGCGCAACAAGCGCCGGGCGGCCGCCCTGCAGCGCTCCTACGACGAGCTCGAGGAGCGGATCGCGCGCATCGCCGAGGAGGAGGACCTGGCGCGCGTGCGTCCCGACCTCGACGGCAACGCGATCATGGAGCTGCTCGGGATCCCGCCCGGCCCGCTGGTGGGCCGCGCGTGGCGCCACCTCAAGGACGTGCGCCTCGAGCGCGGTCCGCTCGACGACGACGAGGCCCGCGCGGAGTTGCTGCGCTGGGCGGCAGCCGAAGGGATCCTGGCCGAAGGGATCGGCGGGACGGAACCGCAGGGCTGACGCCCGCGTCGAACCCGGTGTGGGCTCGATCAGCTACGTGTTCGGCACCGGGCAGGGCCCGGGGCACCGCCACGCCTCCCCCGCCGACGCCGACCTCCCCGGCGGCGCCGCGCCGGGCCCGGACGCCGTCGTGCTCGACTTCGACGGCGACGGCCGCGTCGACGACGCGCTGTGGGACGCCGACGGCGACGGAGCCGCCGAGCGCTCGGTGCTCGACCTCGACGACGACGGGCGGGCCGACCACGCCTACGCCGACCCGTCGGGCCGCGGCGTGTGGGACGCGCGGGCGGCGCTCGACGCCGGGCCGGGCCCCGCGACCGTGGGCACCGTGGCGCTGACCTGGACCGACGTGCGCGGACGGTCCGGGGACGGGGCGCCGGTGCTCGACACCGACGGCGACGGGGTGCTCGACGGCGTCGGGGCGGACGCCGACCACGAGCCGGGCGAGGAGGTGCTCAGCGACCTCGACGGCGACGGGCGCGCCGAGCAGATGCTGGTCGACGCCGACCACGACGGCCGCGCCGAACTGGCCTACCTGTCCTCGGCGCCCGGTTCGCCGTCGGCGCGGTGGGACGTGCTGCTGGTCGACACCGACGCCGACGGCGCGGTGGACGCGACGGTGGCCGAGGGCGCGGTCGGCTGGGTGCCGCCCTGAGGGCGACGCTCCTGGGCCCCGGTGCGCAGCGCCCACTCGTGGATCACCAGGCCGAGCAGGTACAGCCCGGCGGCCAGCGAGAGCAGCAGCGGCGAGCGCCCGTCGGGCGGGGCGAGCAGCGCCGCGCCCGCCACCGCCAGCACGTAGGTGACGTTGAACGTGGTGTCGGACAGCGAGAACACCCGCCCGCGCACCGCGTCGCCGACCTCGAGCTGCACGGCGGCGTCGGAGCACAGCTTGATCGCCTGGCCCACCAGCCCGAGCACGAACGAGCCGGCGAGGATCGAGGGCAGGGTCATCGGCAGCCCGAGGCACAGCAGGGCGGCCGCAGCGAGCACCAGCATGATCCGCACGGTGCCGGGGCGCCCCACCCGCGCGGTGAGCCACGGTGTGATCACCGCCGCCACGCCCAGCCCGGCCGCCACGGCGACCACCACCTCGCCGAGCCCGGCGATGCCCGCCTTGAGCGGGCCGACGTCGGTGAGCGCGTAGCGCATGAGCAGCAGCACTACGAGCGTCGTCACGCCGAACGCCAGGCGGTGCGCGGCCACCGCGCAGAAGGCGGCGACGACGCCGGGCGCCTCCTTGGCCGCGCGGGCGCCGTCGACCAGCCCGGACGCCACGGCGCGCACGGCCTGTGCGGCCTCGCGGCGCTCGTCGGGCCCGAGCGACCCGCGGGCGATCGTGGCGGCCACCGCGACGATGAGCACCGAGCCCACCGCCGCGAGCATCGTCGTCCAGGCGGCATCGGTGTCCTGCGGGCCGAGCAGCCCGCGCAGGCCGATCGCGCAGCCGGCGCCGATCGCCGCGGCCACTGCCCCCGACGTCGTGACCAGGGAGTTCGCGCCGACGAGGTGCTCGTCGGCCACCACGTGGGGCAGCGCGGCGGAGAGCCCGGCCTGGATGAAGCGGCTGACGCCGATGGTCGCCAGCGCGCCGAGGTAGAGGGGTGGACCGGTGATGCCGGCGAGCACGACCAGCGCGGTGAGCAGCGTCAGCACCCCGCGCAGGGCCCCGGCGACGACGAGGACGCGCTTGCGGTCCCAGCGGTCGAGCAGCGCACCGGCGAACGGCCCGACGATCGAGTACGGCAGCAGCACCGTGGCCAGCCCGAGCGCGACCATCACCGGGTCGGCCTCGCGCTCGGGGCTGAACAGCACCAGCCCGCCGAGCGCGGCCTGGAACACGCCGTCGCCCCACTGGGCGGCGAGGCGGACGCTCAGCAGCTTGCCGAAGCCGGCGTGGGTGAGCAGCTCGCGCAGCCGCGAGATCGGCCGCGGGGCCCGGGACGCGGGCGCGGTCGGTCCGGGCGCGACGGGCACGGGCGCCCACGGTACGCGTCCCGGCGTCCGCGCGGACCGGGCCCGACGTCGGCTTCCCGACAGCCGCACGGCTCGTCCGACGGTGGGCGGCACCACCCGTCCGCCGTGCAGGAGTGCCTGCCGCCCGCCCGCGCGTCGGTGCGACGATGGGGCGCGTGGCCAGTGGTGTGGGTGAACATCAGCAGGCCGAGGTCGAGGCGGGGACGCTCCTCGTGGCCTCCCCGAACCTCACCGACCCCAACTTCGCGCGCTCGGTCGTGTTCGTCATCGACCACCGCTCGACCGGCACGCTCGGCGTCGTGCTCAACCGGCCGAGCGAGGTCTCGGTGGCCGACGTGCTGCCCACGTGGGGGCCGCACACGAGCAACCCGCACGCGGTGTTCGTCGGCGGCCCGGTCGAGCAGCGCACGGCGCTCTGCCTCGCGGCCCTGCGCGCCGGCGAGGACCCGGCGCGCACCGGCGGGGTGGTCGGTGTCCGCGGCCCGGTCGCGCTCGTCGACCTCGACGGCGACCCCGACGACCTCGCCCCCCGCGTCCGCGGACTGCGGGTCTTCGCCGGCTACTCGGGCTGGGACCGGGGCCAGCTCGCGGGCGAGATCGGGCGGGGCGACTGGTTCGTCGTGCCCGCGCTGCCCGACGACGTCCTCGCGCCCGCGGGCTACGACCTCTGGGGCGGGGTCCTGCGCCGCCAGGGCGTCCCCCTGGCCCTGCTCGCCACCCACACCAGCGAGCCGCGCCGCAACTGAGCTGGCCGCCACCCCTGACGCAACGAACGTGCCGTTCGCTGCTTCTACGCGCGCGAACTCCCCGTTCGCTCGCCGCGCCGCGTCGCCCACCGGCGCCTAGCGTCGCCGTCATGCGACGCGTCGAGCCGGGACCGGGCCAGGAGTCGGTGTGGGACTACCCCCGCCCGCCGCGCGCGGAGGCGGTCCACCGGCGCGCCGTGGTCACCCACGCCGGCACGGTCGTCGCCGACACCGACGACGTGGTCCGCGTGCTCGAGACGAGTCACCCGCCGACGTACTACCTGCCGCGTACCGCGTTCGCCGACGGCGTGCTGCGGCCGGCGCAGCGCCGGACGGTGTGCGAGTGGAAGGGCACCGCCCGCTACGTCGACGTCGTCGTGCCCGGCGCGGCCCCGCTGGTGGACGTGGGCTGGTGGTACCCGGAGGGCGACGTCAGCGCGACGTTCCCCGAGCTCGCCGACCGCGTCGCGCTCTACCCGGCCCCGTTCGACGAGATCACCCTCGACGGCGAGCGCATCGACGCGGTGCACGAGGGCGCCCCGAGCGGCGACGACGGCGGCCGCGCGCGCAGGACGTGCCGGAGCTTGCCGCTGCGGGGATGCGCCTGCGGGGCGTCGTCGGCGAGCTCGATCGCCACGCCGGGCGCGGCGCCCTGCGCGCGCAGGAAGTCGGCCAGCCGGGCGCGGGCCCGCCGGCGGACCTCGTCCCGCCCGGCGCCCGGGTCGACGTCGAGTCGGAGGGTCAGCGCGGTCGGCGCGGTCTGCAGGATCTGGTAGCTCCGCACGCCCGGCGTCTCCTCGACCACGGTGGCGACGGCCATCGGCAGGAGGGCCACCTCGTCGCCGGTGGCGCCGGGCACCCGCAGGATCTCGTCGGTGCGCCCCTCCGCGGTGATGGTGGGGAGCGGACTGCCGCACGGGCAGGGCTCCGCGCCGACGACGACGCTGTCGCCGAGCTCGTACCGGATGATCGGCTGGACGTGGTTGGCCAGGTTCGTGACCAGCACGGTCTCCGACCGGTGACCGTCCGGCACCGGACGTCGGTCGGCGTCGACGGCCTCGACGACGTACCAGTCGGCGTTGACGTGCAGGCGGCCCTGCCGGCACGGCAGCGACAGTGGCGTCGCCTCCGAGGCGTTGTAGGTGTCCACCACGACGGCGCCGAACACCCGCTCCGCCCGCCGCCGTACGGTCGGGGTCAACATCTCCCCGCCGCTGCTGATGACCAGCGGAGAGATCCGTAGCCGGCCGGCCTCCTGCTCCTCGGCGAGCACCCCGAGAGCGCTCGCGTACGTGCCCAGCAGCGCAGGCCGGAAGTCGTTGAGCTGCGCGACGAGCTGCGGCAGCGGGCTCGCCGACCCGCCCGGGGTCGGCCACGAACGCCTCGACCCCGGCGCGGGTCACGGCGGCGTCGGTGACCCAGTCGTCGAAGCGCGCCATGAGCTCCGGTTTGCGCACCGGTGGGAGGCGCGTCAGGTCGACGGGACCCTCGGGCAGGCCCCGGTGGTGCTCGGCGTAGAAGCGCGAGGCGCTGCGCGCGTGCCGCACCAGTGCGTCGAGCCGCGCCGCCCGGCGCGCGGCGATCGCCGGCGGGCCGCCGCGCGCGGCGCGCCAGGCGTCCCACGCGACGCCCGTGGCGCTGAGCTCCTCGTCCCGGCGACTCACGGCACCTCGGCGTCCGTCACGGTGTCCCCCTCGATCGACGGCGTCCACCGTGGCCGACGCCGAGCGGGTCCCGCCGCCGCCGAAGGTCCCGCGCCGCGCGACCGTCCGGCCCGCGTCGGCGGCTCAGGCCCCCGACGAGGCCCGCGGGCAGATCGCGCAGGCCCCCCCGCCGCACGCGCCGGCCGGGGCGCAGGTGGCGTCCGCGGGCTCGTCGACGGGCGGCTCGGGGGCGCCCGCCGTGCACGGCGTCGGCGGCATCGCCGCGAACGCCGCGTGCTCGGCCTCCTCGGCGACGGCGATCCGGCTGCCCACGACGCCGCCGACGCCCAGCAGCCCCACGAGCCCGACGGCGCCGAGCACCAGCATCGTCACCCCGGACACGGTGCTCGCGGCCATCACCGCGGCGACCGCGCCGGCGAGCCCGACCACGCCGGCGGCGACGAACGCCGGCGCCGCGGCGCGGTTGGCGCGCCGGAAGGCGGCGACACTGCTCATGGTCCACGTCGTGCGCACGCCGAGGACGCGGTTGCGCGGAAGTCGGTGGGCGGACGCGAGCACGCCGGCGACACCCACGACGAGCGCCGCCAGCGTCAGGACCAGGGCCGGGACGATCACACCCCCAGAGTAGGCTCGGTGGCGTCCTCGCGGGATCCGCGGTGCCCCCCGCCGGGGCGCGGCGCCCGGATCGTCGGCGGACGCCGGGGCGGGTGCCGGCCGGGCGGGTCCGCGGGTGCGGGGACCACCGGTCGAGACCCAGGAGGACCCCCGTGACCGCCGAGCCCGAGGTGGCGAGCCGCGCCGAGACGTCCGGCGTCCCGCCCCACCGCTACACCGCCGCGCTCGCCGGCCAGATCGAGCGGCGCTGGCAGGACCACTGGGAGTCCGCGGACACGTTCGCCGTCGCCAACCCCGGCCCGGAGCACCCGGCGCCGGCGGGCGAGAAGTTCTACCTGATGGACATGTTCCCGTACCCCTCGGGCGCGGGCCTGCACGTCGGGCACCCGCTGGGGTTCATCGGCACCGACGTCCTCGGCCGCTTCCTGCGCATGACCGGGCGCACGGTGCTGCACGCGATGGGCTTCGACGCGTTCGGCCTGCCCGCCGAGCAGTACGCGGTGCAGACGGGGACGCACCCGCGCACCACCACCGAGGCCAACATCGCCCGGTACCGCGAGCAGATCCGCCAGCTCGGGCTCGCGCACGACCAGCACCGCTCGGTGTCCACCACCGACATCGACTTCTACCGGTGGACGCAGTGGATCTTCCTGCAGATCCACGGCTCCTGGTACGACGTCGAGGCCGGCCGCGCGCGCCCGATCACCGAGCTCGAGGCGGAGCTCGAGGCGGGCATCCGCGCCCTGCCCGACGGCCGCGACTGGGCGACGCTCTCGCGCCCGGTGAACTGGTGCCCGGCGCTGGGCACGGTGCTCTCCAACGAGGAGGTCACCGCCGACGGGCGCTCCGAGCGCGGCAACTTCCCCGTCTTCCGGCGCAATCTGCGCCAGTGGATGATGCGGATCACCGCGTACGCCGACCGGCTGGCCGCCGACCTCGACGGCGTCGACTGGCCCGACTCGGTCAAGACGATGCAGCGCAACTGGATCGGGCGCTCGCAGGGCGCGCAGGTGCGGTTCGCCTCGCCCGCGGGCGACATCGAGGTCTTCACCACCCGCCCCGACACCCTGTTCGGCGCGACCTACCTGGTGCTCGCGCCCGAGCACCCGATGGTCGACGCGCTGGTCCCCGACGCGTGGCCGGCGCCGAACACCGGCGAGGAGCTCGACGGGCGCTGGACCGGCGGCGCCGACACCCCGGCCGAGGCGGTCGCGGCCTACCGGGCCGTCGTCGCCCAGCGCTCGGACCTCGAGCGCCAGGAGGCCCGCGACAAGACCGGCGTCTTCACCGGCGCCTGGGCGACCAACCCCGTCAACGGCGAGCCGCTGCCCGTCTTCGTCGCCGACTACGTCCTCATGGGCTACGGCACCGGCGCGATCATGGCCGTGCCCGGCCAGGACCAGCGCGACTGGGACTTCGCCAGCGTCTTCGGCCTGCCGATCCGCCGCACGGTGCAGCCGCCGGCCGACTTCGAGGGCCAGGCCTACGTCGGCGCCGGCCCGGCGATCAACTCGGCCAACGACGAGATCAGCCTGGACGGGCTGGGCGTCGACGAGGCGAAGGCCGCGATCACGACGTGGCTGTCGGGCAAGGGCACGGGCGAGCCGGTGGTGCAGTACAAGCTGCGCGACTGGCTGTTCTCCCGCCAGCGCTACTGGGGCGAGCCGTTCCCGGTCGCGTACGTCGCCGACGGCGAGACCGACGGCGGCCCGTCGATCCCGCGCGCGCTGCCCGACGCCGATCTGCCGGTGCTGCTGCCCGACGTCGAGGACTACTCGCCCAAGTCGTTCGCGCCCGACGACCGCGACTCGTCGCCGGAGTCCCCGCTGGCCCGCGCGACGGAGTGGGTGTCGTTCGCCGAGGACCTGCCGTCGGACCCGGAGCGCGGGTTCGCCGAGTACGTCCGCGAGACCAACACGATGCCGCAGTGGGCGGGTTCGTGCTGGTACTACCTGCGCTACCTCGACCCGCACAACACCGAGCGCTTCGTCGACCCCGAGGTCGAGCGCTACTGGCTCGGCCCGCAGGGCCCGGGCGACCCCGGTGGCGTCGACCTCTACGTCGGCGGCGTCGAGCACGCCGTGCTGCACCTGCTCTACGCGCGGTTCTGGCACAAGGTGCTCTTCGACCTCGGCCACGTGTCGTCGTCGGAGCCGTTCCGCCGGCTGTTCAACCAGGGCTACGTCCAGGCGTGGGCGTACACCGACGCGCGCGGGGTCTACGTGCCGGCCGAGGAGGTCGTCGAGTCGGCGGAGTCCCCGACCGGATTCACGTGGAACGGCGAGCCCGTGCGCCAGGAGTACGGGAAGATGGGCAAGTCGCTGCGCAACGTGGTGACGCCCGACGACATGTGCGCGGTCTACGGCGCCGACACCTTCCGGCTCTACGAGATGTCGACGGGACCGATGGAGGCCTCGCGGCCGTGGTCCACGCGCGACGTCGTCGGCTCGCACCGCTTCCTGCAGCGCGTGTGGCGCCTCGCGGTCGACGAGCAGACCGGCGAGCTGCGCGTCACCGACGCCGAGCCCGACCGCGACACGCTCACGGCGCTGCACCAGGCCATCGACGGCGTGCGCGCCGACCTGCCCGCGATGCACTACAACACGGCGGTCGCGAAGCTCATCGAGCTGACCAACCACCTGACCAAGACCTACCCGTCGGGCGGCACGCCGCGGACGGTGCTCGAGCCGCTGCTGCTCATGCTCGCGCCGCTGTGCCCGCACCTGGCCGAGGAGCTGTGGTCGCGGCTCGGCCACCCGGACACGCTGGCGTTCGAGCCGTTCCCGGAGGCCGACCCTGAGCTGCTGGTCGAGGACACCGTCGAGTACCCCATCCAGGTCAACGGCAAGGTCCGCGCGCGCATCACCGTGCCGGCCGCCGCGGACCAGGACGAGGTGCGTGCGACGGCCCTCGCCGACCCCAAGGTCGTCGACCTGCTCGGGGGCGCCGAGCCGCGCAAGGTCATCGTCGTGCCCGGGCGCCTGGTCAACGTCCGTGCACGGGTCGACCGGAGAGCGGTGTCCGCCGCGGCTCCCGACGCCTCACGCCCAGGGAGCTGCGCGAGGACCCGAGGGGCGTCGAGCGCAAGCTCCGCGCCGCCCTCGAGCAGGCGCGGGCGCCGGCAGCGGCGCGCGTCCCCGTCCCGACAGCTCCCTGGATGAGCGAAGGGCCCGTTCGCTCGACTGGTCGAGCCGAACGGGCCCGTCGGTCAGATCACGTTCGGCGCCGCCATTCCGGCGATGGGCGCCCGTCGCCCGCCTGTCCGAGCGAAGGTGCCCTTCGCTCAGAACCGGCGCGCCGCCACCCCCGCGTCCCCGTGCCTCGGGTGTCAGGCCGGGCCGCGCTCACCGCGGATGAACTCCTCGACTCGGTCGTAGGCCACGGAGTCGCGGTACTGCTCCGGCGGCGACTTCATGAAGTACGACGACGGCGCGAGCAGCGGGCCGCCGATGCCCCGGTCCATCGCGATCTTCGCCGCGCGGACGGCGTCGATGATGATGCCGGCGGAGTTCGGCGAGTCCCACACCTCGAGCTTGTACTCGAGCGAGAGCGGCACGTCGCCGAACGCGCGGCCCTCCAGGCGCACGTAGGCCCACTTGCGGTCGTCGAGCCACGCGACGTGGTCCGACGGACCGATGTGGATGTTGCCCGCGCCCATGTCGCGCTCGATCTGGGAGGTCACCGAGTTGGTCTTCGACGTCTTCTTGGACTCCAGGCGCTCGCGCTCGAGCATGTTGCGGAAGTCCATGTTGCCGCCGACGTTGAGCTGCATCGTGCGGTCGAGCTGCACGCCGCGGTCCTCGAACAGCTTGGCGAGCACGCGGTGGGTGATCGTCGCGCCGACCTGGGACTTGATGTCGTCGCCGACGATCGGCACCCCGGCGTCGGTGAACTTCTTCGCCCACTCGGGGTCCGACGCGATGAACACCGGCAGGGCGTTGACGAAGCCGACGCCGGCGTCGAGCGCGCACTGCGCATAGAAGCGGTCGGCGTCCTCGCTGCCCACCGGCAGGTACGACACCAGCACGTCGGCCTGCGCCTCGCGCAGGGCGGCGACGACGTCGACGGGGTCGCCGTCGGCCTCGGTGATCGTCTCCCGGTAGTAGCGCCCGAGGCCGTCCATCGTCGGACCGCGCTGCACGGTGACGCCCGTGGGCGCCACGTCGGCGATCTTGATGGTGTTGTTCTCGGAGGCGACGATGGCGTCGGCCAGGTCCTGGCCCACCTTCTTCGCGTCGACGTCGAACGCCGCGACGAACTCGAGGTCGCCGACGTGGTAGCCGCCGAAGTCGACGTGCATGAGACCCGGCACACGGGCGGCCGGGTCGGCATCGGCGTAATAGGTCACGCCCTGCACGAGGGACGCGGCGCAGTTGCCCACGCCGACGATCGCCACTCGGACCGAACCCATGGGTGTTCTCCTCTTGTCTCTTCCTCGGGGTGACGGGTGCTGGACGGACCTGTGGTTCAGGCGTCGCTCTCGGCCGGCGGACGGGGTGCGGGCACGTCGTCCGGCGCGTCGGCAGGGGACTCCGCCGGCGTCGCGGCGGCGTCGGGTCGGGCTCCGCTGCGCTCGGCGTCGATGAGCTCGTTGAGCCAGCGGACCTCGCGCTCGGTGGACTCGAGCCCGAGGCGGTGCAGCTCGCGGGTGTAGTGGTCGATCTGCTCGCTCGCGCGCGACAGCGTCGAGCGCAGGCCCTCGCGGCGCTCCTCCACGCGGCGCCGCCGGCCCTCGAGGATGCGCATGCGCACCTCGACCGGCGTCCGGGAGAAGAAGGCCAGGTGCACGCCGAAGCTCTCGTCGTCCCACGTCTGCGGCCCGGCCTCGGCCACCAGCTCGTCGAACCGGTCCTTGCCGTCGGCCGTGAGCTCGTAGACCCGGCGGCCGCGCCGTCCCCACGATCCGCGGGCACGGGTGGTCCCGGCGGGCTCGGCGCCCTCCTCGGTGGCCTCGCTCCCCGCTTCGCCGCTGGTCTCCGCGATGAGTCCGGCGCGCTGGAGTCGACGCAGGGTCGGGTACAGGGAGCCCCAGGAGAACGCGCGGAAGGTGCCGAGGCGGGCGTGCAGCTGCTTGCGCAGCTGGTAGCCGTGCATCGGTGCCTCGTGCAGGAGGCCGAGCACCGCGAGCTCGAGCACGGCCACCCCCTGTCCGGTCCTCGTCGGTCGCACCGTCGCGCGACTCGCGGCCGACTGTATCGCCCCGATACATCAAGGGTGGCCGGAGGACGATCACGTCACACCTGTGCGCCCTCCACGGCGCCTCCACCCGGTCCGCGAGCAGGGGACGCGGGGCGCGGCGATGGCTACGCTGGTCCCGTGCCGGGAGTCCGTCAGGTGGTCGACTACGCGCTGCAGCGCCGCGCGGCGCTCGCGGCCGTCGCGGCCGGCCGGGTGCCCACCGCGGAGGCGTGCGACGCGGGGGCCTACCTGCTCCGGGCCGCCTCGTTCCACGGCCGGCCCACCACGCGGACGTGCCCGCTGTGCCACCGCGAGCCCCTCACCGAGGTGCTGTGGATCTTCGGTGAACGCCTCGGTGCGGCCGCGGGATCCGCCCGATCCGCCGACGAGATCAGTCGTCTGGCCGATGCGATCAGCGAGTTCACCGTGCACGTCGTGGAGGTCTGCCGATCGTGTCGGTGGAACCACCTCGTACAGTCATACGTCCTGGGAACCGACGACGCGTCGGGAGGGGGCCGCCGGCGCCGCCGGACCGCCACCACCTGACGGCCGGCCGCGGCGGTCGGCTCCCCGGACCGACAGGCGCGGGGCTCCGGGACAATCGCCCGGCATCGGGAGGCGATCGGTGGACGAAGAGCGGCGCACGGACCGCCGGGGCACACGCCCCGTCGGCCCCGACCGGTCCCACCAGGGCGCACCGCCGCCGCGGTCCGACCGGGGCGGCCCGTCCGGTCCGCCGCACCACCCCGGTCGGGGTGGCCCGCCGCCCGGCCAGCCCCCCGGACCCCCGCGTGGCCCTCTGGGCCCGCCGCCGGGCGCGCGCCCCGGCCCGCCCCCGAACGGCCGATCCGGCCCACCGCCCACCCGCCAGGACCAGCGCCACGACCCGCCGGGCGGCGGCCTGCCCCCGGGCTGGCGTGCGGTACCCCCGTCGCAGAACCCGACCCACCTGCACGCCACGGACGCCCCGACCGTGTCCACCGGCGCCACCGCCGGTCCGGCCGCGCGCCGCGGCGCCGTCGGCACCGTCACCCCGCCCGAGGGCCGCGATGCCACCGACGGGCGGGCGGAGGCCTGGGGCGACGGCCGCCTGCTGACCCACGACACCGGCCGGCCCGGCCGCACGAGCGCGACCCGGGCGATGGCCCCGACCTCGACCGGCGCGGCCTCGGGCACTGCCGCCATGGCCGCCGGCGGCATCTCGGGGACCGCCGTGTCCCCGGCGCCCGCCCGCCGCGTCGGGGGTGACGACGACCCGCCCCGCGGCGGTCGCGGACCGCAGCGCGACGAGCCCGAGCCGGACCCGCGCAAGCGGCGCTGGCGGCGCCTCCGGCGCACCGCCTACGTGCTGCTCGCGGTGTTCCTGCTCGGCCCGGTGCTGGCCTTCGCCGTCGGCTGGATCTTCTTCCGCGTCCCGTCGCCCGACGACGCGGCCAACAACCAGGTCGCCACGATCTCCTACGCGAACGGGTCGTCGCTGGCCTCGCTCGTGCCCGAGCAGGGCAACCGCATCAAGGTCCCGATCACCCAGGTGCCGCTGCACGTCCAGCAGGCGGTGCTCTCGGCCGAGGACCGCTCGTTCTACTCGAACCTCGGCTTCGACCCGGTCGGCATCGTGCGCGCGGTGTGGAACCAGGCCACCGGCGGCGTGGGCGGCGGGTCGACGATCACCCAGCAGTACGTGAAGAACGTGCTGGTCGGCGACGAGTACTCGCTGTGGCGCAAGTACCGCGAGGTGGTGATCGCGGCGAAGATCTCCCAGGAGCAGTCCAAGGAGGAGATCCTCGGCAACTACCTCAACTCGATCTACTTCGGCCGCGGCGCGTACGGCATCCAGGCCGCCTCGCAGTCCTACTTCGGCAGGGACGTCTCGCAGCTCACGGTGTCCGAGGGCGCCGTGCTCGCGGGCCTGATCCAGGCGCCGTCGCGCTGGGACCCCGCGGTCGACCGGGCGATGTCCGAGCAGCGCTGGAACTTCGTGCTCGACGGCATGGTCGGCCAGAACTGGCTGCCGGCCGCCGAGCGCCGGGCGCAGACGTTCCCGCCGACGATCGCGCCGCAGCCCCGCCGCAGCGGCATCCCGGACAACGACCGGGGCCACATCGTCTCGGCGGTGCGCGCGGAGCTGAACTCCTACGGGATCACCGAGCAGCAGGTGAACCAGGAGGGGCTGCAGGTCACGACGACGATCGACCCGCAGATGCAGGACGAGGCGGTGGAGTCGGTCGAGCGCCAGCTGCGCGGTCAGCCCGCCAACCTGCGCACGGCGCTCGTCTCGGTCGACCCACGCACCGGCGCCGTGCTGGCCTACTACGGCGGCGAGGACGGCTCGGGCTTCGACTACGCGCAGACCCAGCGCCAGCCGGGCTCGTCGTTCAAGCCGTTCGTGCTGCTGGCCGGGCTCCAGCGCACGCCCAACCCCATCGGTCTCGGCACGACCTTCGACGGGTCGAGCCCGCAGACCATCGCCGGCACCGAGGTCGAGAACAACGAGGGCGAGAGCTGCCCGAACTGCGACCTGCGCACGGCGATGACGCAGTCGATCAACACGGTCTTCTACCAGCTCGGCGTCCAGGTCGGGCCGCAGCGCGTCGCCGACGCCGCGCACCAGGCCGGCATCTCCGCGCCGCTGCCCGACCCCAGCGGCGGCATCTCGCTGGGCGACCGCGAGGTCCGCCCCGGCGACATGGCCGCGGCCTACGCGACGTTCGCGGCCGACGGCGTCTACCACCGCCCTCACCTCGTCAGCCGCGTGACCACGGCCGACGGGCGGGTCCTCTACGACGCGGGCGCGCCGGCGGGCGAGCAGCGGTTGAGCCAGCAGGTCGCCCGCAACGTCACCGAGGCGATGCTCCAGGTCGCCGACCACTCCGGCATCCCGCTCGGCGGCGGGCGACCGGTGGCGGCCAAGACCGGCACCGTGCAGTCGTCGGTCGACGGGCAGAACAACGACGCGTGGATGGTCGGGTACACGCCCTCGGTCTCGACGGCGGTCTGGGTCGGCACCGACGACAACACCCCGATCAAGAACGGCGACGGCCGGCCGATCTACGGGCGCGGCGTGCCCGGCCAGATCTGGCAGGGCTACATGAACGACGCGCTGCGCGGCGACCCGGTCGAGCGGTTCTCCGACTTCCGGCCCATCGGCACCCCGCCGCAGACCACCCCGACGGCTCCGCCCGAGCAGCCCGGCTGCGTCGAGGGCCAGCCCTGCCCGCCCCCGCAGGACCAGGGCGGCGGCGACCAGGGTGGCGACGAGTACGGGGGCGAGCCGTACGACGGCGGCGACGGCGGCGGCTACTACGGCGGTGACGGCGGCGCCGGTGACCCGGGCGGTGGCGAGGGTGGCGGCGGCGGGGACGGCGGCGCCCCGGCCGGTGACGGCGGCGGTGGAGACGGCGGCGGCAGTGGTGGCAGCTCTCCCGGCAGCGGTGGCGCCCCACCCGGCGGCGATGGCGGCTCACCCGGCAACAGTGGCGGCGACCTGTCCAGTGGTTGAGCCGCGGGCGCGCGTCCGGCCGTTAGGCGCCGGAGCGGCATGAGCAGCGACGCCCCCACCCGCGGCGCGGCCTCGGGACGGGCCCGCACCCACGACCCGGCGTCGCTGGGTCCGGACCAGCGGGTCCGCCCGACGCAGGAGGACCCGTTCGTCGCGTCCGTCTCGGCCGTCATCGGCGGCCCGCTCGGCGAGCACGCGGTGGCCGGGCGCGCGCGCTTCCTCACCCCGCTGCGGGTGGTGCTGCTGCTCGGGGTGGTCGTGCTGTCCCTCGCGTGGTTCGCGAAGGCGCCGTGCCTGCAGCAGTACCCCGGCGAGCGCGGGCTCGAGCTCGACTGGCGTGACGGCCGCCAGTACGTGGCGATGTGCTACTCCGACACCATCCCGCTCTACACCGCCGAGCGCCTGGACGTCGGCGGCGTCCCCTACGTGACCTCGTGGATCGACCGGCGCGACGACGGCACCGAGCAGGTGCGCTACATGGAGTACCCGGTGCTCACCGGGTTCTTCCAGTGGGCCAACGCCCGCCTCACCGACGTCTGGCTCGCCGGCGCGGCCGCGGGCCTGCTGCCGGGCGGGCTGGCGGTGGTCGTCTACTTCGACCTCTCCGCGTTCTGGCTCGCCCTCGCCTGGCTCGTGACGATCTGGGCGGTCGTGCGCCTGCGCCCCGGCCGGCCCTGGGACGCCGCACTGGCCGCCGTGTCACCGCTGGTCGCGGTGCACGCGTTCACCAACTTCGACACCCTCGCCGTCGCGGCGGCGACGCTCGGGATGCTGGCGTGGGCCCGCCGGAGACCGGTGCTCGCCGGGGTCGTCCTCGGCGTCGGGGCGGCGGCCAAGCTCTACCCGCTGTTCCTGCTCTTCCCGCTGCTGCTGCTGTGCCTGCGGGCGGGGCGGATGCGGGCCTGGGGCCAGGCGACCGCGGCCGGGGTGCTGGCGTGGGCGCTGCTGAACCTGCCCGTGGCGATCGCGGCGCCGACCGGGTGGTGGGAGTTCTTCCGCCTCAACTCCGAGCGCGGCGCCGACCCCGACTCGCTCTACAACGTCGTCGCGGGCCTGACCGGCTGGAGCGGCTTCGACGGCGTGCTCGCGCCCGGCCAGCCGCCGACGGTGCTCAACGCCGTGACCGCGGTGCTGTTCGCGCTGTGCTGCCTCGCGGTCGCCGTGCTCGTCGTGAAGGCCCCCCGGCGCCCGCGGTTCGCGGCCATCGCGTTCCTCGTCGTCGCGGCGTTCCTGCTGACCAACAAGGTGTGGAGCCCGCAGTACTCGCTGTGGCTCGTGCCGCTGGCGGTGCTCGCGTACCCCCGCTGGCGCCCGCTGCTGGCGTGGATGGCGGTCGACGCCCTGGTCTGGGCGCCGCGGATGTACTACTACCTCGGCACCGACGCCAAGGGCCTGCCCGCGCCCTGGTTCTACGGCGCGGTGCTCCTGCGCGACCTCGCGGTCGTCGCGATCGCCGTCCTCGTCGTGCGCTCGGTGCTGCGGCCGGAGCACGACCCGGTCCGGACCCCGCGCGACCCGTCGTTCTCCCGCGGCCTCGACGACCCCGACGGGGGCGTGCTCGACGAGGCGCCCGACCGGGTGCGCCTGCTCGCCAGGGCGGACGCCGTGCTCGACCGCGTCGCTGGGCTGTTCGGGCGCGGGCGCGAGCGGACCGGAGTCCCACGATGAGGGCGCTCCGGCGCGGCCACGCGTGTCGCTCCGCGAGCACTGCGGCGGCCGGGTGAGGGTGGGCGTCACCACCGGGTTACTCGCTCGTTGGGTTCGACGTGCCGCCGGGCGGCCCGCTCCCCCGCGGGGTCGTCCCCGGATCCCCCGGGCTCCGCCAGAAAGGTCCGTCCATGGTCCTGCGTCCTCCCCGTCTGCTGACGAGCATCCTCGCCGGCGGTCTGGTGACGGGTTCGCTCCTGCTCGGCGCCGGCTCCGCGATCGCCGCGCCCGGCTCCGACGTCGTCGAGGCGCGCTGCGGGCAGACCGTGCGCGCGGAGCCGGGACAGCAGGTCAAGGTCATCCCCGACCTCGGGGCACCCATCCTCCGCGAGGTCACCCGGGGGATGGACCCGATCACCTCGCTCGTCGGCGGGATCCTCTGCCGCGTGCAGGTCACGGTCGTCGAGCCCGTGACCAGCCGCGTCGCCGAGGCCGCCCCGCCGCTGCGCCAGGCCACCGAGGAGCTGAGCGAGGGCACCGGTGCGGTGCTCGCGCCCTCCACACGCCCCAAGGCCTCGGCCACCCCCCGCTCGCAGGCCGCGCCGACCGCCACCGCGGCCCCCGCCGCGCCCGCGCTGACCCCGCAGCAGGCCGCCGCGGCCGCGCCCGCGTTCGCGCCCGCCTTCGGCGCGCTGCCCTCGTCGTTCCTGCGCTCGGCCACCGGCCCCGCGCCCGGCGTCGCCGCCTACGACCCGAACATGCTGCTCGGCTCGGCGTTCCCCGGCCTGCGCGCCGGCGCGCCCGCCTACCTCGGCTACGACGCGGCGAGCGCCGTCACGACGGCCAGCCAGGTCCAGGCCCTGCCCGTCGACGGCCTGACCGACGGCGGCGTCGGCGTCCCCGCGCTCCTCGCGGTGCTCGTGCTCTCCGGCGTCGCGGCCTTCGCGGTGCGGCGCATCGTCCTGGGCGCCGCGGGTGCCCGCGCCGGTGCGCCGATCGCGCCCGTCGCGCCGGCGGACGAGGCACCCGAGGCGGACGAGGCGGCGGACGAGGCGGCGGACGAGGCGGCGGACGAGGCCGCGGACGAGGCGGCGGACGAGGCGTTGACCGTGGCCGCGATCGCCGCGCCCGCGCCGGTGGACGCCGACGAGCTGCCGACCGCCGTCGGCCGCACGCCGGTCCCGGCCTGACGCCGCCCCTCAGGGCTCCGGCGATCCCGACGGAACCGGCGGACCCGGCGCTGCGTCGGACCTGGTGAGGGCGCCGGCGAGCCGATCGGTAGACTGGCCGGACCGAGAACCCCTCCTGCCACGGATCGTCCGTGGCCGCTGAGCCCACAGGAGGTGAGTGGTACTCGTGCGCCACTACGAACTGGTCGTCATCCTCGAGCCGAGTCTCGACGAGCGCACCGTCGCCCCGTCCCTGGAGACGTTCCTCAACGTCGTCCGCAACGACGGCGGCACGGTCGAGAACGTCGAGGTGTGGGGCCGTCGCCGCCTCGCCTACGAGATCGAGAAGCACGCCGAGGGCATCTACGCCGTCCTCGACATCAACTGCGAGCCCGCCACGGTCAAGGAGATGGACCGGCAGCTCGCGCTGAACGAGTCCGTGCTGCGGACCAAGGTCATGCGTCGTGACCCGGCGGCCGCGACGCGCCGGGGCAAGGCCGGCGCTGCCTGATGGCCGGCGACACCGTCATCACCGTGGTCGGCAACCTCACCGCCGACCCGGAGCTGCGGTTCACGCCGTCGGGCGCCGCCGTCGCGAACTTCACCGTCGCGTCCACGCCGCGCACCTTCGACCGCCAGAGCGGTGAGTGGAAGGACGGCGAGGCGCTGTTCCTGCGCTGCAACATCTGGCGCCAGGCCGCGGAGAACGTCGCCGAGACGCTGACCCGCGGTGCGCGCGTGATCGTGCAGGGACGTCTCAAGCAGCGCTCGTTCGAGACCCGTGAGGGCGAGAAGCGCACCGTCATCGAGCTGGAGGTCGACGAGATCGGCCCGTCGCTGCGCTACGCCACCGCGTCGGTCACCAAGGCCTCCCGGGGTGCCGGGGGCGGCGGCTACGGCGGCGGAGGCGGCGGCAACGGCGGCGGGGGCTACGGCGCCTCCGGCGGCGGCTCCGGCTCCGGTGGGGGGTACGGCGGGGGCGACGACCCCTGGGCCTCGGCCCCGGCCGCCGGTTCCTCCGGCGGCGGTGGCGGCGGCTACGACGACGAGCCCCCCTTCTAAGACCTCGTTCCACACCCCGTTCTGCTCAGGAGAAGACACACCATGGCGAAGCCGCCGGTGCGCAAGCCCAAGAAGAAGGTCTGCACCTTCTGCAAGGACAAGAACCAGGAGATCGACTACAAGGACACGAACCTCCTGCGGAAGTACATCTCCGACCGCGGGAAGATCCGCGCGCGCCGGGTGTCGGGCAACTGCTCGCAGCACCAGCGCGACGTGGCCATCGCGGTGAAGAACTCGCGGGAGATGGCCCTGCTGCCCTACACCTCGACCGCGCGCTGAGGGAGGACGACGTGAAGCTCATCCTCACCGCCGACGTGGCCAACCTCGGTGGCCCCGGCGACACCGTCGAGGTCAAGGACGGCTACGGCCGCAACTTCCTGCTGCCCCGCGGCCTGGCCATCGTGGCCACCCGCGGCGCGCAGAAGCAGGTCGACACGATCCGCCGCACCCAGGAGGGCAAGCGGATCCGCGACCTGGACCACGCCAAGGAGGTGGCCGGCCAGATCCAGGGTCTGGGCACCGTGCGCGTCACCGGCAAGGCCGGTCAGGGCGGCCGGCTCTTCGGCTCGATCACCCCGGCCGACGTCGTGTCCGCCGTGCGCTCGCAGGGCGGCCCGAACCTCGACAAGCGGTTCGTCGACATCGCCGGGCACATCAAGTCGACCGGCGACCACACGGTCACCGTGCGCCTGCACCCCGACGTCGCCGTGGACCTCCCGCTGGAGGTCCAGGGCGCCTGACGCCCTCTGGCGCCACAGCACCACCGCACCACCACCTCGGGCCCGGACCGCCACCGCGCGGTACCGGGCCCGACGTGTGTCCGGGGGTGTCAGCGAAGTGGCGTCGCAGACGTTGAGTGTCCGTATCGGTACTTCGATCATCGGGAGCCCCGCCGACACCGTCCGGCGAACCTGGCCCCCCGCTCGGCTCGCGACGCTGCGCGACCGGGTGAACACATCCGCGACACGCAGCCGACGACGCGCCGGGGCGACGTCCATCCACTTGTTGTCCACAGTGCTCTCAAGCCGCTGAGCTGCGAGAACAGTCGAGAAAGATCGGTTGCCAACAGGTTGTCCCCAGGTGTGTGCCCATCATCGGGGTGTGCTCGGTGGATCGGCCCCCCGGCTGTCCCCAGGGCATCCCCAGGCCCGTTTGGGCCGCCGTCGACGGGGCCCTAGCGTGCGCTCGGACGCGGTCGGGACGGCCGCTGTCCGGACACCGCGGTGTCGGGACGGCGGGGGTGTCGGTGGGCGCTGCTAGAACGGGTGTTCGACGGACACGCGCCGTCCCGGCGCCCGCCGGGAGGTGCGAGCGGAGGGAGCAGTCGTGGCGGTGCTGGACGATCGGGGGTCGTCCGGGCGGGGTCCGGAGCGATCGGCGGCTCCTGCCGAGTTCGACCGGCAGCCGCCGCAGGACCTCCCCGCCGAGCAGTCCGTGCTCGGGGCGGTGCTGCTGAGCAAGGACGCCATCGCCGACGTCGTCGAGATGCTCAAGCCCGACGACTTCTACCGCCCGGCCCACCAGACGATCTACGAGTGCGTGCTCGACCTCTACGGGCGCGGCGAGCCGGCCGACCCGGTGACGATCTCCGCGGAGCTCGAGCGCCGGGGCGAGCTGCTGCGCATCGGCGGGGCGCCCTACCTGCACACCCTCATCGCCACCGTCCCCACGGCCGCGAACGCCGGCTACTACGCCGAGATCGTCGCCGACCGCGCGATCCTGCGGCGCCTCGTCGAGGCGGGCACGCGCATCGTCCAGCTCGGCTACCACGGGGCCGAGGGCGCCGACACCGATGACGTCGTCGACCGCGCCCAGGCCGCGGTGTACGAGGTGACCGACCGCCGGGTCACCGAGGACTACGTGGCGCTCGAGGACGTCCTGCAGCCGACGATGGACGAGATCGACGCCATCGCCTCGCGCGGAGGCGTGTCCTTCGGCGTGCCCACCGGCTTCACCGACCTCGATGACGTCACCAACGGCCTCCACGCCGGTCAGATGATCATCGTCGCGGCCCGGCCGGGCATCGGGAAATCCACTCTGGGTCTCGACTTCGCCCGCAACGCGAGCGTGAAGCACGGTCTGACCAGCGTCGTCTTCTCGCTGGAGATGAGCCGCACCGAGATCGTCATGCGCATGCTCTCGGCCGAGGCGAAGATCCGTCTGGCCGACATGCGCGCCGGCACCATGACCGACGACGACTGGACGCGGCTGGCGCGGCGCATGAGCGAGATCAGCGAGGCGCCGATGTTCATCGACGACTCACCCAACATGACGATCATGGAGATCCGGGCGAAGGCGCGGCGGCTCAAGCAGCGCCACGACCTCAAGCTGATCATCCTCGATTACATGCAGCTGATGACGTCGGGCAAGAAGGTCGAGTCCCGCCAGCAGGAGGTCTCGGAGTTCTCCCGCCAGCTCAAGCTGCTGGCCAAGGAGCTCGAGGTCCCGCTGGTCGCGATCAGCCAGCTCAACCGTGGTCCCGAGCAGCGCACCGACAAGAAGCCGATGCTCTCCGACCTGCGCGAGTCCGGGTCGCTGGAGCAGGACGCGGACATGGTCATGCTCCTCAGCCGGCCCGACGCGTTCGAGCGCGACGACCCCCGGGCCGGTGAGGCCGACGTCATCCTGGCCAAGCACCGCAACGGGCCCACCGCGACCATCACGGTGGCCCACCAGCTGCACTACAGCCGGTTCTCCGACATCGCGCGCGGCTAGCGATCCTTGGTCGCTAGAGCTTTGAGGGTTGGTCAGAGTTTCAGGCGTCCGCCGACGGGAGCCGTTCGTGGGCGAGTCGTGCGTCGATGTGGGTGTTGATGGTGCGGACGGCGGCGCGTAGAGCGGGCGGGCTTGCCGGTGCGTCGG
>JAQSWW010000129.1 GCA_029266415.1 Actinomycetospora sp. | reverse complement strand
GCGGTGACCCGACGACGCCGATGGATCTGGGCCGGGCTGGTGGTGGTGGCCGCGGTGGCCTGGCTGCCGCTGAACAAGGCCGTCGAGGGGCCCAAGCTGCTCGTGCTCTCGCCAGACCACGCGATCGTCACCGCCGACCTGCTGTCGGTGCTGCTGGTGCTCGTCGCGGTCGGGCTGATCCTGCCGCGGCGACGCTGAGCCCCGGCACGGTGGCGGGGCCCCGGCACCCCTGCGACCGTGGCGCGGGTGGACGCGGCGGACCCGGTGGCGCGCAGGGCACGCCTCCGGCTGGTCGGCGTGCTGCTCGCCGTGCTGCTCGCCGGGCTCGGGGCCTGCTCGACGTCGTCCACCGAGAGCCCGTCGACGCCCCCCGCCCGTCCCGACGGCTCACTGGAGGCCGCGCGCACCAAGCTCGGGCTGGTCCAGCAGGACCCCTGCTACACCTCGCGGGACCTCGCGGCGCAGTGGCCGGTGTGCGCCCGCTGGGAGGAGGAGGTCCGCAACGTGGCCATCGCCGCCGCCGGTGCGCGTCCCGCGAACCCCGAGATCACCGACCCCGCGGCCGCCGTCGAGGCCGGGTACGAGCGCTTCCTCCGCGCCGGGTGCCCCGCCGGGGTCGCGCCCGCCGACCCGGGCGCCTGCATCGCGGCCGTGGAGGCGACGCGCACCGGGGTCACCCGGCTCGCCGCGGGGATCGCCGCCGCCCGGTGATCCGCAAACCGGGACCCGGGTCGACCGATCCGCGTCCTCGGCGCAGGATGGGGACATGGCTGAGGTCGAGGTCGCCGGGGTCGGGCAGGAGCAGGGCAGCGAGGACCCGATCCTGCTGCTGCGCGAGCGCGACGGGTCGCGGCGCTATCTCGCGATCTGGATCGGCGCGCCCGAGGCCACGGCGCTCGCGGCCGCCGAGGTCGCCGCGACGCTGCCCCGCCCGCTCACCCACCGCCTGCTGCTCGACGCCGTCGAGGCGTTCGGCGCGCAGCTGGAGCGCGTGCGGCTCACGGCCCTGGTCGCCGGGCAGTTCCACGCCGAGCTCGACCTGACGACCGCAGACGGGAGCGCCCGCACGGTGTCGGCGCGGGCCAGCGACGCGGTCACCCTCGCCGTGCACCAGGGCTGCCCCATCGACGCGGCCGAGGACGTCCTCGCCGAGGCGGCCCTGCCGGCCGGCGCCGTCGCCACCGTCGGCGGCCCCGAGGACGCGCCCGACGAGGCGGCGGCCGGGCCGGCCGCGGCGGACGTCGAGAGCGAGGTCGAGCGGCTGCGCCGCGAGCTCGCCGAGGCGACGCCGGACGACTTCCGCGCCGAGGACGAGTAGGACCAGGTCGACGGGCACGCCGACATCTCGGTCGCAGCTGAGGCGCACGTGGCGTCCGGGTGAACGCGACGACTTCGATCTGGCGTGTCGGGGTCCTCGACCTGACACTCCGTAGGTGGCATTCGGGCGGAGCGGGCGGGGGACGTCCACCGGACGGGTCCGGCGGATCGCGGCGACCGGCCCCGACGACCTCGGTGTGCACGATCCGGAAGCGGGGGCGCCGTACAGCACGCGACCGGTCGACGTCGTCCTCGAGGACGCGTTCGGCGTCGAGCGCCCGCTGGTGGTCGTCACGGGCGACCGGCTCGCCGGCACCTCGCGGGCGGTGCACCGGGCGCTGCGGCGCATGCTCGGCGACCGGGTGCTCGTGCCGATCACCGAGCCGCACACCACCGACCTGCGCGCCGTCCTGCGCCGCGCCCGCGCGGCCGTCGAGCGCTCGGGCCCGGTCGTCGTGGTGGCCGACGACGCCCCGCCGGCGCTGCTCGACCAGGTCAGCGCGGGCGTCGTCGCGACGCTCGACGCCGGCGTCCGGCTGGTGCTCACGACGCGCCGTACGTTTCTCGACGCGCACCTCGCGCCGCCGACGCGAGCGGTCCTCGAGGGCGCGCTGATCGAGGTCCCGGCCGACGAGGACGGCCCGATCGGGGAGCGCGTGCGGCCCGTGGCCCGGGCGCGCGCGGTGCTCGACCCCGTCGGCTGGTCGTCGCTGGCGCCGCTGGGGCTGCTGCGGACGGTGGTCGACGGGGAGCGGCTCGGCGTCGGCACGCCGCTCACCCCGCAGCTGCTCACCGACCTCGCGCCCGTGCACCTCGACGCGCTGGGCGTGCCGCGGCTCGGGCCGGACGACCTGCGCCGCACCGTGCGCGAGCTGCTGCGCGCCGACCACGGCGGCCTGCGGCTGCTGCGGACCGCGCGGCGCCGCGACCGCGGGCACCTCGTCGCCGACCGGCTCTTCTCCCACCTCGCCGACCGCGACCCGGCCGGCTGGGCGGTGCCGGAGGCGTTCGCCCGCGAGCTGTGGGGCCACCTCGCCCCCGACGAACGCGCTCGCGTCGCGCGCGTGGCCCTGGCCCGCGGCGACGACCAGGTGGCCCTGTGGCTGGCCACCCAGGTCCCGCCCGACGAGCTCGAGCCCGAGGCCCTCTACCGCCTCGGTGTCACGCTCGCCGAGCGCTCGGCGGCGCACACCCCCGAGCCCGGCCGCTGGGACGGCGGCGCGCTGCGCTGGCTGACCTCGGCCCTCGACGGCGCCGACCCCGACCTGGTCCGGCGGGTGCACCACCAGATCCGGCGGATCGAGTCCCGGAGCGACCGCCGCGACGGCATCCCCGGGGCCCGCGTCGCGACCGACGACGCGCCCTCACGTCGGCAGCTGGTCCGTCTCAGGGTGCGCGACCCGGCGCAGGGAGCGGTCGGCCAGCGTGAGCACCAGGAACACGACGGCGGCGGCCAGCATGACGAGGGCGAGCTCGTGCATCCCCGCCGTGGTGGCGCCGTCGCGGAAGACGATGCCGGACGCGGCTGACGCGGTGATCGCGCCGAGGTAGAAGAACGTCCGCATCAGCCCGGCCGACGACCCCAGGCGCCCGGCGTCGGCCTGTCGGTAGACCGCGTTCTGGTTCGCGAGGTTGTTCAGGCCCTGCGGCACCCCGGCGACGACGCCGAGCAGCAGCAGGAACCACAGCGCGCTCTGCGGCTCCACGAGCAGCAGCAGCCCGGCCAGCAGGATCTGCCCGACCGCGCCGACGAGGAGCTTGCCGCGGATCTCCTCGCGCCGGCCGGTGATCGTCGAGACGACCAGCCCCGCCCCGAACACCGGCAGCAGCACCAGCCCCGCGGCCTGGGGCGAGAGCCCGCGCCCCTGCTCGAGCCACTGCGTGTAGCCGTAGAGCAGCGCGTACGACGTGACCGCGGCCAGCAGCGCACGCGCGTACGTCGCGAGCAGCGGGAGGTTGCCGCCCAGCAGGCGCAGGTCGAGGAACGGCTCCGGGACGCGCAGCTCCCACCACACGAGCCCGGCCCCCGCGACGACGGCGAGCGCCGGCAGCCACCACAGGTCGGCGCGCAGATGGGTCAGGAACAGCAGCAGCGTGACGAGGGCGGCGACGAACAGGGCGATGCCGACGGGGTCGACCGCGCGGACGACGTCGCCGGGCCGGTGCCGCCCCGAGGGCGCGGCGCGCGGGAGGTGGAGGACGCCGAGCACGAGGCAGGCCAGGGCGAGGGGGACGTTGACGGTGAACGTCGCCCGCCACCCGCCGAGGCCGATGAGGAACCCGCCGAGCGTCGGCCCGATCACGGCGACCGTCTGGGTGGAGACGGCGAGGACGGTGAGGACGGCCGCGGGGCGGTCGCGCCCGGTGCGCCCGGCCTCGCCCCGGATCAGCGTCATCGCCGCCGGATAGCCCGAGCACGTCCCGAGGCCGATGAGCACGCGCGCGAGCACCAGGATCCCGATCGACGGGGCGAGCGCACCGACCAGCCCGCCGACGCCGACGAGCACCGCGCCGGCCAGGAAGAGCCGGCGGGGGCCGTAGAGGTCGACGAGGCGCCCGACGACCGGCTGCCCGATCGCCGTCGCGAGGTAGAGGCCGGACACCAGCCAGGCGGTCTGCGCGGCCGGGGCGCCGAGCGCGACCCCGATCGGCACCAGCGCGACCGCGATCATCGACGAGTTGATCGGGTTGAGGATCGCGCCGAGCACCATGGGCGCGACGAGCCGGCGGTCGAAGCGGTCCGGCCAGGGTGTGGTCCGCGTCGTGATCGCCCCCGTCAGCGCAGGTCGGTGTGCTCCGCGATGCGGCCGGCGAAGTCGGCGGTGTCCAGGGTGGCCGGGGGGTGCTCGGCGAGGAAGCGCAGCAGCCGGTCGGCGAAGGCCACGGGCCGGTCGCAGTGGGGGAAGTGCCCGGCGCCCTCGAACAGGGCGAGCTCGCTGCCGGGCACCAGCTCGTGGGCGCGCTGCCCGTGCGCGACGGGGATCAGCGTGTCGGCGGTGCCCCAGGCGACGAGCAGCGGGAGGTCCGCGGCGAGGTCGAGGCGCGAGGTGGCGCGCACGCGCTGCCCGCCGCTGTCGATGACGCTGCGCGCGGTGTGCACGAACGCGCGCCGGTGGGTCGGGTCGGCGAGCGAGGCGTACGCGCGGCCCGACTCCCGGGTCGAGGGGGAGAGGCGCCGCGACAGCCGCCGCCCGGCCCCCGCCGCGAGACGCCGCGCCGCGCCGACCACGCCGGCCCCGGCGATGACGGGCAGCACCCACTCCGCGGCCGGCAGCGTCGCCGCGCGCAGGGCCGGGCTGACCTCGCGGCCCAGCCCGCCGGAGTCGATGAGCACGAGCCGGGCGGTGTGCTGCGGGAACTGGAACGCGAACTGCTGCGCGATGCCGCCGCCCAGCGAGTGCCCGACGATCGTCGCGCGCTGGTACCCGAGCGAGACCAGCAGGTCGCGCAGGCCCGTCGCGTAGCCGCCGAGCGAGTAGTCGGCCCACGGCGCCGACGACGACCCGTGTCCGAGGAGGTCGGGCGCGACGAAGCGGCGCCGGTCGCCGCGGCGCGCCATCTGGGCGAGCAGCGGGCTCCAGGTGTGCGCCGACCCGGCGATGCCGTGGATGAGCAGGACGAGCTCGCCGTCGCGCTCGTCGACCAGGCCCTCGGCGGGCGCGGAGTCCCAGAAGGCGACCTCGTCGCCGTGGAGCGTCGCGTGCCGTCGCCGGGTGCGCCGCCGCAGCGGGGTGGCCGTCCGGTCGTCGTCCGTCACGCGTGTCCCTTCGCCGGTCAGCCGGAGGGTTCCCCGGCGGGCGCTCCCGGCCACGTGGGCCGGGGGTGAGCCGCGTCAAGGACGCGCGTCACCCCGCGATCTGGGTCGCCGGGCCCACCTGGCGCTCCCAGCGGTTCAGCGCCTCGACGAAGTAGTAGTCGCCGAACATGATTCCCGAGTCCTGCTGGCCGTCGGGCAGGTTCTGGGTGCCGTGCAGCAGGATCGAGCGGAACGGGGTGTCGCGCGCGAGGTACGCCGGCGACGACAGCGACGCGAGCATCCCGCGCGCGGCGTCGACGTCGCCCGCGCGTCCCGGATCCAGCTGGCTCAGTTCGAGCAGCGCGCTCGCGGTGATGGCCGCGGCGGAGGTGTCGCGGGGCTCCGGGGGTGCCTGGGGCACCGAGAAGTCCCAGTACGGCACGCGGTCCGGGGGCAGGTGGGTGACGAACCAGTCGGCGGTGCGGCGCGCGGTGTCGAGGTAGCGCGGGTCGCGGGTGTAGCGGTAGGCCGTCGCGAACCCGTACACCGCCCACGCCTGCCCGCGCGCCCACGTGGAGTCGTCCCGGGCGCCCTGCTCGGTGTACAGCCGCTGCAGGGCGCCGGTGTTCTGGTCGTAGCCGCCGAACATCGTGGTGCTGCCGTCGGGGCGCACGAGGTCGGTGATGGTGCGGTCGGCGTGCCGGCGGGCGATGTCGGCGTACTGCGGGCGCCCGTTCTGCGCCGCCCACCACAGCAGCTCCAGGTTCATCATCGCGTCGACGTTGACCTGGTACTGGGTGGTGTCGTCGCGGTCGTCCCAGACGCGGATCATGCCCACGGTCGGGTCGAACCGGGCGGCCAGCGTGTCGGCGGCGGCCAGCGCGGTCTGCTTCGCGGCCTCGTCGCCGGTGAGCTGGTGGTCGACCGCGAACGTCATGAACATCTTGAAGCCGAGGTCGGTGTCGTCGTGCGAGGTCTCCGGCGTCAGGGGCGACTGCCAGCGCTCGGCGCGGTCACGCCACACCGGGTCGCGGGTGCGCTCGAAGACGCGCCAGAGCGCCGCCGGCAGGAACCCCGCCGTCCAGTCGTCGGGCCCCTCGGTCAGCCACGTGCCGTCCGGGTTGGTGCGCACCGGGTAGGCGGGCGGCGCCAGGGAGTCGGCGGTGGCGGCGAGCTGGGCGTCCGCGAACGCGATCACCGGACCCGCGGGATCGGTCGGCGGGGGCGCGGCCGGTGGCGGCGACGAGCTGCAGCCGACGGCGGCCAGTGCCGCGAGGGCGAGCGTGCCGAGTCCTCGCCCGAGACGGTGTCCGCCGCGCTGCCCCATGACTGACCCCCCGGTCGCCGGGCGCCGTGCTCGTGACGCCCCGGTTGGGCGCAGGACCGTAACAGCCGGGCGCACGACGACCGCGGGGGATGCCCCGGTGTCCCGGAACATCCCCCGCGGTCGACGGTCGGTGCGTGGGCGAGCGTGATCAGCTCGCGAGCGGCGAGCGGCGCTGCTCGTGCGCGCCGCCCCGCGGCGCGGGGATGCTGGCGACGAGCGCGGTGCGGCGGCGGGCGCGGCGCACGACGTCGACCGTCGCGGCCTCGTCGCGCCACGACGCGACGGTCTGCTGCTCGATCGTCCCCCGACGAGCCATGCTCACCAGCGGCGCGGCGATGAACGCGCCCGCACCCGCGGCGGCGGTACCCACGATGGCCAGAATCCCCATGACTTCCCCCGACTGTCCCCCGACGCTCCCCCGATGGAACGTTCTGGTGTGGACGTCGCGGGGGAGCGGGCCCTCGTTATCGAGACCCCCGACACGCCACCCGTTCGGTTGAAGGTCGAAACAGACGGCGCTCCGGCGGCGTTGACGACGCCTCACCAGACGTCGGCCACCGGGTGCCGCGGGGGCAGGTCGTCGCCCGCGGTGTCGAGCGCCCCGAGGACGGCGGCCCGGGTGTCGGCGGGGTCGACCACGTCGTCGATCTCGAACGCCGTGGCCGTCGACAGACCCTTGCCGCGCTCGTAGAGCTCCGCGACCAGCTCGTCGTGGCGCCGCTGCCGGGCCTCGCCGGTCAGGGCCTCCAGCTCGTCGCGGTAGCCCAGGGCGACCGCGCCCTCGAGTCCCATGCCGCCGAACTCGGCGGTGGGCCACGCGACGCCGAGCACGGGCCGGTGCACCGAGCCGCCCGCCATCGCCATCGCGCCCAGCCCGTAGGCCTTGCGCAGCACGACGAGCACCAGCGGGACCCGCAGGTTCGCGCCGACGGTGAACAGGCGGCCGAAGCGGCGGACGGTGGCGGTGCGCTCGGCCTCGGGGCCGACCATGAAACCCGGGGTGTCGCACAGCGAGACCACCGGCAGCCCGCGGGCGTCGCACAGCGCGAGGAAGCGCGTCGCCTTGTCCGCGCCCGGCCCGTCGATCGCCCCGCCGAGCCGGCGCGGGTCGTTGGCGAGCACGCCCACCGCGCGCCCGCCGATCCGCGCGAGCGCGGTCACGACGCCGACCCCGTCGTCGGCGCGGAGCTCGAGGACGCTGCCGGGGTCGGCGAGGCGGTGCAGCACGCGGCGCACGTCGTACACGCGCAGGCGGTCGGCGGGCACGGCGTGGCGCAGGGGGCGCTGGTCGTGGGGCTCCGGGGCGTCGACGGTCGCCGCGCCGACCAGCGACAGGTAGCGCCGGGCGACGGCGGTGGCGGCGGCCTCGTCGTCGACGAGCACGTCGAGCACCCCGGTGGCCGCGTGCACGGCCGCGGGCCCCACGTCCTCGGGCGCGACCCGGCCGAGCCCACCGCCCTCGATCATCGCCGGACCGCCCATGCCGAGGGACAGGTCGCGGGTGCCGACGAGCAGCTCCGCGCACCCGGCGAGCGCGGCGTTGCCGGCGAAGCAGTAGCCGGCGGCGATCGCCACGGTCGGCACGCGTCCCGACAGCTGCGCCATCAGCGCGAACGTCGCCACGTCGAGGCTCGCCACCGCCGTGCCGTCGGTGTCGCCGGGGCGCCCGCCGCCGCCCTCGGCGAACAGCACGAGCGGGAGGGAGTGCTCGAGGGCGAGGGTGAGCAGCCGGTCGGTCTTGTGGTGCCCGAGCAGGCCCTGCGTGCCGGCGAGCACCGTGTCGTCGTAGGCCACGACCGCGACGCGGCGTCCGTCGACCCGCGCGGTCGCGGTGACGACGCCGTCCGCGGGGGTGCGGGCGACGAGGTCGTCGAGCGAGCGGCGGGCGCGCTGCGCGGCCACCACCAGGCCGCCGTACTCGACGAGCGTGCCCGCGTCGACGAGGTCGGCGAGGTTCTCCCGCGTCGTGCGGCGACCGCGCCGTCGCCGCCGGTCCACCGCGTCGGGGCGCGCGGCGTCGGTGAGCAGGCGGTGGCGCTCGTGGACCTCGGCGAGGTCGGCGCGGACGTGGTCCGGGTCGGGCTCCGCGGCCTCGGCCGCGGCGGGGTCGTCCCCGTCGAGGGCACGCAGGACCACCAGCACGTCGCCCCGGGCGGTCTCGTCGTCGGCCGCCACGGCGACGCGGACGACCTCGCCGGCGCGGTCCGCCGTGACCGCGTGGTGCATCTTCATCACCTCGAGCACGACCAGCGTCGCCCCGGCGGCCACCCGGTCACCGGGCGCGACCGCCACGTCGGCGACGACCCCGGCCGTCGGCGCGGTGATCGCGTCGGTGTCGTCGTCGGGCTCGTCCTCCGGTGTCCGCGCCGTCACGGGTCCGTCGTAGCACGCACGAGCCGGCGTGCGCCGGACCTGGACGGCGATCACCCGGGTCGGCGACGCTGATCAGGTCGTCGTCGACCGGACGGGAGCGCCGTGCCCACCTACGTCGTCCGTGCCCGCACCGAGACGCTGGTCCCCGGGCGCCGACAACGGCTCGCCGAGCAGATCACCGAGGTCCACCACGCCGTGACGGGCGCTCCGCGGTCCGTCGTCCAGGTCGTCGTCGAGGATCTGCGGGGCCGGGACCACTTCATCGGCGGGCGGAACGCGGCCGTCGGGTCGGTGTACGTGCACGGCCACGTGCCTGTCGGCGCGGACGAGGAGACGCTCGCGGCGCTCGCGGCGAGGGTGCGCGACACCGTGGTCACGACGGCCGACGTCGTCGCCGACCTGGTGTGGGTCACCCTCTCCGAGGTCCCGCCGGAGCGGATGCTCGAGGCGACGATCCCGGCCCCGCCGTGAGGTCCGTCAGCCCTCGCCCTCGTACTTGAACGACACGGACAGGCGCACGCGGTAGGCCGTGACCTGGCCGTTCTCGATGACGAGGTCGGACTTCTCGAGCTCGGCGATGCGCAGGTCGCGCACCGTGCTTGCGGCGGTCGTGATCGCGTTCTGCGCCGCCTTCTCCCAGGACTCGGTGCTCGTCCCGATGAGCTGGGTGACGCGGTAGACGCTGTCGGCCATGGCGGATGACCCTCCTCGGTCGCTTCGGTGGACCAGGACCGGGTGCCCGCTGTGACGCGCTTCACACCTGGCCGCCCGGGTCAGGCCGCCACCGATCGGCGGGCGGGCGCCGGGGTGACCACGGCGCCGAGGGTGGCGAGGTCGTCCGCGAGCCAGCCGAGCCGCCCCCACGTGTCCACGAGCCGCAGCGCATCGCGCGGGTGCTCACGGCGCCCAGGGGCGTCGGCGACCTCGCCCAGCGCGCGGCGCAGGAAGTCCGCCGGCAGCGTCATGACCGGGGCCGGCGGGCGGCGGGCGGCGATCCCGTGCGCCACGGCGCGGTAGCCGTCGGCGAGCGCGCGGGCCTCGTCGTCGAGCCGGGCGGCGAGGTCGGGCCAGCGGACGGCCTGCCCGGCGCCCGTGTCGTGCTCGGCGTCGAGGGCCGTCCGCGTCGCGCGCACCACCCGGTGCGCGACGCCGAGGACCGTGAACCAGTCGACGTCCTCCTCGCGGGGGTGGCGCTCGGTGCGCATCTGCAGGAACGTCGCCTCGAACAGCAGGACCTGGCGGTCGGCGGCTCGCAGACGCTCCTCGACCGCCGCGCGACCGCCCGTACCGCAGAGCCACGCGGCCGTCGCCGCGAGCAGGTCGGCGGCGGCGAGCAGGCAGCGCGCGGCGTCGCGGCGGACCTCGCCGTGCCCTCCCGCGGGCCACACCGCCGCGCCGACGCCGATCCCGACCGCCGCCCCGACGGCGACGTCGAGCAGCCGCACGCCCGCGAGTGACGGGCCCGCGGGGGCGAGCTGGGCGAACAGGACCGCCACCAGCACGGTGAACGTCGCCTGCCCCGCGACGGTGCCGAGCACCTGGCCCGCGAGCACCGACAGCAGGCAGAGCACCGGGAAGAGCACCGCGTACACCACCGGCCGGTCGCCCACGAGGGCGAGCAGGCCGGCGGCCACCGCCGCTCCGAGGGCGGTCCCCGCCACGGCCGGCAGCAGGCCGGCGCGGGTCGTGGTCACCGAGGTGCGCATCAGCGTCAGTGTCGCCAGGAGCACCCACAGGCCGTGGGCGAGGTCGAGCTCGCCGGCGACGAGGCGCGCGAGCGCGAGCCCCACCCCGAGCCGCACGGCGTTCTGCAGGTACACCGACCGCGGCGAGAGGTGGACGTGGACCCGGCGCCACCACAGCGTGCGGGTCGGTGCGCTCGTCCACCACGCCAGGTCGCCGGCGCCCGGCGTGCGGGGACGGTGGCGCGGGTCGACGACCACGCGCGCGGCCTGCACCGCGACCCGCTGCTCGGAGACGACCTGCCCCACGGCCACCGCCTCGCGGGCGTGCGCGACGGCCTCCTCGGCGGAGCCGACCGTCGCGAGCACGGAGAGCCGGTGGGCGGTGAACGCGTCGCGGGCGGCGTCGAGGTCGGCGAGGCCGGGCACCGGCCCGTGCCCGCGCAGGGCGGCGGCGGTCGCCCGCAGTGAGCGTGCCGTGGCGGCCAGCGGACCGTCCGCGGCCTCGTCCGCGACGCCGTCGCCCGCGATCAGCACCTCGACACGGCCCCGCAGCGCGCGCAGCGCGGCGCCGACGTGCGCGAGCCCGCGGTCCTGCGCCGCCGGCCCGGTGGGGCGTTCCTCCCAGGGCGTGGCGAGCAGCTTCAACCGGGACGCGGCGTGTTCCGCGGCGGCGCGGCGGGCGGCGAGGTCCCCCGCCCCGGAGGTGACGGTCTCGAGCAGCGCCGCGATCGCGTCCGCCGCCGCGGCCGCCCGGCAGGCGTAGGACTCCGGCGGGCGCGGCGGCCAGAGCAGGCGGTCGCCGAGCGCGAGCAGCCCCATCCCGATCACGAGGCCCAGCACCCGCGCGGGCAGCGTCTCGGGGGCGAACGGCGGGAACGACGGCAGGATGTAGAGCAGCTGCAGGCCGTTGGCCACCCCGGCGGGACGGGCGCCGCCGATCGGCAGGAACGCGACGACCACGCCCACCACGAGCATGCCGATCGTCGCGGCCGCGGTGCTCCCGGCCAGCAGCGTGCCGATCGTCAGCAGCACCGTCCCGACGACCAGGCTGACGAGCAGCGTGCGTGTGCGCTCGCGCGGCGTGCCGACCACCTGCGAGAGCACGCCGAACCCGATCGCGCCGAACGCCGCGTACGTCGCCATCGTCGGGCTGCCGAGGACGTAGCGGCACAGCACGAACGCGAGGGTGGCGACGACGGCCACGCGCAGCGCCCGCCTGCTCGCCGCGAGGCCGGGGTCGTGGCGCAGCAACCACCGCAGACCTCGCCGCTGCGTCCACCGGCCGGCCATCGTCGCAGTCTGCCGCCCGGGGGCGGGGCTGCCCAGGGTCCGGCCGCCGGTCTGCGAGCGCGACGCCGGAGATGCTTCGGGTTCCGAAGCACCTCCCGACTCAGCGTGCCCGCGTCCGCCCGCCGGGGCGGCGGGGGAGCACGCGTTCCGACGACGCAGGCCCCGGGCGCCGGGCCGGTGCCGGTGCCGGTGCCGGGACCGGGACCGGTGTCGGCCCGACCCCGCCCCGCTCGCGGCCGCGGGGCAGGCAGCACTTCTTGTACTTGACGCCGGACCCGCACCAACACGGGTCGTTGCGCCCCGGCGGCCAGGCGAGGCGCGGTCCGGGATCGGGGTCGGCGTCGGAGCCGTCGTCGGCGAGCATCGCCGCCAGCAGTGCCGGTGTCGCGACCTCGACCTCGAGGACCTCGCCCTCGGCATCCGCGGCCTGCAGCTCGCCCTCGACCATCGCGCGGTGGGCGTCCCAGTCGCGCCCCAGCTCGTCGGCCAGGGTCGGCTGCGCGGCGAGGAGCCGGCCGAGGGCCGCCTCCGGGAAGAACACGAGGTCCGGGGCGGCGTCGAGGTCGTCGGCGAGCGCGTCGTACTCGTCGGGGGCGAGGCCGAGATCGGCGCGGACCGCGACGCAGCAGGCGCTCGGCGTGCATCGCCCGCAGCCAGTGCGCGTCGACGGTCTCCGCGCCGGCGGTGACCGCCCGCTCGGAGAGGGCCAGGGCCTCCTCGTGGTCCCCGGCGAGCTCGCGGGCCTCGGCCGCGAGGCTGAGCGCGTAGCCGGCGTCGTCCGGGTCCGCGAGCCGGCCCCCCTCGACCGCGTCGACCAGGTCGCGGGCGTAGGGCCGCGGGTCCCGCGCGGCCTGCACGTCGGCGCCCAGGCCGTCGAGGTCGTCCGAGGTCAGGAGGGGGGCCACCGGTGCCACGGTAGGTGGTGGCGCCGCCGATCAGCGCGGGAGGCCCACCAGGTCGGCCAGCACCGTGCGGTGGTGGTCCGCCGACCCCAGGAGCAGGGCGTCGGCGCGGGCACGCTTGAGGAACAGGTGCGCCGGGTGCTCCCACGTGAACCCGATGCCGCCGTGCAGCTGCAGGGCCTCCTCGGCCGCGAGCAGCGCGATCTCCGAGCAGTGGGCCTGGGCGACGGCCGCGGCGACGGGCAGGTCGGGCGAGTCGTCGGCCGCGCACCGCGCGGCGTAGCGGGCCGTCGCGCGGGCCTGGGTGATCGCCACCCACAGGTCGGCCAGCCGGTGCTTGAGCGCCTGGTACGAGGCCAGCGCCCGCCCGAACTGGTGGCGCGTGCGCAGGTACTCGACGGTGTCGGCGAGGCACCGCTCGGCGAGGCCGAGCTGCTCGGAGGCGAGGATCGCGGCCCCGATCCGGAGCGCCCCGTCGACGTCGGCCCCCTCGACGATCCGCCCCGGGGCGCCGTCGACGGTGACGTCGGTGAGGCGGCGGGTCATGTCGAGGGACGCGCTCGTGGTGCGGGTGACGCCGTCCCCGTCGGCCTCGACGACCGCGAGCCCGCCCGCCCCGTCGACGGGGACGAGCAGCACGTCGGCGGTGACCGCGTCGACGACGGCGGTGACGGTGCCCTGGAGGAGGTCGCCCGCGCCCTGCCGCTGCACCGTCACGGGCACCGGGCGCCCCGGGCCGTGGGTGGCCCCGACGACCAGGACGGCGGTGCGCTCGCCGGCGGCGACGGCTGCGAGCAGCTCGTCCTCCCCGGTGCCCCGCAGCAGGGCGGTGGCCACCACCGTGCCGAGGTACGGCACGGGCGCGACGGCGCGGCCCAGTTCCTCGGCGACCACGGCGGCCTCGCGCCACGACGCGCCGGCGCCGCCGCGCTCCTCGGGCACGGCGAGCCCGGCGACGCCGATCTCGCCGGTGAGGC
>JAQSWW010000128.1 GCA_029266415.1 Actinomycetospora sp. | reverse complement strand
CCAAGGGCGTCGCCTACGACGAGAACACCCACGCCACCAACCGCAACCGCGCCCTCGGACGCGCCGCCTGACCCGGTGGTTGACAGAGGGTGTCTCACCCGCGCTCGACCCGCCCCCGTGGGACAGCGACGCCGACCTCGGCGTGCGACCCGACCGTCCGGCATCAGCGTCACCGCCCTGGAACGGGCCGGCCAGTGACGGCATCGCACGCGCGGAGGACAGCCGCCCTGACCCCGGCCCTGGCGACTGGCCAGCCGACATCGACTCCTGGCGCTGCCGGGAGGCCGACCCGCGACCCCCCGATCCCCGGCGTCGCGCAGTCTGAGCGCACCGCTTCGGCAGCGCTCCACACGCCGCCCGCCCCCGACCCACCCTCCCGTTCGCCGGGAGCCGTACTGCGCCGACCGAGGCGCCGGGCGAGGCTGATCCCGTGCGGACGGACGTGGTCGTCGTGGGTGCCGGGCCGGCCGGGCTGGTGCTCGCGTGGCTGCTGCAGCGGGCGGGCGTGGCGACGGTGGTGGTCGAGTCCCAGCGGCAGGACGAGCTGGGCACGGCCCCGAAGGCCGGGATCGTCGAGCACCGCACGGTGCAGATGCTCACCGCGGAGGGGCTGGGCGGCACGGTCCTGCCGTTCGCGGCGGAGAACCGCCGGTGCGAGTTCCGCACCGCCGACGAGTCGACCGTCGTCGACTACGCCGAGCTCACCGGCGGGCGGCCGCACTACGTCTTCCCCCAGCACGAGCTCGTGGCGCGGGTCGCGGCGTCGTTCCGCGACGAGGGCGGCACCGTGCTGTTCGAGCAACGGGTGACGGCCGTGGAGCAGGACGCGCACGAGGCGCGGGTGACCACGACGGGTCCCGCGGGGCCGCGGGAGCTCGTCGCCGACGTCGTCGTCGGGTGCGACGGCGCGGGCAGCACGGTGGCGCGGTCGCTCGAGGGCGCCGTGGCCCGGCACGACCGCCGCCACCCCATGCGGTGGCTGGTGATCAGCGCGGCGATGCCGCCCCTGGTCGACCACACGATCTACGCCGCCCACCCGCGCGGCTACGCCGCCCACATGCGCCGGCTGCCCGAGGTCACCCGGCTCTACCTGGAGGTGCCCGGCGACCAGTCGCCCGGCGACTGGCCGGTGCCGCGCCTGCGCGACGAGCTCGAGCGCCGCCTCGGGGTCCCGGGCGCGCTCGCGGGCGTCGAGCTGCCCGAGGTCGACGTGCTCGACCTCCGGGTCCGGGTGACGACCCCGATGCAGCACGGGCGCGTGTTCCTCGTCGGCGACGCGGCGCACCTCGTCACGCCGGCCGGCGGCAAGGGCATGAACCTCGCCCTCGGCGACGCCGTCGAGCTCGCGCACGGGCTGATCGAGCGGTGCGGGTCCCGACGGGACGGGGCGCGGGCGGACGCCTACAGCGCCACCCGCCTCCCCGTCATCTGGCGGACCGAGGCGTTCTCGGACTGGTTCCTGCGCGTCATCTCCGCGCCGCCGGGCACCGCCGACCAGCGCGACGGCTTCGGGCTCGGCCTGCGCGAGGGGTGGGTCACGGCGCTGCAGCGCGACCCGCTGCTGCGCCGCTGGTTCGCCCACGCCTACGCGGGCGTCGACCCGGACCCCGACGCCCAGGCCTGAACCTCACGCCCGGTGCGTCGCCGCCGAGCGGTACTCGGTGTACGTGTACGGGTTGTCGAGGATCTTGGTCTCGGGGATGTCGGGGTTCATCCCCTGCTGCCACGCCTCCTCGCCGAGCGTGGCGCGCAGGTGCTCCACGGTCTGCTCGACCGTGCGGCGGGCCGCGGGCAGGTCGACGCCGACGAGGCGGTGGTCGCGCTTGACGACGCGGCCGTCGACGAGCACGGCCTCGACGTCGCCGCGCTGGGCCTGGAAGACGACGTGGCCGTACGGGTGCAGCAGCGGCGTCATCACCGGCGAGTGCTCGTTGCGGATCAGCACGAGGTCGGCCTTCTTGCCCACCTCGACGCTGCCGAGGTCGTCCTCGCGCCCCAGCGCGCGGGCGCCGCCGCGCGTCGCCATCTCGACGACGTGCTCGGCGCGCAGGGCGTGGTGCGTGACGGTCTCGCCCTTCGCGTGGGCCTCGAGGTGCTCCCGGGAGCGGTCGGCGCTCAGCGTGGAGCGCATCGCGGAGAACAGGTCGCCGCTCCACCAGACCGAGGTGTCCATCGACAGCGACATCGGGATGTCGTGGCGGCGCAGCACCCAGGAGGGCGGGTAGCCCTGGCCGGCGCTCTGCTCGCTCTCGGTGGACACCGACACCGAGCCGCCGGTGGCGGCGATCCGGTGGTACGAGTCCGCCGACAGCGTCGCGGCGTGGACGTAGACCGTCTGTGGCTCCATGAACCCGTGCTCGTGCATGAGACGGATGCCGTCGTCGTTGGTCGCGCCCCACACGCCGGCGTGGGTGGTGACGGGCAGGCCGAGGTCGCGGGCCACCTCGAACGCCGGCTTCTCCGGGAACGCCGGGTCGCCGGTGACGTCGAAGGCGAGCTGGAAGGCCTCGACGTCGCCGCGGCGGCGGTCCAGGACGTCGCGGAAGCCGGGGTCGGCGGTCCAGCTCGCCGGCGCGTCCTGGATGTTGCCGTAGGCGAGCACGAAGCGGCCGGGCACGGCCGCGAGGGCGTCGACGGCGGCGTCGGCGTGCTGCGGGGTCTGCAGGTTGTGCGACCAGTCCACGCAGGTGGTGACCCCGGCCTCGAGCGCCTCGAGCGCGGCGAGCAGGCCGCCGGCGTGGATGTCCTCCGGCCGGAAGACCTTGCCCCACTCCAGGTAGTTCCAGACGAAGTACTGCGTGAGCGTCCAGTCGGCGCCGTAGCCGCGCATCGCCGTCTGCCACATGTGCCGGTGGGTGTCGACCATGCCGGGCATGACGATGCCCTCGGTCGCGTCGATCTCCTCCGTGCCCGCCGGCACCTCGAGGCCGACGCCGATCGCGGCGACGCGGTCGTCGACGACGAGGACGTCGTGACCCTCGAGCACCGTGCGCGCGGCGTCGACGGTGAGCACGGTGCCGCCGCGCAGGACGACGGGGCGCCGCTCGGACGTGGGCTGGCTCATGACGTGGCTCCTCGCCGGTGATCGACCACCCGTGACAGCCGCCCGGACGGTCGTCCGGTCAGCGGTCAGATGACGCGGATCACTGTCGTGCAGGGTCGTCCCGCTGTCAACGATCGGCCCGACGGTGCGCCGCGGTCGTCATACCGATCCTCCTGTCCGCCAGGCGGTCCGGCCGCTACTGTCCGGGTCGTCGCCCGGAGGCCGGGCCCGAGGAGGGGGTGCCATGCCGCGGGACGGAGCGGGGCCCGACTTCATCGAGGCCCTCGCGCGCGGGCTGGACGTGATCACCGCGTTCGGCGCGGCCCGGCCGGCGATGACGCTCGCCGAGGTGGCGTCGGCGACCGGCCTCGCCCGGCCCACGGCCCGGCGCATCCTGCTCACGCTCGCCGAGCTCGGCTACGTCCGCACCGTCGAGCGGGGCTACACGCTGACCCCGCGGGTGCTGGACCTCGGCGTGTCCTACGTCGACGCCCTCGGCCTCTGGGACGTCGCCCGCCCGCACCTCGAGCGGCTGGTCGCGCGCACCGGCGAGTCGTGCTCGATCGCCCAGCTCGACGGCTCCGACATCGTCTACGTCGCCCGCGTCGCGGTGCCGAAGATCGTGTCGCTGACCGTGCAGATCGGCACCCGGTTCCCGGCGCTGCCCACGTCGCTGGGCAAGGTCCAGCTCGCGGCGCTGCCGCCCGACGAGCTCGAGCGCGTGCTGGCCGAGCCCTCGCGCTCGGGCCTGACGCCGCGCTGGCGGCCGGACCGCGAGGAACGCGACGCCGTCCTGCGCGAGGTCCGCGCCCGCGGCTGGGCGCTCACCGACGAGCAGCTGGCCGCGGGCATCCGCTCGGTGGCCGCGCCGCTGCGCGACGGGGAGGGCCGGGTGATCGCCGGCGTCAACGTCAACTGCCACGCCGCCGAGACGTCCGTCGCGCACCTGGTGGAACACCACCTCCCGCTGCTGCTCCAGGCCGCCGGGGACATCTCCGCCGACTTCGCCCGCCGCGCCGCGCTGCCCCGGGTGACGCTGCCCGCGTCGTGATCACGGGTTGACAGTGGCCTCCCGCGGGGGCTTCGATCAGCGCAACGGACGGATGTCCGTCCAGCGGACGAGGAGGGTCGATGGCCGATGACGGCAGCGTGAAGGCCGCCGGCGGGCCGCTGGCCGGCCTCCTGGTGGCCGACTTCTCGCGCGTGCTCGCGGGCCCCTACGCGACGATGCTGCTGGCCGACCTCGGCGCCGAGGTGGTCAAGGTCGAGTCGCCCCAGGGCGACGAGACGCGCACGTGGATGCCGCCGACCCGCGACGAGACCTCGACCTACTACCTCGGGATCAACCGCGGGAAGCGCTCGATCGCCCTCGACCTGCGCGACCCGGACGACGTCGTGCTGGCCAAGGAGCTCGCCCGCCGCGCGGACGTCCTCATCGAGAACCTCCGCCCGGGCGGCATGGCCAAGTACGGGCTCGACTACGCGTCCGTGGCCCCCGACAACCCCGGGCTGGTCTACGCCTCGATCTCCGGCTTCGGCTCCACCGGCGGCGCGCACGTCCCGGGCTACGACCTCATGGTGCAGGCGGTCTCGGGCCTGATGAGCCTCACCGGGCCCAAGGACGGCCCGCCCTACCGCGCCGGCATCTCGATGTTCGACGTCATGGCCGGCAAGGACGCGCTGATCGGCATCCTCGCCGCGCTGCGCCACCGTGACGCCACCGGGCGCGGCCAGCACGTCGAGCTGAGCCTCCTGGCGTCGGCGATGTCGGGGATGGTCAACCAGAGCTCGGCGTACGTCGCGGGCGGCGTGGTGCCGCACCGCATGGGCAACGCGCACCCCAGCGTCGTGCCCTACGAGCCGCTGCCCACCGCCGACAACGACATCGTCATCGCCGCGGCCAACGACGGCCTCTACCGCAAGGTCTGCCAGGTGCTCGGGGTGCCCGAGCTCGCCGACGACCCCCGCTTCGTGCGCAACGCCGACCGCACCGAGCACCGCGAGGAGCTGCGCCCGCTCCTGATCGAGGCCCTGTCGGCGAAGGGCGCCGACGAGTGGTTCGAGCTCCTCGTGGACGCCGGCGTGCCGTGCGGGCCGATCAACTCCGTCGCCGGGGGCTTCGCCATCGCCGAGCGCTTCGGGCTCGACCCCGTCGTCACCGTGGGCGAGGGCGACCGCGCGGTGCCGACGACCCGCAACCCGATCCGCTTCTCCGACACCCCGGCCACCTACGAGCTGCCGCCACCCGAGCTCGACGAGCACGGCGACGAGCTGCGGCGCTGGCTCACGAAGGACACCCCGTGACCCGGGAGTACCCCACCGCCCTCGGGGCCGCGTCCCGCGAGACGATCACCCTGCTCGGCCACGACCTCGCCCGCGACGTCATGGGCGAGGTGTCGTTCGGCGAGCTGGCGTTCTGGCTGGCCACCCAGCGGCGTCCGACGCCGGGGGAGACCCGGGTGTTCGAGGCCGTGCTGGCCGCGCTCGCCGACCACGGGTTCACCCCGACCGCGATCATCACGCGCCTGACCTACCTCTCCGCGCCCGACTCGGTCCAGGGCGCGCTGGCCGCGGGCCTGCTCGGCGGGGGCTCGCGCTTCCTCGGCGTCACCGAGGACTGCGGGCGGTTCCTGCACGACGTCCTGGTCGCGAGGGAGGAGCGACCGACGGACGACGCCGGCTGGGACGCCCTGGCCCTGGAGACCGTCCAGCGGCAGCGGGAGTCCGGCAGGTTCGTCCCCGGGCTGGGCCACCACGTCCACAAGGACGGCGACCCGCGCACCCCGCGGCTCATGGCGATCGCGACCGAGGAGGGGCTGTTCGGCCCGCACCTGGCGCTGTTCGCCGCGATCGGGCGGGTGCACCCGCAGGTGCTCGGCAGGACGCTGCCGCTCAACGGCGCGGGCGTGTGCGGCGCGGCGCTGGCCGACCTCGGCCTGCCGCTCGAGCTGCTGCGCGCGTTCGCGCTGCTGGCCCGCACCGCGGGCCTCATCGGCCAGCTCGCCGAGGAGTTGCGCCACCCCGTCGCCAACGACGTCTTCCTGTCGGTGGACCTGAACAACCGCCCGACGGACCCTGACCCCCTCGACCCGCCCGACCGCTAGCCACCAGGAGGGCGCGATGGCGCACCCGGTCACCCCCACCACCGTCACCGAGGAGACGATCACCGAGCTCGCCGCGGCCCGGTGGGCGACGGCGCACGACCCGCGCGTCGCGCAGCTGATGAGCTCGCTCGTGCGCCACCTCCACGCGTTCGCCCGCGAGAACCACCTCACCGAGGCCGAGTGGATGGCGGCGATCCGCTGGCTCACCGACACCGGGCAGATCAGCGACTCCAAGCGCGAGGAGTTCATCCTCGCCTCCGACGTGCTCGGCCTGTCGATGCTCGTCGTGCAGCAGAACCACCGGCTCGCGCCGGAGGCGACGCCCGCGACCGTGCTCGGGCCGTTCCACATCGAGGGCTCCCCGGAGCTCGGGTTCGGCGGGGACATGTCCGACGGCGTGCCCGGCACCCCGCTGTTCGTGCACGGCACCGTCCGCGCGCTCGACGGCACCCCGGTGCCCGGCGCCGTGCTCGACGTGTGGCAGGCCGACGCGGAGGGCGCGTACGAGTCGCAGCTCCCGGAGGTCGACGAGGCCCGCCTGCGCGCCAAGTACACGACGCGCGCCGACGGCACGTACTGCGTGCGCACCATCGCCCCGCTCGGCTACGCCATCCCCATGGACGGGCCCGTCGGGCACCTCATCGCGCAGACCGACATCAGCCACTTCCGCCCGGCGCACGTGCACTTCCTGCTCAACGTGCCGGGCTACGAGCCGTTGATCACCCACCTGTTCCGGGAGGGCGCGCCGTACCTCGACAGCGACGTCGTGTTCGGCGTGAAGCGCGAGCTGGTCGTCGGCTTCACCGAGCGCGCGCCGGGCCCGACGCCGGACGGCGGGCAGAGCGACGTCGCCTGGGTCGAGGCCGTCTACGACTTCGTCCTCCAGCCGGCCTGACGTGCGCGCCGCCGAGGTCCGCACCGCGGGCGAGGCGCCCGTCGCGACCGACCGCGGCGAGCCCGACGCGTCCGGTGGGCGCGTGCTCGTCGACGTCCTCGCCGCGCCGATCACCCCGCTCGACGTGCTGTGCGCGGGCGGGCGGTCGTACTTCGGGGTGCCGGCGACGCCGTACGTCCCCGGCGTCCAGGGGGTGGGCCGCACCCGCGACGGCCGCGCCGTCTGGTTCCCGACGCCGGCCGGGATGGCGCCCGGCGACGGGAGCATGGCGGCCACGGTGGCGGTGCCCGCCGACGACCTCGTCGACCTGCCCGACGGTGCCGACCCGGTGGGCGTGGCCGCCGCCGGGCTCTCCGCGGTGGCCGCGCTGATGGCGCTGACGTGGTGCGGGGAGCTGGCCGCCGGCGAGCACGTCGTCGTCCTCGGCGCCGGCGGGGTCGTGGGGCAGGCGGCGGTGCAGCTCGCGCGCGCCGCCGGGGCGCGCCGGGTCGTCGCCGCCGCACGGTCGGCGCCGGCCCGCGCGCGTGCCGCGGCCGCGGGCGCCGACGCCGTGGTCGCGCTCGACACCGACGACGTCGACGTCCTCGCCGAGCGCCTGCTGGCCGCGGGCGACGGTCCCGCCGACCTCGTCCTCGACCCGCTGTTCGGGGCCCCGGCCGTCGCCGCCACCCGGGCCCTGCGCCCCGGCGGGCGGCTGGTCAACCTGGGCAGCGCCGCGGGCGAGACGGCGGCGCTGGACTCGGCGACCCTGCGCAGCCGCTCCCTGCGCGTGCTCGGCTACACCAACAACGGGCTCACCGCCGCGCAGCGTCGCGACGCCGTCACCCGCGTCGCCGCCGCGATCGCCGACGGCACGCTGGCCGTCGCGCACGAGACCGTCCCGCTCGACGACGTCACCGCCGCCTGGTCCCGCCAGGCCGCCGGCGACACGACGGGCCGCATCGTCCTCGTCCCCTGACCCCTGGAGTCCGCCCGTGCCCTCCCTGCCCCTGCTGCCCACGTCCCTGGTCGGCAGTTACGCCCAGCCCGAGTGGCTCATCGACCGCGCCAAGCTCGCCGGCCGCTTCCCGCCGCGCGTGCGGGCGCAGGAGCTGTGGCGCGTGGCGCCGGAGCTGCTCGCGGAGGCCCAGGACGACGCGACGCTGCTGGCGATCAAGGCGCAGGAGGACGCGGGCCTCGACGTGATCACGGACGGCGAGATCCGGCGCGAGAGCTACTCCAACCACTTCGCCACCGCGCTCGACGGCGTGGACGTGGACAACCCGGGCACCGCGCTGGACCGCAGCGGCCACCCCAACCCCGTCCCGCGGATCACCGGGCCGATCGGCAGGCCCGCGCCGATCCAGGTCGACGACCTGCGGTTCCTGCGCGCCGCGACCGACCGGGCGATCAAGATGACGGTGCCCGGCCCGTTCACCATGTCGCAGCAGGCGCAGGACGACCACTACGGCGACCCGGGCGAGGCGGCCCTGGCCTACGCCGCGGCGGTGAACGCGGAGATCCGCGACCTGTTCGCCGCCGGCGCCGACGTCGTGCAGATCGACGAGCCCTACATGCAGGCCCGCCCGGAGGCGGCCCGCGAGTACGGGCTCGCGGCGCTGAACGCGGCCCTCGAGGGCGTCACCGGCACCACCGCGGTGCACATCTGCTTCGGCTACGCGGCGATCATCCACGCCCGGCCCGAGGGCTACTCGTTCCTGCCCGAGCTGGCCGGCTCACCGGTCGACCAGATCTCCATCGAGACCGCGCAGTCCGGCCTGGACCTCGGGGTCCTGCGCGACCTCACCGACAAGACGATCATCCTCGGGGTCCTCGACCTGTCGACCCCGGAGGTCGAGGGCGCGGAGACCGTCGCGACGCGGGCCCGCCGCGCGTTCGACCTGCTCCCGCCCGAGCAGCTCGTGCTCGCCCCCGATTGCGGGCTGAAGTACCTGCCGCGCGCCTCGGCGGCCGGGAAGGCCCGCGCGCTGGCGCAGGGGGCGGCGCTGCTGCGCGACGAGGTCGGCACCGGCTGACCGCCGTGTGGCCGCCGTCTGATCGCGCGGTCGGCGCAACGGGTACAGGACCCTCCAGGGCTACGCATTAGTAGGAGGAGTCCATGGCCGATCCGGCCGAGTCGAACAAGGCGACACGCGCGGGTCAGCGCGTCGCCGGCGCCGTCAAGCAGGCCGCCGGTGCGATCACCGACAACCAGGACCTGCGGGCCGAGGGCGAGCTGCAGCAGGAGAAGGCGGACGCCGCCAAGGAGGCGCGCCGCGCCGACGAGTTCGCGCAGCAGAAGCGCGAGGAGGCCGAGGCGCGCGCCCGGGAGGAGGAGCTCCGGGTCGAGCGCGAGCGCGTGGCTGCCGAGGACACGGCGAGCGCCCGCGAGGAGCGCGCCGAGCAGGACAGGGCGGCCGAGGAGCAGGCCGCCGCGCAGGACACGGCGGCCCGCAAGCACGCCACCGAGCAGGTCGCGCAGTCGCGCGAGCAGGAGCTGCGCCGCGACGAGGTCGACGCGGTGCAGGAGCGCGCGTCGGCCGAGGAGCGGGCGCAGGACGAGGAAGTCCGGGCCGAACGGGCACGCCGCGACGCGGAGGTGCTCGAGACCGTGGAGAACGTGGAGGAGTCCCGATGACCCCGCTGGCAGTGGTCCCGCGCACGCTCGTGTCGCTCGGCTTCGGCGTGGCCCGGGTACCGGTCGACCTGCTCGCGCAGGTGACGGGCAACGGCGGCAACCGCGAGTGGGGGCCGACGCTCGCGTTCGACAGCGTCGAGGCCACGGTGCGGGGTGTCCTCGGCTCCGTGCTCGGCGACCCCGAGCTGGCCGGTCAGGCCCGGGTCGAGGAGGCGCGGGTCCAGCAGCGCGCCGAGGCCGCGGAGCGCGACCAGGCGGCCGACGCGCGGCGCGAGGTGGCCGACGAGCGCCTCCAGCAGCGTCGCGAGTCCGACCAGCAGCGCCGCGAGCAGGTGCGCCACCAGGAGCAGGAGCAGCAGCAGCGGCTCGAGGAGGAGCGCCGCCAGCGGGCCCGGAAGGCCGAGGAGCGCGAGCAGCAGCGCAAGGAGCAGGCCGAGCGGGACAAGGCGAAGGCCCACGAGCGCATCGACGACGACGCGCACGAGGCGCGCCGCACCCGGGTGCAGGGGGAGTCCGAGGCGGTGGCCGCCGAGCGCGAGGCCGCGGAGCGCAAGGCGGAGGCGCTGGAGCTCGCGGAGGCCACCGACGAGGCCCGCAAGCGTCGCTGACGAGCCCTGGCGAACCCGTCGGTAAGCCGCGGGCGTGACGCACTCGACGATCGTTTGACACGCTGTCGCAGCTATCTGCATGCTACCGGTGGTTACTGTTACTTCCGGTACGTTCAGGAGGCTGGGGATGGCCGCGCCCGTGGAGCCGAAGGCCGCCGGTGGCGCCGCCTGGCCGGCGCGCTCATGGTGCTCGGGCTGTGGGGCCGGCTGCCGCGGCCCGCGCTGTCGCGCTCGCTCCTGGCGACGTCGCTGGTGCTGGTGGCGCTCGCCGTCGGCAACGCGCTGGTCTCCTCCGTGCCGCAGGGCGCGAACGCGCAGGTGACGCTCGGGCCGGTGCGCGACGGGGTGGCCGAGTCGCTGTCGGTGCGGATGGACCCGCCGTCGACCGTGGACGAGCCGACGTGGTTCACGGTGACGGCGTGGCAGGGCGGCGACCTGCACGTCGACCGCCTCGTGCCCGCCGGCGACGGGTCCTGGCGCACCACCGAGCCCGTCCCGGTGTCCGGCGACTGGAAGACGCTGCTGCGCGTGCACGAGGGCCGCAGCATGAGCGGCGTCGAGATCTACTTGCCCGCGGACCCGGCGCTGGACGCGAGCCTGGTGCCCGCCGACCCGTCGTTCATCCGCCCGGTGATCCCGGAGCACGAGATCCTCCAGCGCGAGCTCAAGCCCGGCGTACCGGTGTGGCTGTTCACCGGGGGCTCGGTCGTCGTGCTCGGCCTGACCCTCGCGCTGGTCCTGTCGCTGGCCTGGGGCGTCGGGCGCACCGCCCGCTGCGGCCCGGAACCCGTCCGCGGGGTCGAGGACGAGGTGGATCGGCAGGTCGCGCAGGCATGAGCGGCGTCGTGATCCTGGCCGACCACTCGATCATCGACACCGTGCCGTTCTTCCTGCCGGCGTTCCTCGTCGTCGCCGTCCTCGTCGCCGTCGTGGTCCGCGACCGGCGGCGCCAGCGGCGCGAGGAGGCGGAGGAGCAGGCGGGGGAGCAGGAGGGGGAGCAGACGGCGGCCCGGGACGGCGAGGGCGACCGTGCGGCGTAGGGCAGCGGCGTTCGAGACCGAGCTCCACGAGAGCGGGGCGACGCTCCCGAGCCTCGAGGTCCGGTGACCGTGCTCGCGAGCGCGCCCCCCGACCTCGTCGCCCACGGGCTCGGCGGGCGGACCGACCTGCCCCTCGACGCCGGCGCCGCGATGGCCGGCGGCGCCGTCGCCGTCGCCGTGTCGTTCCTGGCCCTCGCCGCCCTGCGTCCGCGCCCGTGGCTCGACCCCGAGCGCGGGCGGGCGCTGCCGGCCCTGACGCGCGTCGTCGACCACCCGGTGCTGCGCGCGACGGCGCGGGGGCTGGTGCTGGCGTTGACGCTGCTCGTCGCGGTGGTCGGGCTGTTCGGCCCGCCCGCCACCGAGGACAACCTCGCGCCCTGGGTTCTCTACGTCGTGTTCTGGGTCGGGCTGGCCGTGGTGAGCCCGCTGCTCGGTCCGGTCTGGCGCGCCGTGAACCCGGTGCGCACGCTCGCCCGCCTGCCGAGGTTCTCCGGCTCCCGCCGCCTGACCGCGCGCCTCGGGTACCTGCCCGCCGCCGCGTGGCTGGCGGGCTTCGTGTGGCTCGAGCTCGTCGCCCCCGACCGCGCCGACCCGCTGCTGGTCGGAGCGCTCGTGCTCGGCTACCTCGCGGTGACGCTCGCGCTGGTCGCCGTGTACGGCGAACAGTGGTGCGCGCGCGGGGACGGGTTCGAGGTGCTCTCCACCCAGCTCGCGCGCCTGGCGCCCGTCGCGCGCCGCACCGACGGGACGCTGGCGCTGCGCAACCCGCTCGCGGGGTCGGTGGCCGCGGAGACGGAGCGGAGCGGAGCTCGACCCGAGGACGCCGACCCCGTGCCCCACCTCGCCGTCGTGCTCGTCGTCCTGCTCGACTCGACCGGGTTCGACGGGCTCACACGGACGACCTGGTGGGCGCCGTACGGCGAGTCGGTCCCGGCGGGGACGCTCGGGCTCGCCGCGTCGATCCTCGCCGTGGGTGCGCTCTACGCCGTCGCGGTGCGCGCGACCGCGCGGGCGTCCGGGTCCGTGCCCCGCGCCGGCCGCGCCCGCGCGTCGTTCGCGGCCACGCTGATCCCGGTCGCGCTCGGCTACACCGTGGCGCACTACTTCTCGTTCCTGCTGGTCGAGGGCCAGGGGGCGGCGATCCTGGCCAGCGACCCGTTCGGCACCGGGCTCGACCTGTTCGGCACCGCGGCGCGCACCGTCGACCTGGGTGTCGTGTCGCCGACGGTCCTGGCCGCGGTGCAGGTCAACGCGATCGTGCTCGGGCACGTGGCCGCCACCGTCGCCGCGCACGACCTGGCGCTGCGCCAGGGGGGAGGC
>JAQSWW010000274.1 GCA_029266415.1 Actinomycetospora sp. | reverse complement strand
GGCGGCATGAGCACCCAGGTGGCGGACCCGCCCGACGTCGTGGCCGAGCGGACCGGGTTCGTCCACGACACCGCGACGGTGTTCGTGCGCGAGTTCCAGCTCGTCCTGCGCGACCCGTTCTCGCTGATCTTCTCGCTGCTCCAGCCGCTGGTGTTCCTCGGCCTGTTCGCCCCGCTGCTCGCGGGGTCGCTGTCGGCCGACCAGCTCGACGGCGAGTCCCCGCTGACGTGGTTCCTGCCCGGCGTCGTCGTGATGATCGCGCTGTTCGGGACGGGCAGCACCGGCGCCAACCTGCTGTTCGAGCTGATGACCGGCAGCTACGAGCGCGTCCTGGCCACGCCGGTGTCGCGCGCGGCGATCCTCGTGGGGCGGGCACTCAAGGAGCTCGCGCCGCTCGTCGTCCAAGCCGTGATCATCACGCTCGCGGCCGTCCCGTTCGGCGTCACCTTCTCCCCCGTCGGCGTGCTCGTCGGCCTGGCGATCCTCGGCGTGTTCGGGGTCGGGCTCGGCGCGCTGTCGTACGCGCTGGCCCTCGCGGCGCGGAACCGGGAGTGGCTGTTCTGGGGCGTGCAGCAGACGTTGATCTTCCCGCTGCTGATCCTGTCGGGGATGATGCTGCCGCTGGAGTCCGGGCCGGCGTGGATGCGCGCGGCGGCGACGGTCAACCCGCTGACCTACGTGGTGGACGCGGAGCGTGCGGCCTTCACCGGGGCGCTCGCCGACCCGGCGATCCTGTCGGGCTTCGTCGCTGCCGCGGCGACGTGCGTCGTGGGTCTCCTCGTCGGGATCCGGTCGGTGCAGCGCAGCGCGGGGTAGCCCGGGCGGCGTGGATCGCACGCGGCTCTCGAAGCGCATGTCCCGCGCGCTCCGGCACGACCCAGCGCGCGTCGGGCTGGAGCTCGACGACGAGGGCTGGACCTCGCTGGACGCGCTGTGCCGGGCGCTGGGCGTGGCGCCGGCCGAGGTCGAGGACGTCGTGGCCCACGGGTCGAAGCAGCGCTACGAGCTGGCCGGCGGACGGGTACGTGCGCGGTACGGGCACTCGCTGCCCGGCCACGTCTCCCTGCCCGCCGCCGACCCGCCCGAGGAGCTGTTCCACGGCACGGGCGCCGGCACCGTCGACGCGATCCTGCGCGACGGCCTGCGCCCCGGCGCCCGGCAGTACGTGCACCTGTCGCCGTCGGTCGCCACGGCGCGCGAGGTGGGCGCGCGCCACGGCCGGCCCGTGGTACTGGTCGTCGACGCGGCGGCCGCCGCGGCCGACGGCGTCGTCTTCCGGCGGGGCAACAACGACACCTGGCTCACCGACGAGCTCGACCCTCGCTACCTGCGGCGGGCGTGAGCGAGGACGCGGGCGATCACCTCCATCGCACCCACCTCTCGGTAACGAACAGATCACGGCGGTTCCCAACGGCACCAGCGACGTCGCCCGTCTCCCTAGCGTCCGCGCCCATGACCGAGCGCGGGCGGGTGTGGGTGATGGGGCTGGCCCTGGTGCTGCTGATGCCGCTCGTGGCTGTCCTCCTGTCGCTCGCGTCGCCCCGCCTGAGCGGGACGATCACGTGGACCAGCGCGCTCGGGCTGCTGGCCACCGTCCTCATGTCGCTGATCGTCGTCCTCGTCTCGCGGGTGCGCGGCCTGACGCGGATCCTCGGCGTCGAGATCAGCAACCGCCTGCACCGCCGCCTCGGTGTCGCCACCGCGGGGTTCACGCTCGCGCACGTCGTCGCCGCGGTGCTGGCCTCGCCCCAGGGCCTGGGCATGCTCGACCCGTTCGCCGTCGGCCCCGCGACCCAGGCCGGCATCGCCGCCACCGTCCTGCTGATCGCGATCGGCGGCGTGCTCCCGCGGGCGTCGGTCCGGCGCTACGGGCAGGTCGCCCGGGTCCACGCCGTGCTCGGGGTGCTCGTGCTCCTGTTCGTCGGGCTGCACGTGCTGCTCTTCGGTGACATCGCCGGGAACCCCCTGGTGCGGGTGCCCGCCGCCCTGCTGGGCGGGGCGGTGCTCGCCGTGCTCCAGCGGCGTTGGCTGATCGGGCCGGCGCTCGGGCGCGGGGCCCACGTCGTCGGCGCCGTCCGCCCCGAGACGCCCAGCACCTCGACCGTCGTGCTCCACCCCGCCGGGCGGCCCCTCGACCCGCTGCCCGAACCCGGCCAGTTCGTGTGGGTGCGCCTGCGCCGCCTGCCCGTCGCCGAGGAGCACCCGTTCACGATCGCGGCCTCGACCCGCTCCGGCGTGCTCGAGCTGACCGTCCGCGACCAGGGCCCGTTCAGCGGCGGGCTCCTCGACCTCGAGCCGGGCCGGCCGGTGTGGGTCGACGGCCCGCACGGCGCGTTCGTGCCGGCCGCGGTGTCGGGCCCCGCCGACGGGGGGCTCGTGCTCATCGCGGGCGGGGTCGGCGTCACCCCGATCATGAGCATCCTGCGGGCCCACGCCGCCGCGGCCGATCCGCGGGCGCACACCCTCCTGCTCGCCGAGCGCGAGGGCGAGGCGCTGTTCGCCCCCGAGATCGTCGCGCTCTCCCGACGCCTCGACCTCTCCGTGCTGCGCCTCGAGGGCCGCCGCCTCGACGCGGGGATGCTGCGCGCGGTGCTGCCCACCGGCGTCCCCGGGCGGCACCAGTACTTCGTCTGCGGACCCCCACCGCTGGTCGGCGCGGCCATCCACGGCCTCGGCGCCCTCGGGGTGCCGGCCGGCGCGATCATGACCGAACGCTTCGGCTGATCCGCGGGCTGGCACGCTCGTCGTGTGCCGACGATCGGGCGGGTCCTCGCGGTCCTCCTGGCGTTGCTGATGCTTCCCGCCTGCGCCGCGTCCCCGCCGGCGCCGGTGGCCCCGACCCTGCGGGTGATGACCTGGAACGTCCAGAGCCTCGCGCACGAGCCGGCGGAGTGGGCCGAGGTGATCGCCCGGCAGCGCCCCGACGTGCTCGGGGTGCAGGAGATCTGCACTGCCGAGGCCCTCGAGCTGGCCGCGGTGCTGCGCCGCGACCACGGCCTGTCCTATGAGGTCGTGCCCGGCCCGATCAGGCCGCCGACGCCGGACGAGGCGAGCGCGCCCATCAACGCCGCCCTCGGCCCGGCCTGCGACACCCCCGCCGACGCCGTGGAGTTCGGGGTGGCAGTGCTCGCGCTGTCGCCGATCACCGAGGCGGGCGTGGTCACCTTCCCGCCCGACCGCCGCGACGAGCAGCGCGGCTACCTGACCGCTCGCGTGGCGGGCGTGCGCGTGCTCGTGACGCACGTGGGCCTCGACGGCGTCCAGTCCGACCAGATCCGCCGGCTGGCCGAGGCCGCCGCCGGCACGGACCCCGTGGTCGTGATGGGCGACCTCAACGTTGCCCCGGACGCCCCCGAGCTGGCGCCCTTGCGCGCGGGGCTCGCCGAGGTCGATCCGGAGGGACGCCCGACGAGCCTGCGCGGCAAGATCGACTACATCTACCTGCGCGGGCTCACGGTCGCGAGCGGACCCGACGCCCCGATGACGACGGCGTCCGACCACCG
>JAQSWW010000127.1 GCA_029266415.1 Actinomycetospora sp. | reverse complement strand
GGGCGGCGCGCCGGGCCGCGGCCCCGGCGTCGGTGGTCTCGACCCCGAGCGCGGTGATCGCCGTGGGGCCGCCGGACCGGTTGACGAGGACGCGCGCGCCGCCCTGCTCCCAGCGCTCCACGGGCTTGGTGCGGTGCCGCCCGGTGCGGGTGAAGCCCATGGCCCCGAGGGCGCCGGTCAGCTCGGCGGCACCGCCGTCCCCGTCGCCGTCCCCGCCCGCCCCGATCTCGACGAACGCCCAGCCGCCGACGTCCGGGGCGGGCGCGGCCACCGGGTCGACGCCGTACCCGCGGGCGGCCGTCGCCTCGGCGAGCGCGAGCAGCGAGCGGTGCGCGTCGACGGCCGTCCGCCCGGGGTCGGCCTGGCGGAAGACGTCGTTGAAGACCTCCAGCGACAGCGGCCCGGCGTAGCCCGCGGCCAGCACCGGGGCGAGGAAGGCCGGGAGGTCGAACGCCCCCTGACCCGGGAAGAGCCGGTGGTGGCGGCTCCACTGCAGCACGTCCATCGACAGCGCGGGCGCGTCGGCGAGCTGCAGGAAGAACAGCTTCTCCCCCGGCACGTCGGCGATCGCGGCCGGGTCGGAGCCCCGCGACAGGATGTGGAAGCTGTCCAGGCAGAGCCCGAGCGCCGGGTGGTCGGCGCGGCGGACCGCGTCCCACGACCGCTCCCACGTGTCGACGTGCGCGCCCCACGCGAGCGCCTCGTACGCGATGCGCATCCCCCGGTCGCCGGCGCGCTCGGCGAGCGCGGCGAGCTGCTCGGCGAGCCGGTCGGGGTCGGCGACCGCGTCGGCGCCGACCGACGAGCAGACCAGGACGGTGTCGGCGCCCAGGGCGGCCATGACGTCGAACTTGTGGCCGGCGCGACGCAGGTTGGCCGCGAAGCGGTCGTCGTCGGTGGAGTCGAGGTCGCGGAAGGGCTGGTAGAGGTCGACCGACAGGCCGAGGTCGTCGCACCGCAGCCGGACCTCGCCCGGCGGCATCGGGGAGGCGACGAGGTCGGGCTCGAAGATCTCGACGCCGTCGAACCCCGCGGCCGCGGCGGCGGCCAGCTTGTCCTCCAGCGTGCCCGACAGGCAGACGGTGGCCAGGGCGGTGCGCGGATCAGGCGACACGGGAGCCCTCCCGCCCCGGACCCGGCGCGACCAGCTCGAGAAGGTGTCGCCGCATCCGCGCGGGGTCGGGCGCGAGCCCGGTGAACAGCCGGAACGCCTCCGCGGCCTGGTGCACGGCCATGCGCCCGCCGTCGAGGGTGCGGCACCCGCGGGCCCGGGCGTGGTGCAGCAGCACGGTCTCCAGCGGGCGGTAGACGATGTCGGCCACCCACAGCTCCGGGCGCAGCAGCTCGGCGGGCAGGGGCAGGCCCGGGTGGTCGGCCATGCCGACCGGGGTGGCGTGTACCAGGCCGTCGGCGCCGGCGAGGGCGTCGGCCGCCTCGGTGGCGGGACGCGCCTCCGCGCGGCCCGGCCCCGCGCGCGCCACGAGGTCGTCCGCGAGCGCCCGCGCCCGCGCCGCGTCGGTGTCGAGCACCACGACGGTCCCGACCTCCAGGCGCAGCAGCGCGTGCGCGACGGCCGCGCCGGCCCCGCCCGCGCCGAGCAGGACCACCCGGGTGCGCGCCGCGTCGGGCAGCCCGTCCAGCAACCCGTCGCGGAAGCCCGACCAGTCGGTGTTGTGGCCGACCGCGCGCCCCGCGGTGAACACGACGGTGTTGACCGCACCGATCGCCGCCGCGTCCGCCGACAGCTCGTCGAGGTGGGCGATGACCGCCTGCTTGACGGGGTGGGTGACGTTGACCCCGACGAGGCCCTCGCCGCGGGCGCGCGCCAGCAGCCCCCCGACGTCGGCGGGACCGAGCCCGAGGACGTCGAGGTCGAAGCGCTCGTAGCGGCACTCCAGCCCCAGCTCGCCCGCCTCGCGCTCGTGCAGCGCCGGCGACAGCGACGGACCGATGCCCGCCCCGATCAGCCCGGTGCGCAGGGGGCTCGTCACGGAGGGCACGCGCTCACCTCGTCCCGCTCGGTATGTACCATCTGGTTACTTGTAGCCGATCGAGGCCGCTGACGGAACCCCTGCGTCGCTAGGGTCTGCCGCGTGAGCGGAGCAGGGTGGTGAGCGCCGCGGAGCACGCCGACCCGGAGCGCCGGCGCGACGCCGAGCGCACGCGGGCCGAGATCCTCGAGATCGCCACCGAGGAGTTCGCCGAGCGCGGCCTCGCCGGCGCCCGGGTCGACGAGATCGCGGCGCGGACGCGCACGACCAAGCGGATGATCTACTACTACTTCGGCAGCAAGCGCGGTCTCTACGTCGCGGTGCTGGAGCAGGCGTACGGGGGCATCCGCGCGCTCGAGCAGCAGCTCGACGTCGAGCACCTCGACCCGGCGCGGGCGCTGCGATCGCTGGCCGAGCTGACGTTCGACCACCACGAGTCGCACCCGGCGTTCGTACGGCTGGTCAGCATCGAGAACATCCACCACGCCGAGCACCTGCGGACCTCGCCGCTGCTGCCGGGGCTCGCCGCGCCCGCCGTGGACGTGCTCGGCGACATCCTGGCCCGGGGCCGCGCAGCCGGGCTGTTCCGCGACGACGTCGACGCCCTCGACGTGCACATGGTCATCAGCGCGTTCTGCATCTTCCGCACCGCGAACCGGCACACCTTCGCGGCCATCTTCGACCGCGACCTGCTCGACCCGGCGCGGCGCGCCCACCACCGCCGGATGCTCGGCGACCTGGTGCTCGAGTACATGACCGCCCACGTCGGCCGGGCCTGACGGGACTCGATCGGGTTCGACCGCGCGTGACCGGTCCTTGACACGGCGCTGCGACACAACTCACCATCCGGTACGTAACCAAACGGTACATACGGCCCGCGCGTCGGACGTGTGTCGCACCGGAGCACCACGTCAGGGAGGCCCCGTGTCCTCACCCCCGCCCGCCCCGGCTCCCACGGCCCAGCTCCGCAAGGCGGCCCTCGCGGCATGGATCGGCAGCGCGCTGGAGTACTACGACTTCTTCATCTACGGCACCGCGGCCGCGCTGGTGTTCAACAAGCTGTTCTTCCCCTCCTCCGAGCCGGCGACCGGCACGCTGCTCGCGCTCGCCACGTTCGGCGTCGGCTACCTCGCGCGGCCCGTCGGGGCGCTCGTGCTCGGGCACATCGGCGACCGCTTCGGCCGCAAGCGCGTCCTCGTCGCCACGGTGCTGCTCATGGGTGTCGCGACGTTCGCGGTCGGCTGCCTGCCGACGTACGAGACGATCGGCATCGCCGCCCCGGCCCTGCTCGTGACGCTGCGCCTGCTGCAGGGGCTCTCGGCCGGCGGGGAGCAGGCCGGTGCCAACTCGATGAGCCTCGAGCACGCGCCGGCGAACCGCCGCGCCTACTACACGAGCTTCACCCTGGGCGGGACGCAGTTCGGGCAGGTCCTGGCCACCGCGGTCTTCCTGCCGGTCGCCGTGCTGCCCGAGGAGGACCTGCTCACCTGGGGCTGGCGGGTGCCGTTCTGGCTCAGCGCGATCGTGGTCGTCGCGGGCCTGCTCATCCGGCGCACGCTGGAGGAGACGCCGGTCTTCGAGCGCGAGCGCAGCGCCGACGAGGTCGCGCGCCTGCCCCTCGCCGTGCTGTTCCGCGACCACCTCGGCTCGGTGGTGCGCGTCGTCTGCGCCTCGACGATCGCCACCGTCAGCACGATCTTCACCGTCTACGCGCTGTCGTACGCGGTGAACACCGTCGGGCTCTCGCGCTCGGCGATGCTCTGGGTGGGCGTGCTCGCCAACGTCGTCGCGCTGGCGGCGATCCCGGTGTTCGGCCTGCTCGCCGACCGCATCGGGCGCAAGCCGGTGTTCCTCGGCGGCACGATTGGCTGCGGGGTACTCATGTTCGGCTACCTGGGCGCCATCTCCACCGGCAACTACCTGCTGATCTTCGTCGTCGGGATCCTCATGTTCGGTGTGGTGCACAGCGCCACCGGCGGCGTGTGGCCCGCGTTCTACGGCGAGATGTTCCCCGCCCGGGTGCGGCTGTCCGGCACGGCCGTCGGCACCCAGATCGGGTTCGCGGTGGCAGGGTTCGCCCCCTCGATCGCCGCCGCGGTCGCGGGCGGGGACGGCAGCAACTGGGTGGCCGTCGCGTCCGTGGTCGCCGTGGTCTGCGTCATCAACGCGGTGGCCGTCGGCACCGGCCGCGACTACGTCCACACCCCCACCGAACAGCTCGGCGGGGAGCCCGTGCGCCGCTCGTCACCCGACCGCGTCACCGCCACCGCCCCGTGACCTCACCGTCGGCAGCCCCGGAGGCCTTCGCCGTCCACGCGATCCACTTCGCGTCGCGCGAGGGCCTCCGGGGCCAGCACTTCCTCGGCCACGACGACCGGTCCGCCGAGCCGCACCCCACCGCCTACTACGTCTGGCTCGCCGTGTCGGGCCGGCGGGTGGTGCTCGTCGACGCGGGGCTCGACCCGGACCGCCACGTGCCGATGCCCGGACTCGCGTTCCACGGTTCGCCGGTCGACGGCCTCGCGGCGCTGGGCGTCGCCCCGGCGGACGTCACCGACGTCGTGCTGACCCACCTGCACCACGACCACACCGGCACCGTCGCCCGCTTCCCGCGGGCGCGGTACGTGGTGCAGCGTGCCGAGGCCGACTACTGGACCGGGCCGGTCGCGGCCCGCATCCGCCGCGAGCACTGGCTGTGCGCCGAGCCCGACGTGCGCCACGTGCTCGGGAGTGACCGTCTCGCGCTCGTCGACGGCGACCGGGAGCTCGCGCCGGGGCTGGGCGTGCACCGCGTCGGCGGGCACACCGCGGGCATGCAGGTGGTGCGCGTGCACACCGTGGCCGGGTGGGTGGTGCTCGCCTCCGACGCGGTCCACTTCACCCAGAACCTCGCCGACGACCGGCCCGCGCCGATCCTGCACGCGATGCCGGACGTGTACGCCGCCTTCGACCGGGTGCGCGAGCTGGCCGACGCGCCGGAGCTGGTGGTGCCGGGCCACGACCCCGAGGTCACGCGGCGCTTCCCGGCGGTGCCCGGGACGCGGGCGCACCGGATCGCTTGAGCGCGATGAGTCGCGGTCGTCCCGGCCGTCCCACCGACGTGGACACCCGACCGATCGACCTCGTGCCCGCCGCCCGCCCCCTGGCCGCGCTCGTCACGGCCACCGGCGACGGCGACCTCGCCCACCCGCCGCCCGGCACCGGCTGGTCGGTCACCGAACGGACCGCCCGTGCTCCACCGCGTCGTCGCCGTCACCGGCCGCGTCCCCGGAGGCCCGCCCGACTCCTCCGGTACCTCCCGGCTGGGAGGATCGGGGGGTGGACGTCGTGCTCGAGATCGGGCTGGTGCTGCTCTTCGTGCTCATCGGCGGCTTCTTCGCCGCGGCGGAGATCGCGCTGGTGTCGCTGCGCTCGGGGCAGGTGACGGCACTCGCCGAGGGCGGCGCGCGCGGCCGCGCGGTGGCCCGCCTGCGCGGCGACTCGAACCGCTTCCTGTCCGCCGTCCAGATCGGCGTGACGTTCACCGGCTTCTTCGCCTCGAGCTACGGCGGCGCGACCCTCGCCACCCGCCTGCAGCCGGGCCTCACCGGGCTCGGGCTGCCGATCGCGCTGGCGGCGACCGTCGCGCTGGTGCTGGTCACGGCGCTGGTGTCGTACCTGTCGCTGGTGGTGGGCGAGCTGGTGCCCAAGCGGCTGGCGCTGCAGAAGCCGGAGGCGGTCTCGCTGACGACGGCCCCGGTGCTCGACCGGGTGGCGACGCTCACCCGTCCCCTGATCTGGCTCCTGTCCCGGTCGACCAACGCCGTGGTGCGGCTGCTCGGCGTCGACCCGCGCACGCCCGCCGAGGAGGTCAGCGAGGACGAGCTGCGCGACATGGTGCGCACCACGAGCACCCTGACCGACGCCGAGCGACGCCTGCTCACCGACGCCTTCACCGCCACCGACCGCGTCATCAGCGAGGTCATGGTGCCGCGCACCGAGGTCGACTTCCTCGACGCCGACGACCTCGCCACCGACGCGGTCGCGCACATCAGCGACCGCCCGCACTCGCGCTACCCCGTCATCGGCGAGACCGTCGACGACGTCGTCGGCGTCGTCCACGTCCGCGACCTGCTCACCGCCCGCCCGCTGCCCGACGGCACGCCGCCGCGGCTGCGCGACCTCGCGCGCACCGTGACGATCCTGCCCGGGAGCAAGCCCGTGCTCGACACGCTGTCGCTGATGCGCCGCGGCGGCGGCCACCTCGCCGTCGTCATCGACGAGTACGGCGGCACCGACGGCATCGTCACCGTCGAGGACCTCGTCGAGGAGATCGTCGGCGAGATCCGCGACGAGTACGACCCGAAGGCGGTGCCCGCGCGGCCGTACGCCGACGGCACCTACGAGGCCGACGGCCTGCTGCACCGCAGCGACGTCGAGGAGCAGACCGGGATCACGCTGCCCGAGGGGTCGTTCGACACGCTCGGCGGCTTCGTCCTGCAGGAGCTCGGACGGACCCCGGACGTCGGCGACGCCGTCGAGGACCTCGGCCACCGCTTCACCGTCGCCGCCGTCGACGGCCATCGCGTGGCCCGGGTGCGGATCACCCCGCTCACCCCGGCCAACGGGGAGCACGCCCCGTCCTGAGGAGCTACCTCCCCGCGAGCTCCAGACCTTGCGGCGGCCCCGCCAGCGCCTCCTTGAGCCCGCGGCTCGGGGCGTCGGCGAGCACCTCCTCGGCCCCGGACTCGACGCCGTCGAGGACGGCCTGCGCCACCTCGGGCGCGGCGATCTTGGGGACGTCGAGGTGGGCGACCATGTCGGTGTCCATGAAGCCGAGGTGCACGCCGACCACCTGGACGCCCTGGTCACGCAGCTCGGCGCGCGCGGTGTTGGTGAACGACCACGCGGCGGCCTTCGTGGCGCTGTAGGACCCCGCCGCCGGCATCGCCGCCCAGGACAGCGCGGAGAGCACGGTGACCAGCGCGCCCCCGCCCCGGCGGGCGAGCACGGGCGCGAAGGCGCGGGTGACGGCGACCGGGCCCCAGAAGTTGGTCTCCATCTCGGCCCGGGCGCGCTCGGGGTCGGCGGTCAGCAGCGACCCGGCCCCGCCCACCCCGGCGTTGTTGATCACCAGGTCGACGTCGTCGGCCCGCTCGGCGGCGGCCCGGACGGTGGCGAGCTCGGTGACGTCGAGGCGCAGGGGCACCACCCGGGAATCCGGGTGCTCGAGCCCCCGCGGGTCCCGGGCGGCGGCGTAGACGGTGGCCGCGCCGCGCGCCAGCAGCGCCTCGACGAGGGCGGCCCCGAGGCCGCGGTTGGCCCCGCTGACCAGGACGTTCGCTCCGGCGACGATCACGGTGCGATCCTCTCGACGATCGTGGCGTTGGCGGTGCCGCCGGCCTCGCACATGGTCTGCAGGCCGTAGCGCCCGCCGGTCCGGTCGAGGACACCGAGCAGGGTGGTGGCCAGCCGCGCACCGCTGGCGCCGAGCGGGTGGCCGATGGAGATCGCGCCGCCGTGCACGTTGACGCGCGCGGGGTCGGCGCCGGTCTCGGCGATCCAGGCCAGCACCACCGACGCGAAGGCCTCGTTGACCTCGAAGGCGTCGATGTCGGAGAGGCTCAGCCCGGCCCGGGCGAGGACCTTGGCGGTCGCGGGGATGATCCCGGTGAGCATGAGGACGGGGTCGTCGCCGGTGGCGGTGGCGGTGTGCACGCGGGCGCGCGGGGTCCACCCGTGCGCGGCCGCGACCTCGGACGTCGTGACGAGCAGCGCCGCGGCGCCGTCGTTGTAAGGGCTGGCGTTGCCCGCGGTGACGGTCCAGTCGATGTCGCCGAAGCGCTCGGTCCAGCGGGGGTCGGCGAAGGCGGGACGCAGGCCGGCGAGGGCCTCGGCGGTGGTGCCGGGACGGATCGTCTCGTCGGTCTCGAGCCGCTCGAGCGAGCCGTCGGCGCGCGGGGACTTCAGCGGCGCGACCTCGGCGGCGAACCGGCCGTCGGCCCACGCCGCGGCGGCCTTCTGGTGGCTCGCGAGCGCGAACTCGTCGAGCTGGGTCCGCGACAGGTCCCAGCGCCGCGCGATGAGCTCGGCGCTCACGCCCTGCGGGACGAGCCCCGGCGCGTACCGGCCGGCCACCGACGGCCCGGCGACGTCCTGGCGGACCCCGTCCACGAGCGCCTGGCTGCCGATGGGGATGCGCGACATCGACTCGACCCCGGAGGCGATCGCGATGTCGTAGGCCCCGGCGACGACCCCCTGCGCGGCGAACGACAGCGCCTGCTGGCTCGACCCGCACTGGCGGTCGACCGTCACCCCGGGCACCGACTCGGGGAAGCCCGCGGCCAGGGCCGCGAAGCGGGTCGTGTTGCCGCTCTGCTCGCCGACCTGCCCCACCGCGCCGCCGACGACGTCGTCGACCTCGGCGGGGTCGAGCCCCGTCCGGTCGACCAGCGCCCGCAGCACGTGCGCGTGCAGCTCCACCGGGTGCACCTGCGCGTACGCCCCACCGGGCCTGCCCTTGGCGAGCGGGGTGCGCACGGCGTCGACGATGACCGCGTCCCTCATGGTTCCTCCTCGTGGACCGACCGGTCCCGGACCGATCGGTCCGATCGTGCGCCCGGGAGTCGGGAACGTCAACGCCGGGTGCCGCGGGTCACCGCCACCACGGGTGCGGCGGGAGCAGGATGGAGACCGACGGGCACGGACGGCAGAGAGGCGAGCGATGGGCGAGACGGGCGAGCAGGCCGACGTCCGCGTGGACGAGGACCGTGACCGCGAGGCGTTCGTCCTGCGGGTCGAGGGTGTCGAGGCGGGTCACGCGGACGTCCGGCGCCGGCGCACGGCCGACGGCACGCCGGCGATCGCGCTGGTGCACACCGAGGTCGACGAGGCCTACTCCGGGCGCGGCCTCGGGGGCAGGCTCGTGCGCGGGGTGTTCGACGCCGCGCGCGCCGAGGGCCCTCCGGGCACGGCGGTCGTGCCGCGCTGCCCCTACGCGCAGCGGTGGCTGGGCTCGCACCCCGAGTACCTGGCCGACGTCCCGGCCCGCGACCGCGCAGCCCTCGGGCTGGGCGAACCACACCTGGAGGAGACCCCGTGACGTCCCCCGCGACCGGACCGGAGATCGACCCGCACGCCCAGCCCTCGGGCACCGGCTGCCTGGAGTGCGACGAGGCCGGCGGGTGGTGGTTCCACCTGCGCCGCTGCGCCGCCTGCGGGCACATCGGGTGCTGCGACTCCTCGCCGAGCCAGCACGCGACCCGCCACGCCCGCGAGCACGGGCACCCGATCCTCACGAGCTTCGAGCCCGGCGAGGACTGGTTCTTCGACGACCGCGACGGCACGGTCGGCCACGGGCCGGTGCTGGCCGGGGCGCAGAACCACCCGGAGGACCAGACCGTGCCCGGGCCCGCCGACCGCGTCCCCGCCGATTGGCAACGGCACCTGCACTGAACCGACTCAGCCGGTGGGGCCGAAGCGCTCCACGCGGATGGTCACGGCGGGCTGTCCCGCGTCGACGAGCAGCGTCTCCATCGCACCGGTGAAGCGCGCCGAGCCGCAGAGGTACACCGTCGCGTCCGGGTCGACGAGCGCGGCGATCGTCGCCGGGTCGAGGCGCCCGGCGTGCTCCGAGCCCGGCTCGCGCGTCAGCGCGATCCGGGCCCCGGCGGCCTCGAGCTCGTCGGCGTAGGGCAGCCGCGCGCGGGTGGTGGCGCTGACCGCGAGGCGCAGCGACTCGGGGTGCCCGAGCCCGGTCGCGTGCCGCAGCATCCCGACCAGCGGGGCCACGCCGCTGCCGCCGCCGATCGCGACGGCCGGGGTGTACCCGCTCCAGACGAACCACCGGCCGATGGGACCGCGGACCTCGAGGTCGTCGCCCGCCTCGACGACGTCGGCGAGGAACGTCGAGACCTCGCCGTCGTCGATGCGCTCGACGAACAGCTCGACGAGGTCGTCGTCGGGGGCCGACGCCACCGAGTACGAGCGCTGGGCGGTGTAGCCGTCGGGCGCGCGCAGGCGCACGACGTAGTGCTGGCCCGGGTGGTGCTGGACGCGCTCGGGCACGGCGAGGCGCAGCACGACGGCGTCGACGGCCGGGTGCGCCACCTCGACCACCCGCGCGTCGCGCCACTTCGCCGCCGCGCGCCGGTCGTTCGGTCCACCCGCGCGGTGGCGGAGGACGTCGGGACCGGTGCCGGGGTCAGTCCCCGTCGAACCGCTGCTCACGCCAGGGGTCGCCTCGCTCGTGATAGCCGTTCACCTCCCAGAAGCCGGGCTCGTCGTGGTCGAGCAGCGTGATCTTGGAGATCCACTTCGCGGACTTCCAGAAGTACAGGTGCGGCACGAGCATGCGGACCGGCCCGCCGTGCTCACGCGTCAGCGGCCTGCCCTCGTGCTCCCACACGATCCAGGCCTTGCCGCCGGTGACGTCCTCGATCGGGAGGTTGGTGGTGTAGCCGGTGGTGGAGGTCTCGACGATGTACTTCGCCTCCGGCCGCACCCCGACCGCGTCGAACAGCGTGTCGAGCGAGATGCCGGTGAAGTTGGTGTCGAGCTTGGACCACGTGGTCACGCAGTGGATGTCGCCGGCGTACACCGACGGCGGCAGCACCCGCAGCTCGCGCAGCGTCCAGGTCTTCGGGGTCTCGACGAGTCCGTCGACGGTGACCGTCCACGTGTCGGCGTCCACGCGGGGTGTGGCCTCGGCGGTGAGCACCGGCCAGCCCGCACCGACGTCGTACTGGCCGGGCGGGAGGCGCGGGTCGCGCTCCTTGCGCCGCCCGAGGAAACCGCGCGTGGTCGCCACGTCATCACTCCATCTCGGCCGGGTCCTGGTGACTCGCGGTCGACAGTAGTGAACGAGCCCCGCCGACGTCGCGGGCATCGACGCGCCGCGGTGGCGCGACCACGAGGGGAACACCCCCGGTCCGGCCGTCGTTGCCCGATCACCGGACCCACCGGAGAGGAGCCCGCCGTGCCCACGCCCGACGTCCCGCTCGAGAAGCTGGGCTTCCTGACCCTCGGCCTGTTCGACGGCGACGACCCCGGCCCCGGCATGGAGAGCACGCTCGAGGTCATCGAGCTGGGCGAGCAGCTGGGCTTCGACAGCGCCTACCTGCGCCACCGGCACTTCCAGACCGGCATCTCCTCGCCGATCGCGATCATGGCCGCGGCGACCCAGCGCACACGGCGCATCGCGATGGGCACCGCGGTGACGCCGCTGGGCTGGGAGAACCCGCTGCGGATGGCCGAGGACCTCGCGACCGTCGACATCCTCTCCGGCGGGCGCCTCGAGCCCGGCTTCAGCGTCGGCCCGCCGATCCACTGGGACGACGTCAAGGGCGCGCTCTACCCCGACACCGCCGACGCCGAGGACCTGACCTACGAGCGGGTCGCCCGGTTCCTGCGGATGGTGCGCGGCGAGCCCGTCAGCACGTTCTCCGGCACCCAGGGGTTCGAGGAGTTCTCCGCCCGCGTCGAGCCGCACTCCCCCGGCCTCGCCGACCGCATCTGGTACGGCGCCGGCAGCCGCCGCTCGACGCAGTGGGCCGCCGAGCAGGGCCTCAACCTGCTGACCAGCAACATCATCAAGCCCGAGCCGTCCGACCTCGAGACCGACGGACGCTGGGACTTCGCCGCGATCCAGCAGCGCCAGATCGCGCTGTTCAAGGAGCGCCACCCCGCGGGCGAGAAGGCGCGCGTCTCGCAGGGCCTGGTGGTCATCCCGACCGACTCGGCGACGCCCGAGCAGCGGGCGAAGTACGAGGCCTACGTCGAGAAGCGCACCCCGCGGACGGCCGCCCCGATGGGCCCGCCGGGGCCGGGACTGCTCGCGGCGCCCGACGTCCTGGGCACCTCCGAGGAGGTCGCGGAGAAGCTCTACGCCGACGCGGCGTTCCGCGAGGTCCGCGAGGTCGTCTTCGCGCTGCCGTTCACGTTCGAGCACGAGGACTACGTGCAGATCCTCACCGACATGGCGACGAGGCTGGGGCCGGCGCTGGGATGGGCGCCCGCCTAGATGCCGCACCCCGCCGATCACACCGACCACGCCGACCACGTGGGCCTCGGCCCGGTGCTCGCCGCCCTCACCGCCCCGGACGGGGAGTTCCCGCTGGTGGCGGCGACCGTCGACGGCGTCCCGATGCGGGTCCACGCGCGGGAACCGCACACGCTGCGGGAGCTCTCCCTGACGACGCCGGTCCCGGGCGACCGCGTGGCCACCGTCTACGGGCACGAGCGGTGCACCTACGCCGAGCACCGGCGGCTGGTCACGGGGCTCGCCGCGTGGCTGCGCGACGAGCACCGGCTGCGTCCCGGTGACCGGGTCGCCATCGCGATGCGCAACGTGCCCGAGTGGAGCGTGGCGTTCTGGGCGGCGATGGTCGCGGGCCTCGTCGCCGTGCCCCTCAACGCGTGGTGGACCGGCGACCAGCTCGCCGGTGCGATCGGGCACGCCGAGGCGCGGGTGGTCGTCGCCGACCCCGAACGGGTCGCCGCCCTCACCGGCCGCGAGGACCTCCCGCCCGTCGTGCGGGTGCGGGGCGAGGGCCCGGCCCCTCCGGGCGTGGTGGCGTGGGAGGACGTCGTGCGGCCGTCCGCCGACACACCGCCCGCCGTGGACGTGACGCCCGACGCGATCGCCACGCTGATCTACACCTCGGGCACCACGGGGCGCCCG
>JAQSWW010000273.1 GCA_029266415.1 Actinomycetospora sp. | reverse complement strand
GGCATCGGGTCCGGGGTCGGCGGGTCCGGCATCGGGTCCGGGGTCGGCGGGCCCGGCATCCGGTCCGGAGTCGTCCGGCCCCGAGTCGTCCGGCCCCGGGTCGTCGGGTCCCGACCCCTCCCGCCCCGGGTCGTCGCCCGGCCCCAGCGCCTCGACCAGGAGGTCGAGCAGGGCGTCGTCGTCGAGCCCGGCGGCCGAGCCGTCGAGCAGGGTCATGAGGACCTCGGCGCGCAGGCCCTCGATCCGCACCCGCACGCCCCGGCGGCGCAGGGTCGCGGCCAGGGCCTCGAGCCGTGCCATGCCGAGCACGGCGCGGTCGACGGGCAGGTCGTAGCCGCCGAGGTTGGCCGTGCCCGACGGGTTGCGCGAGGCCACCACCCGGGCCCGCCGCTGCCCGGCCTCCTCGCGGCGGGCGGCCCATTCGGGGTCGAGGGCGGCGGCGACCTGCTGGATGCGCTCGATCAGCGCCCCGACGGGCAGTCGCGGCGCCTCGGGCAGCACCTCGGTGCACACGTGGTGGGCGTGGTCGTCGCACAGGTCGCGCGTCCAGTCGCTGAACACCCGCGCCTTGGTGTCGTCGAGGTCGCCCCCGCGCATCGCGGCGTGGACCTCGACGAGGCGCAGCTGCAGGTCGTCGGCCAGGTCGAGCCAGCGGGCGGCCATGGCCCGCGACCAGCCCAGCGCGGCGGCGGCCTCGTCGCCGGAGAACTCGTCGAGCACCGCCCGCCGCGCCGGCCGGCCCTCCTCGGCGCGCCCGGCATCGTGCAGTGGGGTGAGGAACCGTGCGGTGGCCTGGTTGCGCTCGCGGGCGCACCGCCGCGCGAACTCGACCACCTCCGCCCCCGCCAGCCCGGCCGGGTCGATCGCGTCCAGGAGCGCGGCCGACGACCCCGGGCCGGGCGGCGCGTCCTGGTCGATGCTCACGTCACGGACGTTAGCCCCGACCCCCGACAGCCCCGGACGATCAAGAACCGCCCCTCTCAGGGAACCGCCAGAGAAGGAGTGCGCGCCGGCAGGACCCTCGCGGCCCTCCGGCACCGTCGGAGTGGGCATGGACCGCACGCACCCCGGCCGCTGGGCCCCGCTCCAGCCGCCCGCCGGACTGGGCGACCTCGCCGAGCTGGACGGCCCGTGGGCCCACGCCGCCCACCACGCCGCCGTCGCGGTCGTCGCCGGCGCGGTGGGCGACGCGTACGCGTGGACCCCGTGGGGCTACCCGCCGCCGGGCGCCTACCGGGCCACGTCGCGCCGGTGGTCCCGGCCCGCCGGCCCCGGGTCCGCCCCGCGCCGGCCCCCACCCCCGCCGCGGTGACGGAGGCCTTCCGCCGCCCCGGGCCCACGACCCCCCACCGCGTCCCGACGATCCCCGCGACGCCGCTCCTGCCCGGTCGGGCCTGAGACGGCCGGACGTCACCTACCCTGCGCAGGTGCCCCGAGTGACGTCGCCCCGCGCCGAGGCGACGGCCGCGACGCGCTCCGGGCTGGTCGAGGCGGCCACGGCGCTCTTCGCCGAGCGGGGCTTCGCCGGCACGTCGATCGACGACGTCGCCGCGGTCGCGGGCATGACCAAGGGCGCGGTGTACCACCACTTCGTCGGCAAGGCCGCGCTCTTCGAGGCGGTGTTCTCCGCGCGGGAGGCCGAGGTCCACGCGCGCCTCGGCGCCGCGCTGGACACCGCGCCCGACCACCTCGCCGGCGCCCGGGCGGCCCTGACGACGTTCCTCGACGCCTGCACCGAGCCCGCCTACGGGCGCATCGTCTTCCGCGACGGCCCCCTGGCCCTGGGCTGGGAGCGCTGGCGGGAGTGCGAGGCCGACTACGGCTACGCCTTCATCGCCCGCATCCTCGACGGGCTCGCGCGGGAGGGCTACCTCGCCCGCCCGCCCGGGGTGTCGCACCCGACGGTCGTGCTCGGCATGCTCTCCAGCGCCGGCCAGCTGCTGGGCGGGGCGCCCCCGGAGCAGCACGCGGTCCTCCGTGCCGAGCTGCTCGGGTTCTTCGACCAGGTCCTCGCCGGCCTGGCCGTCGCACCGGGCTGAGTCTCAGCCCTCCGGCCCCCGGTGCTGGCGCAGCGCCACCGTCGTCCCGGCCTGGGTGTGCCGGATGGCCACGCTGTCCACGCTGCGCTGCATCAGCACGATGCCGCGCCCGCGGGCGGCGTGCGAGCCGTACTCGGCCGGCTCCGACCCCTCCTCGGCCCACGTCCCGTTGTCGGTGACGGCGACGTTGACCGCGTCCTCCTCGCACCACAGGGTCAGCTCGACCGTGCCCTCGGCGTGGCCCTCGGGGTAGGCGTGCTCCACCGCGTTCTCCACCGCCTCGGCCACCGCGATCAGCACCCGCTCGCGCGCGTCCTGGTCCAGCTCGAGCCCGGCCAGCCACTCCCGCGCCTCGTGGCGCATCCGCTTGGCCTCGCCCGCCCGCGCCGGGTGCACCGCCCGCGCGAACTCCACTGCGTCCGTCATGTCCCCGTCCCCACCCCCGGCTCGTCCCGCACTCCTCGTACCCACGGAGACCGTCCGGTCACCTCGGGTCACGTTCGGCTCGGCATGCCCACCGTCGCCGCCCAGTACCGCGAGGTCGACGCCCGACGGCGCGAACGGTGGGTCCGGCGCGATGTGCGGGTGAACGGTCGGGGTCGGGGTCGTCGCTGCGCGTCCACCTGGGTGAACCCCGAGGTCGGCGTCCGGGGGAACGGATCTCCGGTCAGCGCAGCAGGTCGTCGGAGACGATCTTGGGCTGGATCTCCGAGGTGCTATCGGTGTGCCGTGTCGGATACGCACAGCGTCCACAGCGCCGCGCGGGACTGCGGGCTCTCGTCGCCGCGGCGCAACAGGTGGGTCGGGCGCGGGACGCGGTCGTGCCAGAACAGCCCCGTGCTGTGCCCGGGCTCGGCGGCGGCCTGCAGCCAGACGACGGTGTCGGCGCCCCTGCGCGGGCGTGCGCAGCAGGGGACCGGTGAGGCGGTGGAAGCCGGGCAGCGAGCTCGCGACGCCGGGGGTGTCGGCCCATCCCGGGTGCATGCTGTGGACGACGACGACGACGACGACGCCGTCGCCGGCGAGGTCGTCGGCGAGCAGCTCGCCGAGCACCACCTGCATCCGCTTCGTGCGGGCTACGCCGCACCGCTCGACCACGTCCCGGTGCGCGACTCGGGGTCGTCGAGGCGCAGCGGGGTGGTGTGCATGCCGCCCGAGGAGACGAGCACGACCCGCGAGGGGGTGGTGGGCCCGGCGCCCGCGCGCAGCACCGGCCGCAGCTCGCGGGTCAGCAGGAACGGCCCGAGCACGTGGGTGGCGAGGGTCAGCTCGTGGCCCTCGGCGGTCTCGATGCGCTCGGCGGGCAGGACGCCGGCGCTGTGCACGAGGCCGTGGACCGCGGCCTCGCGGTCGCGGACCTCGGCGGCGTAGCGGTGCACGTCGGCCAGCGAGGACACGTCGCAGACCGCCACCTCGACGGTCGCGCCGGGGTGCTCGGCGAGCACGGCGTCGCGGGCCTGCTCGCCACGCCCGCGGTCGCGCA
>JAQSWW010000126.1 GCA_029266415.1 Actinomycetospora sp. | reverse complement strand
GATCTGGCCGAGGTCGCCGAACCCGGTCAGCGAGCCCTGCACCGCGGTGATCGGCGCCAGCACGTTCTCGTCGGGGTTCGACAGGCCCTGGCCCTCCCCCGCCGGCGCCAGGACGCCGACCACCCGGAACGGCACGCCCCGCACGAGGACGTCGCGCTCCAGCGGGGTCGAGCCCGCGCCGAACAGGTCGTCGGCGACGGTCCGGCCCAGGATCAGGACCTTGCGTCCGGCCTCGACGTCGGCCTCGGTGTAGGTCCGCCCGCTGGCGAGCTGCACGTTGGCGCCCGGGAAGTACGTGGGCGTGCTGCCGATGACGGTGGCGTCGGAGCTCGCCCGGCCCGCGTCCACCGTGGCCGGCACCGTGACCACCGGTGACACGGACGCGACGTCGGGCGCGCCCTGCGGATCGGCGAGCGCCCGGGCGTCGGCCAGGGTCAGCGGGCGACCGTCGGTACCGGAGCTGGCGGGCGGCTGGCGCGGGATGATCGTGATGCTGTTGGCGCCGAGGCCGGCGATCTGGCCCTGGATGTACTGCGACGCCCCGTTGCCCAGCGCCGTGAGCAGGATGACCGCGGCGATGCCGATGATGATCCCGAGCATCGTCAGCAGCGACCGCAGCCGGTTCGCGATCAGGCCGCGCACCGCGAAGCGGACGATCTCGACCACGCTCACCGGGTCACCACGCCCGTGCCCGCCGCGGGGACGCCTCGGTGAGCCGCCCGTCGCGGACGACGACGACGCGCTCGGCGCGTGCGGCCACCTCGTCGTCGTGGGTGATCAGCACGATCGTGCGGCCGCTGCGGTGCAGGCCGTCGAACAGCGCGAGGACGTCGGTGGTGCTCTCGGAGTCGAGGTTGCCGGTGGGCTCGTCGGCGAGCAGGAGCGCCGGCCGGGTGACGAGCGCGCGCGCCACCGCGACGCGCTGCTGCTGGCCGCCGGAGAGCTGGTTGGGGCGGTGGTCCTCGCGGCCGTGCAGGCCGACCAGCTCGAGCGCGGCCTGCGCCCGCTCGCGGCGCACCCGGCGTCCCGCCCCGGCGTAGATCAGCGGCAGCTCGACGTTGGCCAGCGCGCTGGTGCGCGGGATGAGGTTGAACGCCTGGAACACGAACCCGATCTGCCGGTTGCGCATCACGGCCTGCTGGCGCTCGTCGAGCTGCGCGACGTCGAGGCCCTCGAGGAAGTAGCTCCCCGACGTCGGCGCGTCGAGGCACCCGAGGACGTTGAGCAGCGTCGACTTCCCCGAGCCGGACTGGCCGATCACCGCGACGTACTCCCCGCGGCGCACCGAGAAGTCGACGTCGCGCAGGGCGTGCACGGCGGTCTCGCCCTCGCCGTAGACCTTCGAGAGCCCGCGGACGTCGAGGACGTTCGGGACCGGCGTGTCCACGGTCATCGACCGCCGGACCCGCCCGAGCCCCCTCCGCCCTCCAGGTCCGGGGGCGGACCCTGACCGGGCCCGAACACGTTGGCGGTGTTCGGGTCGGGCAGGACGACGAGCTCGCCGGGCGCGAGGCCCGAGCGCACCTCGGTGAGCGTGTCCGAGGAGAGACCGAGCCCGACCGTGCGGTCCTGGGGCACGCCGTCGGGGCCGAGGACCCGCACGGTGCCCGAGGTCGCGCCCTCGCCGCCGATCGGCGTCACCGCGACCGACGGCAGGAAGGTCACGTTCGGCGACTGCGCGACGGTCACGGCGATGCTCGCCGACATCCCGGGCCGCAGGTTGGGCGGCGGGGCGGTCAGGGTGACGACGGTGCCGTACTGCACCGAGCTCCCGGTGCCGGGCAGCAGGTCGACGGCGGTGACCGTGCCCGGCAGCGTCTGCCCGGGCAGCGCGTTGACCGTGACCTCGACGGGCTGGCCCACCGTCAGCCGGCCCACGTCGAGCTCGGGGACCTCCGCGCGGATCTGCAGGGCCGACAGGTCGAGGACGGTCATGACCGCCGGCGCCGTCGGGGAGCCCGTGACGCCGCCGCCCGTGCCGCCCGCGCCGGCGCCCCCGGGCGCGCCGGCGGCGCCACCGGCGGCGGCCGACGCGGCACCCGCGGCGCCCGACCCGCCCGCGGCCGAGCCGTCGGGCAGCGTGCCACCGGTCGGGTTGCCCGACGCCGTCGAGCTCGTCACCGTGCCGCCCGCGGGCACGAGCTGGCCCGGGCCGGCGTCGAGGCTCACGACCGTGCCGTCCTGCGGCGAGGCGAGCTCGAGGTCCTCGGCGGCCTGCTCGGCCTGCACGACCGACGCCTCGGCCTGCGCGAGCGAGGCCTCGGCCTGCGCGACGGCGGTCTCGGGCGAGCTCGCCGCGCCGCCGGTCGCGCCGGCCCCGCCCGTGGCGCCGGCGCCGCCCGCCGTCCCGGTGCCACCGGCCGCGCCGGTGCCGCCCGTGCCTCCGCCGCCGGGCGGGGCGGGCGTGGTGCTCGCCGGGGCGGCGGCCGCGGGCTTCGAGGCGGAGAAGCCGTGGACGCCGGCCACGGGCGCATCTCGCTGACCGGACGGCTGCTGACCGGGCTGCTGCTGGCTCGGCTGGCTCGGCTGGCTCGGCTGCGTCGTGCCGCCGGGTGCGGTGCCGCCGGGCGCCGTGGCACCGGCGGCAGGGGTACCGGCGGCAGGGGCGCCCGCGGCAGGGGCGCCCGCGGCAGGGGCGCCTGCGGCAGGGGCGCCCGCGGCCGGCGCGGCGGCCGGGGCGGGCGTCGCGGCGGTGGCCGGCGGGTCGTCGCGCGCCTCGCGGGCGTCCTCGAGCTGCTCGCGGGCGGCGTCGCGCTGCGCGCGGGCGGCGTCGAGGTTGGCGTCGGCGTACTCGGCGTCGAGGGTGGCGACGATGTCGCCGGCCTCGACCAGGTCGCCGACCGCCACCCGGACCTCGTCGATGCGACCGCCCGCCGCGAAGTTCAGCGTGGAGCCCCGGGCGCTGGTGACCCCGCCGGAGGCCGTGACGGTCTCGGCCACGGTGCCGCGACCCACCGGGGTGGTCCGCAGCCCGGTGTCCTGGTCACCCGTCGACGTCAGGGCCACGACAGCACCGCCGGCGGCGAGCAGCACCACCAGCACGATCAGCCCGTTGACGAGCCACAGAGAGCGACGCGCACCCGCCATGTGGCGGACGGTAGCCCCCGGTCACCGGAGGGCGTCGCCCGGGGCCGTGCCGGATGAGTGACGGTTCACTGACCGGGTGTGCGTCAGGCGTAGACGTGCGGGTCGAGCGTCCCGATGTAGGGCAGGTCGCGGTAGCGCTCGGCGTAGTCGAGGCCGAACCCGACGACGAACTCGTTGGGGATGTCGAACCCGACGTAGGCCACGTCGACGTCCAGCTTCGCCGCCTCGGGCTTGCGCAGCAGGGTGACGACGTCGAGCGACGACGGCCCGCGCGACTCGAGGTTCTTGCGCAGCCACGACAGGGTCAGGCCCGAGTCGATGATGTCCTCGACGATCAGCACCCGGCGTCCGGAGATGTCGCGGTCGAGGTCCTTGAGGATGCGGACCACGCCCGACGACGAGGTGGACGACCCGTAGGAGCTCACGGCCATGAACTCCAGCTGCGTGGGCATCGGCAGCCGGCGCGCCAGGTCGGTCATGAACATCACCGCGCCCTTGAGCACGCCGACGAGGACGAGGTCCTGGTCGCGCTCGCCGTAGTCGGCACCGATCTGCGCGGCCAGGTCGACGATCTTGTCCTGGATCTGCTCCTCGGTGATCAGCACGGACGCGATGTCGCCGTCGTACACCGTTGACGGGCTCCTCACCGGGATCTCGGTCGGGAGGGCGGGCGGTGGGGGCGGAACCGGTGCCTCCCGGTGAGCCGGCTCCGCTGCGCCGGGTGCCCGATCCGGGCCGCCGAGCACCCGCAGCCTGCCACGGGCCCGCACCACCTCCAACCCGCCGGGTAGTGGCGGTGCTCCCTGTCCGCGCCACGCCGCGACGAGGGCGTCGACCGCGCGCACGTGCGCCTCGGTGAGCTCCGGGACCCCGGCGTCGGCGAGCCACGCGCGCAGCACGCGCCGCCGGACCGCGGGCGGGTCGTCGCGCAGGCCGGCGGCGTCCAGGGCCCCGTCCGCGTCGACGAGCACGTCGCGGCGGGCGTCGGCCCACGTCACGAGCGCCGCGTCGTCGTCGGCGAGCTGCCCGGCCGTGCGGGCCAGCGCCGGCGCGACGCCGCCCGCCAGCACGTCCTCGAGCAGCGGCAGCACCTCGTGGCGCAGGCGGACGCGGGTGTGGCGCGGATCGTCGTTGTGGGGGTCGTCCCACACCGCGAGGCCCGCGGCGGCGCAGGCGGCCCGGGTCGTCGCCCGCCGGACGCCCAGCAGGGGCCGGCACCACGGCGGGTCCCACGTCGCCATGCCCGCGAGCGAGCGTGCCCCGGACCCGCGTCCGAGTCCCAGCAGGACGGTCTCGGCCTGGTCGTCGAGCGTGTGCCCGAGCAGCACGGGGGCCCCGCCGTGCGCCCCGCTGACCGTCCGCAGGGCCGCGTACCGGGCCGTGCGCGCCGCGGCCTCCGGCCCGCCGGCGGTGCCGACGTCGACGGCGACCACTTCGGCCGACGCACCGAGGTCCCGCAGCAGCGCGGCGGTGTCCGCGGCGCGCTCGGCCGAGCCCTCCTGCAGGCCGTGGTCGACGACCACCCCGTGCACCCGCCCCGGCGCGACGTGCACCGCGGCGGCGGCGAGCGCGAGGGAGTCGGCGCCGCCGGAGCAGGCCACGAGGACCGCGGGCGGAGCAACGAACGCGCTGTTCGCTGCTTCTAGGCGTACGAACGGCCCGTTCGTCGCGTCCGGGAGGGCGGCCAGGGCCTCGCGGACCGCGCGGCGCACGGTGGCGACGGGCTCGGGCACGCGCACGACGAGGACCTCGGCGGCGGTCAGCCGTGGACGCGGGCGACCCAGGCGGCCGGCTCGGCGATCTCGGCGCGCCGGGGCAGGGTGTCCGGCGAGGTCCAGACCGCGTTGAGACCCGACAGGCCGACGACGTCGACGACCCGGTCGACGAAGACGCGCCCCTGCTCGTACTGCTTGATCTTGGCGTCGACGCCCAACAGCGTGCGCAGGACCCGGTCGACGAGGCTCCCGCCCCGCCGCCTCTGGGTGAAGCGGGCGCGGATCGCGGCGACCGAGGGCACGACCTCGGGGCCGACGGCGTCCATGACGTGCTCGGCGTGGCCCTCGAGCAGCGTCGTCAGGGCGAGCAGCCGGTCGAGCACGGCGCGCTGCTCGGGGCCCTGGAGCGCCTCGACCAGCGCCAGCCCGTCGCGCGGCGGATCGCGGCGCACGGCCTTGACGATCTCGGGCAGGCGGTCGACAGCGCCCGTCGCGGTGCGGTCGAACCCGCCGGCGAACGTCGCGACCTCGCCGCGGAAGTGGTCGCGCAGCCAGTCGACGGCGGTGAACTGCAGCCGGTGGGTGGCCTCGTGCAGGCAGACCCACAGCGCGAAGTCCTGGGCGTCGACGTCGAGCGCCCGCTGGGCGGCCACGACGTTGGGCGCGACGAGCAGCAGCCGTCCGGCGCGGTCCTCGCCGCCGAACGGGTCGTACTGGCCCAGCACCCGGCTGCCCAGGAACGCGAGCAGCGTGCCCATCTGCAGCCCCGACGCCGAGCGCGTGACCCGCCCGAACGCGTCGCCGACCAGCCCCTCGGGCGCGCGGGGCCCGGGGACCTCGTCGAGCAGCGCGGCGATGCCGTCGACGGCCGACCGGATCCAGCCCGGGCGGTCGACGACGGCGGCCTCGGGCACCGGGAGCCCGGCACCGAGACCGGTCAGGTCGCGCACGTGCTGCTCCCCCGCCCGCGCGCCGTCGCGCAGCCGGGTGACCTCGGCCGCCGCCTGCTCCGGCGTCACCACCGGCCCGGCGGGCACGAGGCGGGCGCCCGTGGCGGCGGCCAGGCCCCAGTCGACGGGCAGGCCCGTGCCACGCGCCGGTGCGGAGGTCAGGTCAGCGGCCACCAGTCCACCGTACGTCGGGCCCGATCCGCTCAGCGGCACCCGCAGGCGTGCAGCGCCGCCGCCAGCGCGTCGAGCCGCGGCCGTGCCGTGGCCGGGTCGACCCCGTTGCTCATGAACGAGAACGCCAGCACCCGCCCGTCGGCGGTGCCCACGACCCCGGCCAGCGCGTTCGCCGCCGTGAGCGTGCCGGTCTTGGCGCGTACCCAGCCGCGCCCGTCCGCGGCCGCCGTCCCCGGCGTGTAGCGATCGGCGAGCGTGCCGCCCCCGCCGGCCACCGGCAGCCCGTCGAGCAGGGGACGCAGGGCCGCGGTGCGCGGGTCGGCGCCGTCCGGGGCGGCGGCGGGTGCGAGCACCCCCGACAGCGCGGTGGCCGGGACGCGGTCGTCCACCGAGAGCCCGCTGGTGTCGGCGAGCGTGACCCCGGTGGTGTCGATCCCGGCCTCGCCCAGCACGCGGGTGACCGCGCGGGCCGCCCCGTCGAAGGTGGTGGGCTCGCCGACGGCCCGGGCCACCTCGCGGCCCAGGGCCTCGGCCAGCACGTTGTCGGAGTTCTGCAGGGCGGTGCGCACCAGCTCGGTGACCGGGGGCGAGCTCACCTGGCCGAGCACCGGCGCACCGGGCGGGGCGGTGCCGACGGCCGCGGCCGGCGCGGTGCCGCCGTCGGTCAGGCGCGCGCCCAGCTGGCGGGCCGCGTCGGTGGCGGGCGTCGCGGTGCGCGGCACGTCGAGCACCGTCGGGTCGCTGCGGCCGCCGTCGAGCATCACCGGCACGATCGGGGCGACGAACCCGCTGGCGACGTCGGTCGGGTCCCAGCCGGCGGCGACGCCGTTGCCGCCGCCGTTCTCGTAGCGGGAGACGTCGACGTAGACCCGCTTCACGGCGGGCTGCCCGGCCCGCGCGGCGGTGACCGCGGCGGCGAGGTCGTCGAGCCGCGCGGCGTCGGGGTAGACGGTCTGGCGCCCGGCGGGCAGCGACGCCAGCGTCGGGTCGCCGCCGCCGACGAGCACCACCGAGTCCGGGGTCGGGCCGGCGACCACCGTCGTCGTCCAGCGCAGCGTCGGGTCCAGGCGCAGCAGCGCGGCCGCGCCCGTGAGCAGCTTCGTCACCGACGCCGGGACCTGCGGTTCCGAGGGTCGCCGGCTCCACAGCACCGCGCCGGTGGCGGGGTCGACGACGGAGCCGGTGACGTCGCCCAGGGCCGCGACGCGGGCGTCGAGCGCGGCGGCGAGCCCGGGTGCGGTGGGGGCGGGCGCATCGGCGCCGACCGCGACGAGGCGCGCGCGGGGCGTGGCGGGCTCCGGCGGGTCGGCGGCCTCGCCGCCGAGGAGCGCCACGGGCAGCCCGACCGAGCGGGCGAACGTGGGCGCCGAGAGCGCGGTGCCGACGCCCAGCCCGCCGAGCAGGATGATCGTCACGACCACGGCGAGCAGGCGCCGGCCCCACCGGTGACGGGTGGGTGGCGTCCCGGGATCCGTGGGGTGACCGTCGCCGCTCACGCCCCGCACCCCTCCTCACCTGCCGTTCACCTCGCCCGGACGAGGGCGGGGTCACCTCCGTGATGTGCCGGCTCACCCCGGCCGGTACCCCACACTAGAGGCCGGGCCGGGGTCCCCGACGAGGCGCGTCGCGCCGCGGACAGCCGACGAGCGAGCACAGGGAGCGGTGACGACACCGTGGAGTTCGACGTACTGATCGAGATCCCCAAAGGGGTCCGCAACAAGTACGAGATGGATCGTGGGACCAACCGGCTGCGCCTGGACCGGACCCTGTTCACGGCGACGCAGTACCCCGCCGACTACGGCTACATCGAGAACACGCTCGGCCAGGACGGCGACCCGCTGGACGCCCTCGTGCTCATCCAGGAGCCGACGTTCCCGGGCTGCCTGGTCTCGGCGCGCCCGATCGGCATGTTCCGCATGACCGACGAGGCCGGCCCCGACGACAAGGTCCTCTGCGTCCCCGCGGGCGACCCGCGCCAGGACCACCTGCGCGACATCCACCACCTCTCGGAGTACGACCGGCTGGAGATCCAGCACTTCTTCGAGGTCTACAAGGCCCTCGAGCCCGGCAAGAGCGTCGAGGGCGCGTCCTGGGTGGGGCGCGCGGACGCCGAGCACGAGGTCCAGGCGTCGCAGGAGCGCGGGAAGAGCGGGAAGAGCTGACGGCGCGGCGGCCGGGACGGCGGTGTCCCGTCCCGGCCGCCGCGGTCAGGACGCGCTGCGGGTGAGCTCGTCCCCGGTCTGCTCAGACTGCGCGGTCTCGTCGGGCGCCTCGTGGCGGCCCGGGACGGCCGGTCGCGGCGGGGTGACGGTGACCGTCACGTCCACCGGCAGCGCCCCGTCGACGACGACCTCCTCGCTCACCGGGGCGAACCCGCTCGCGGTGAGCATGTGCCGGCCGGGTGCGAGGTCGGCGAAGTGGAAGCGGCCGTCGTCCCCGGTCACGGTCGAGGCGACGACGCCGCCGTCGCGGTCGACGAGCACCACCAGCGACTCGGGCACCGGGGCGCCACCGCCGCCGCGGACCACGCCGTCGAGCACGTGGCGCGCGGACGGGACGACCACGTCGTGGCGGGCGCCCTCCTCGCGCACGTCGACGCGCCCGGCGAGCGGCGGCCGGCCCGGGGCGAGCACGGTGACGGTGTAGACGCCGGGCTCGGTCTCCCCGCTCCCCCACTCCCCCTGCGCGTCGCTGCGGCGCACGGCGACCACGCCGCCCGCCGGGTCGGTGACGGTGACCGTGGCCCCGGCGACCGGCGTGCCGTCGGGCTCGGTGACCCGCCCGCCGAGGGTGGCGACGCGGGCGAGGGCGACGTCGCGGTGCACCGGCGCGCCGTCGACCGTGACGAGCTCGGCGAACGGCCGTCGCCGCGGCGAGCTGGCGATGAGCACGTAGGTGCCCGCGCCCGGCGCGGTGAGGGCGTATCCGCCCCGCGCGTCGAGGCCGCCCCGCTGCAGCGGGGCACCGTCGAGGCCGTGCAGGGAGATCGTCACCTCGTCGTCGGTCGTGACCGCGCCGCCGGCGGTGCCGGTGACGAGGCCGTGGACGCGGGGGCCGTGGGGTGGCTCCGGTGCGGGCGGTGCCTCCGGCGGCGAGGTGCCGACCGTCGAGGGCGGGCCCCCGTCGGGGCGCTGCCCGTCCTGCCCGTTCTGCTCGTGTCCCGCGGCGGCGGCCGCCGCCACCGGGGGCGTCGAGGTGGCCGTGTTCAGCGCGGCGGCCTCCGCGGGCGCGCTCGCCGCCGACTCTGCGTCGCGGGCCTGGATGCCCGAGACGGTGCGCAGCGGCAGCTCCCGCATGAACCAGATGAGCACGAAGCCGACGGCGACCACGCTCGCCGCGACGAGGAACACGAGGTCCATCGAGTCGGCGAAGCCGACCAGGAAGGGCTCGGCGAGGCGGGAGTCCATCCGCTGGAGGACCGAGGAGTCCTGGACGACCTGCGCCGCGCCGGTCGCCGGGTCCAGCGCGACGGCGTTGGCGGGGTTCGCCTGCACCGCCGGGTCGGCGGCCGCGGCCCGGAACGCCGGGGTGCCGACCGCGGCGGCGAACGCCGTGCGGATGTTGTCGCCCACGGTGGAGAACAGGATCGACAGGAACACCGCGACGCCGAGCGTGCCGCCCATCTGGCGGAAGAAGGTGGCCGACGCCGTCGCGACGCCCATGTCCTTGGCCGGCACCGCGTTCTGCACGGCGAGCACCAGGGTCTGCATGCAGAGCCCGACGCCGAGCCCGAACACGACCATGAGGAGCGCGACCTCGCCGTAGGGCGTGTCGAAGTGCAGCCGGAAGTGGAACAGCACCAGCCCGATCGTCATGAGCCCGAGCCCGATGACCGGGAAGATCTTGTATCGACCCGTCCGCGAGGTGAGCTGGCCGGAGATGATCGAGGACACCATCAGCCCGCCGACCAGGGGCAGCATCTCCAGACCCGCCTGCGTCGGCGTCGAGCCCATGACGATCTGGAGGTACTGCGGGACCAGCGCGATCCCGCCGAACAGCCCGATGCCGGTGATGATCGCGATGATCGAGGTCAGGCTGAACACCGAGTTGTTGAACAGGCGCAGCGGGAGCACCGCGTCGTCCCCGTACGCCCGCTCGGCCAGCAGGAAGGCGACCAGGCCCACCGCCGCGACGACGTAGCAGACGATCGCCGACGTCGAGCTCCAGCCCCACTCGCGGCCCTGCTCGGCGACGATGAGGATCGGGACGAGGGTGACGGCCAGCGCCAGGGCGCCCGGCCAGTCGATGCGGTGCTCGCGGCGGGTGTGCGGCAGGTTGAGCACCCGGAAGACGACGAAGAACGCCACGATGCCGATCGGGACGTTCACCAGGAACACCCAGCGCCAGCCGGTGATCCCGATGATCGTGTCCTGCCCGGCGAGGAACCCGCCGACGACGGGGCCGAGGACGCTCGACGTCCCGAACACGGCGAGGAAGAAGCCCTGGTACCGGGCACGCTCCCGCGGCGGGACGATGTCGCCGATGATCGTGAGCGCGAGGCTCATCAGGCCGCCGGCGCCGAGGCCCTGGATCGCGCGGTAGGCGGCGAGCTCGTACATCGAGGTCGCGATGGTGCACAGCACCGAGCCGACGACGAAGATCCCGATCGCGGACAGGAAGAACGGCTTGCGTCCGTAGAGGTCGGAGAGCTTGCCGTAGAGCGGCGTCGAGATCGTGGCGGTGAGCAGGTAGGACGTCGTCGCCCAGGCCTGCAGGTTCAGCCCGTTGAGGTCGTCGGCGATCGTCCGGATCGACGTCGCGACGATGTTCTGGTCGAGCGCGGCCAGGAACATCCCGAGCATCAGCCCGGAGAGGATCGCGAGGATCTGGCGGTGGGTGAAGCCGGTGCTGTTGGCCGGTGTGCCCGTGGTGGTGGCGGCCGCCGGGGGAGCCACGGCGACGGCGGGGGTGCTCATGAGGCCTCCGGGGCCAGGACGTGGGGCGGGGCGGGCGCGTGGTGGTCCTCGAGGTCGCCCGCCAGCCGCTCGAGTAGCTCGGCGAGGCGGACGCGGTCGGCCTCGTCCCAGTGGTCGGTCATGGTGCTGATCTCGCGGTTGCGGCGGTCGCGGTTGGCCTGGAAGACGCGCAGGCCCTCGGGGGTGGGGGCGAGCAGGGTGGCGCGGCCGTCCTCGGGATCCGGGGTGCGCTCGACGAGGCCGGCGCGCACGAGGCCCGCGACCTGCCGGCTGACCGTCGAGGGGTCGGAGTGCACCGACTCGGCCAGCGCGTTCGAGCGCCGCGGACCCTCGAGGACGAGGCGGGCGAGCAGGATGTACGCCGCGCGCTCGACCCCGTCGGGACCGACCGCCCCGTGGGCCTTGGCCCGTTCCATCGCGCGCTTGACGCGGATGAGCTGGTGACCGAGGCGGTCCGAGACCAGCCAGCGGTCGTCCACCCCCGGCGGCGCCGGGAGCCCGGTCGAATCCATTGCATGCTCCGTACAATCGGTTGCTGTGTACAAGTATGCGCTTGCCCGACGGGGCGGCGCCACTTGGCGCTCCGCGCTCGTGAGCGCTTGCCCGTGCCGGGGCACGGACAAGCGCTCACACCCGGCGGCGGCCCGCGGCAGGCCCGCGCGGCCCTACGGTGTCGCGGTGAACAGCGAGCGGGTCCGTTACGAGCGCGACGGGCACGTCGCGACGATCACCTACGCCCGTCCCGAGAAACTGAACGCGATCGATGGGGCCATGCGCGACGGGCTCAACGAGGCGTTCGACCGCTTCCGCGCCGACGACGAGGCGTGGGTCGGGATCGTGACCGGCGAGGGACGGGCGTTCTGCGTCGGCGCCGACGCGGGCGGCGAGGGCAACCCGGCCGGCGACTTCCCCGGCTCGTTCTGGGAGCGCCCGACGGTCAACTCCTTCGAGAGCGGCTGGGAGATCTACAAGCCGGTGATCGCCGCGGTCAACGGCCACTGCCTGGGCTACGGGCTGACCCTGGTGACCTGGTGCGACCTCGTGATCGCCAGCGAGCGGGCGACGTTCGGCTTCCCCGAGGTGCGGCTCGGCATCCCGACGATCGTCGGCGCGATCCGCCTGCCGCAGCGCATCGGGTGGCAGCCGGCGATGGAGCTGCTGCTCACCGGCGAGCGCGTCGACGCCGAGCGCGCCCGCGAGATGGGGCTGGTGTCGCGCGTGGTGCCGCACGACGGGCTGATGACCGAGGCCCGGGCGCTCGCCGACCGCCTGCTCGCCGGCGCGCCCCTCGCCCAGCGGGCGATCAAGGAGATGGCCCGGCGCGCGCCGTACCTGGGCGAGACCGACGCCATCCGCTTCGGCGAGACCATGCGCCGCGTCGCCGGCGCGACCCAGGACGCGGCCGAGGGCATGACCGCCGCGCGCGAGAAGCGCGAGCCCCGCTGGGAGGGGCGCTGATCACGGCCGCGGTGTCAGCGAAGGGGCGTTACGGACGTTGAGTGTCCGGATTCTTCCGTCGATCATGAGCAATGCGGCGCTCATGCCTCCGGCCGGCCGACGCGGAGTGATCGAAGTACCGATACGGACGTTCAGTGTCCGCAACGCCACTTCGCTGACAAACTCAGGCGACCCGCTCGAACACCGCCGCGAGGCCCTGGCCGCCGCCGATGCACATGGTCTCGAGCCCGTAGCGCGCCTCGCGGCGGTCCATCTCGCGCAGCATCGTCGCCAGGATCCGCACCCCGGTGGCGCCGACCGGGTGGCCCAGCCCCGAGCCGTTCGGGTTCACGCGCTCGTCGGTGACCAGGTCGATGCCCCACTCGCGCCCGACCCCGAGGGCCTGGGCGGCGAACGCCTCGTTCAGCTCGATCACGTCCAGGTCCGCGAGCGTCAGCCCCGCCCGCGACAGCGCCGCCGCCGTCGCCGGCACCGGCCCGATCCCCATCACCTCGGGCCCCACACCCGCCAGGCCCCAGGACACCACGCGAGCGAGCGGCCGGAGGCCGAGCTCCGACGCCTTGTCCGGCGTGGTCACGATGCACACCGCGGCCCCGTCGTTCTGCCCCGACGCGTTGCCCGCGGTCACCGTCGCCTCGTCGTCCTGCTTGCCCATGATCGGGCGCAGCGTCGCCAGCGACTCCAGCGTCGCGTCCGGGCGGATGTGCTCGTCGGCGTCCACCACCGTCGAGGACTTGCGCCCGGGCACCGTCACCGGCACGAGCTCGTCGGCGTAGCGGCCCTCCTTGACCGCCGCGGTCGCCTTCTCGTGCGAGCGCACCGCGAGCCGGTCCTGCTCCTCGCGGCCGATCGAGTACCGCTTCCGCACGTTCTCCGCGGTCTCGATCATCCCGCCCCACACCGGGTGGTGCTGACCGCCCGCCCACACCCGACCCTGGGCCAGCGCGTCCTTCATCTCGAACCCGCCGGCCTTCGTGCCCCACCGCGGCGCCGCCGAGTAGTACGACGCCCCCGACATCGACTCCGCGCCGCCGGCGAGCACCAGCGACGCCCCGCCGGTCTGCACCGCCATCGCCGCGTAGAGCACCGCCTGCAGCCCCGAGCCGCAGCGCCGGTCGACCTGGATGCCCGGGACCGTCACCTCCAGGCCCGCGTCCAGCGCCGCGAC
>JAQSWW010000125.1 GCA_029266415.1 Actinomycetospora sp. | reverse complement strand
GGCGAACCTAGCAGCGGCGGGCCCGCGCGACCCGCTCGTGGCAGGCTGGTGGGTGTGATCGTCGCCTTCAGCGTGGCCCCCTCGGGTGTCGGTGTGGACGGGTCGGCGGGGGAGGACGGGTCGGTCTCCGAGGCCGTCGCCGCCGCCGTCCGCGTGGTGCGGGAGTCCGGCCTGCCGCACGAGACCTCGTCGATGTTCACCTCGATCGAGGGCGAGTGGGACGAGGTCATGGACGTGGTGCGCCGCGCGACCGAGGCGGCGGGGCGCTACGGCTCGCGCGTCTCGCTCGTGCTCAAGGCCGACATCCGCCCGGGTCACACCGGCCAGATCACGGCCAAGGTCGCTCGGGTGGAGGAGCGCCTGCGGGGCTGAGACCTCGTCCTCTCCGGAGGTGGCAGACTCGTCCCCGTGGCACGTCCCGATTCACGCCAGGCGGCCCAGGCCGCTGCCCTGTCCTCGGCGATGGCCGGGGCGGTCGACCTGTCCGGGCTGAAGGCGCGCGCCGAGGCCCGCTCGTCGTCGCCCGCGTCGCCCCCGTCCGCCTCCGCCCCGCAGCGTCCCGCCGGCGGCCCGCCGGGTGACGGCGCCGGTGCGCCGGTCACCGTCCTCGACGTCACCGAGGCGTCGTTCCAGGCCGACGTCATCGACCGGTCGATGGACGTGCCGGTCGTCGTCGACCTGTGGGCCGAGTGGTGCGGGCCGTGCAAGCAGCTCTCGCCGGTGCTCGAGAAGCTCGCCGCCGAGGGCCGCGGCGCCTGGGTGCTCGCGAAGATCGACGTGGACGCCAACCCGCGCATCTCGCAGGCGTTCCAGGTGCAGTCGATCCCCATGGTCATCGTCGTCGCGGGCGGGCAGCCGGTGACGTCGTTCCAGGGCGCCCAGCCCGAGCCGCAGCTGCGGCAGTGGATCGCCCAGCTGCTGGACGCGCTGCGGGAGCAGATGCCGGGCATCGCGGCCGCCGAGGCCCGGGGCGGCGGCGAGGTCGAGGCGCCCGTCGAGGAGCCCGAGGACCCGCGGTTCGTCGCGGCCGAGGACGCCCTCGAGCGCGGCGACTACGCCGGCGCGCAGCAGGTCTACGAGCAGATCCTGGCCACCGAGCCGGCCAACGCCGAGGCGCAGGCCGCGCTGGCGCAGGTCACGTTCCTCGCCCGCGCCGCGTCGGCCGACCCGTCGGCGATCGCCCGTGCGGACGCGGCGCCCGACGACGTCGACGCCCAGATCGCCGCCGCCGACGCCGAGGTGGCCTCCCAGCAGGTCGGCGAGGCCTTCGACCGCCTCGTGCGCACCGTCGCCCGCACCGCCGGCGATGACCGCGACCGCGCCCGCACCCACCTCGTCGGGCTCTTCGAGCTCTTCGGCACCGAGGACGAGCGCGTCACCACCGCCCGCCGAGCCCTGGCCCGCGCGCTGTACTGAGCCCCGGACCCCGGGTGATCGAAGTACCGATACGGACACTGGGTGTCAGCGACGCCACTTCGCTGATATCTCAGACCCCGCGCAGGCAGGCGTCCGGGCCGCCGGTGATGCCGGCGCGGAAGACGCGGATGCGCTCGTACCCCGTGCCCGCCGCGGCGACGCCATCGGTGCCGCGCGAGGCCGTGTCCTCGTCGAGCAGTGTCGTCACCGACTCGTCGAGGTCGCCGGGCGAGAGGCCGAAGGCGCTGTCGGCGGTGCCCACGGCCGCGCTGTAGGCGCCCGCGAGGCACAGGGCGGCGCGGCCGCCCTCGGCCCCGGTGGTCGGGCGCCCGAGGGCGGCGAGGGCCGCGGAGCCGTAGCGGGACGCCAGCAGCGTGCCCGTGGCGAAGTCGCCGATGCGGGCGTGGTCGGCCGCGAGCGAGCCGGACGTCTCGATGCGCACCGCCGACGGCTCCGCGCACCACGCCACCGGCCCCTGCACCGCGTCGCCCGCGCCCGGGCAGGTCGCCTGCCCGCGCTCGGTGGCCGGCGCCGCCCATGCTCCGCCGCGGCGGCGCACCTCGCCGCCGAACCAGCGGTCGAGGTCGGGCGACATCGCGCTGATCAGCTCGTCGAGGCCCAGGTTGCCCCCGGAGCTCTCGTCGGCCGCCGAGCGGAACGACTGCTGGGTGAACACCCGCTCGCCGCCCATCGACGCGCACGTGCGCGCGTCGCCGTCGAAGCCGTCCTGGAACGAGGAGACGCGGTCGAACGCGTTGCCGTGGGCGTCGGCGTTGCGCGGCGAGGTGCCCACCGGGTCGCGGAAGGTGATGAGCGCGCCCATCGCGCCGTCGATGCCGCCGGCCCCGGTGCGCAGGTCGGGCAGGGCCCCGTCGCGCACCCGCCGCAGGAACACGCCCGCGTAGCAGTCGGCCTGGGCCTCGAGCAGGATCGTGGGCGCCCGGCCGAGGCTCCCGTCGCGGTCGAGGCGGCTCTGCACGCCGTGACCGAACTCGTGGGACAGCACGACCACCACGGCCGAGTCGCCGAAGTCGCGGCGCAGCTGCGGGAGAAGCGTCGCCCGGTCCCAGGCGATGATGTCCGCGCGCGGGCAGTAGAACGCCGTGCCCTCGATGTCCTGCACGTCGGGCAGGCACGGCACCGCGGCCCCCGCGCCGGGGCGGCCGCGCTGCGACGGGTCGACCGAGTGGTAGCCCCGCAGCGGCGGGAACGCCTGGCCGCCGGCCAGCGGCGGGTAGGCCTCGCCCCAGAAGCCCTCGAGGTCGCGCAGCACCGCGGCGGCGAGCCGGTCGTCGTCGCCGCCGTCGGTGCCCTCGACGAACGACGGGTCGATGCCCGCGGTGACCTCGGGCCCCGCGACCGCGCGCCCGCTGACCGAGAACGCGCAGCCGGACGTCAGCAGCACCGCGAGCACGGCCAGCGTCACGACCACGGCCCGACCGAGCGTTCCCCCCACGGGCGCCATCATGCCCGGGCGATCAACGCGGCGCGGGGCGTTCCGCGGCATCCGTACCGGCACCGTGGCGGGCGTCCGCGTCGTCGAGACGCAGCCACAGCACCCCCGACGCCGGCAGCGTCACCTCGGCCGAGGCCGGACGGCCGTGCCAGGGGGTCGAGGTGGCGATGACCGCGCCGTAGTTGCCGACACCGCGCCCGCCGTAGACCTCGGCGTCGGTGTTGACGATCTCGCGCCACCGGCCGGTCGCCGGCAGCCCGACGCGGTAGTTCGGGTGGTCGACACCGGCGAAGTTGACCAGGCACGCGACGGCGTTCCCGGCCCGGTCGTGGCGCAGGAACGACAGGACGTTGCCGCCCGCGTCGTTGGCGTCGATCCACGAGAAGCCGGCCGGGTCGAAGTCCAGCTGCCACATCGCGGGCAGCGACCGGTAGGCGGCGTTGAGGTCGGCGACCAGCCGGCGCAGCCCGCCGTGGCGCGGGTCGTCGAGCAGCTCCCAGTCGAGCGAGCGTTCCTCGGACCACTCGCGGACCTGCCCGAACTCGCCGCCCATGAAGATCAGCTGCTTGCCCGGGTGCGCCCACATATAGCCGAACAGGGCCCGCACACCGGCCGCGCGGCGGTCGTCGTCGCCGGGCTGTCGTGTCCAGAGCGAGCCCTTGCCGTGCACGACCTCGTCGTGCGACAGCGGCAGCACGTAGTTCTCGGTGTACGCGTACGTCATCGAGAACGTCATCTGGTTGTGGTGGTAGCCGCGGTGCACGGGGTCGCGCCCGACGTAGTCGAGCGTGTCGTGCATCCAGCCCATGTTCCACTTGAACCCGAAGCCCAGGCCGCCCAGGTGCGTCGGCCGGGTGACGCCGGGCCACGCCGTCGACTCCTCGGCGATGGTCACCGCGCTCGGGTGGTTCTTGTAGACGGTGGCGTTGACCTCCTGGAGGAACGACACCGCCTCGAGGTTCTCGCGGCCGCCGTAGCGGTTCGGCGTCCACTCGGTGCGCGAGTAGTCGAGGTAGAGCATCGAGGCGACGGCGTCCACGCGCAGGCCGTCGACGTGGAACTCGTCGAGCCAGTACAGCGCGTTGGCGACGAGGAAGTTGCGGACCTGCGAGCGCCCGAAGTCGAACACGAGCGTGCCCCAGTCGAGCTGCTCGCCGCGGCGCGGGTCGCCGTGCTCGTAGCAGGGCGTGCCGTCGAAGCGCGCCAGCGCCCACGAGTCCTTGGGGAAGTGCGCGGGCACCCAGTCGACGATCACGCCGATGCCCGCCCGGTGCAGGCGGTCGACGAACCAGCGGAAGTCGTCGGGGGTGCCGAAACGCGACGACGGCGCGTAGTACGAGCTGACCTGGTAGCCCCACGAGCCGCCGAACGGGTGCTCGGCGACGGGCAGCAGTTCGACGTGGGTGAAGCCGGTCTCGGTGAGGTACTCGGCCAGCTCGTCGGCCAGCTCGCGATAGTTCAGCCCCTGCCGCCACGAGCCCACGTGCAGCTCGTAGATGCTCATCGGCTCCGCGTGCAGACCTCCGGAGGACGCCGACGCGTCGCGGCGCGCCATCCACTCCTGGTCGGCCCATTCGTGGGTCGAGGTGGTGACGACGGACGCGGGCGCGGGCGGGAGGTCCGAGGCGTAGGCCATCGGGTCGGCCTTGTCGAGCCACTGGCCGTCGGGGGTGAGGATGCGGAACCGGTAGCGCGCGCCAGGGGCGACGCCGGGCAGGAAGATCTCCCAGACGCCCGAGCCGAGCGCGCGCATCGGCGTCGCCGTGCCCTCCCAGCTGCCGTGCTCGGTGTCCCAGTCGCCGATCACCCGCACGCCGCGCGCGTGCGGCGCCCAGACGGTGAACGCCGTGCCCTCCACCGCCCCGGACGGGGTCGGCCAGCTGCGGTGATGCGCGCCCAGGGCGTCCCAGAGCCGCTCGTGGCGGCCCTCGCCGATGAGGTGCAGGTCGACCGGCCCGAGCACCGGTGAGAAGCGGTACGGGTCGTCGGCCACGACCTCGACGGTCTCGCCCGTCCCGCCGTCGGTGTACCGCGTGGCGAGCCGGTAGCGGGGCAGCGGCCCGGGCACGCCGGCGGCGAAGACGCCCGCCGCGTGCACCTCGGCCAGCGGGTAGCGCCCGGCCGTGGGGCCGTCGTCGACGACGACGTCCACGGCGTCGGCGCCCGGGCGCAGCGCGCGGACGACGACGGTGCCGGTCGAGTCGGGGTCGCGGTGCGGCCCGAGCACGCCGTGCGGGTCGCGGTGCGAGCCCTCGATGAGCAGGTGGACGTCGAGGTCCGAGGGCGCGGGGGAGTGGGTGCGGGACCGCGTCACCGCTCGGCCCGCCCCACGGGGGTCAGCAGCCGGCGCATCGACCGCAGCGGGATCGCCACCCAGCCCGGTCGGTTGCGGGTCTCGTACAGCACCTCGTACACCGCCTTGTCCAGCTCGTACGCCCGCAGCAGCTCGGGGTTCTCCCGGGGATCGGTCCCGGAGACCTGGGCGTAGCCGTCGCAGAACGCCGACCGGTTGCGGTCGGCCCACTCCTGCGCCCGGCGCTCGAGCTGCGGATCGGGCTCGTCCGCGGACTGTTCCCACTCGGCGAGCTGGTGGAACGCGGCGTAGTCGAACGAGCGGAGCATCGCGGCGACGTCGCGCATGGGGGAGTCGGGCCGCACGCGGTCGGCCAGCGACTTCGACGGCTCGCCCTCGAAGTCGATGACGAGCCAGCCGGTGGGGGTGCGCAGCTCCTGGCCCAGGTGCAGGTCGCCGTGGATGCGCTGCAGCGTCGACGGCCCGGCCGAGGTCACCCCGCGCAGCACGGCCGCGATGGCGTCACGCTGCTCGGCGACCCCGTCGACGGCCGCGGCGGCGCGGTCGAGGCGCTCGAGCATCCACTCCTCGACGTCGCGCGCGGCGGCGTCGTCCAGCGGGCGTGTGCCCAGCGCGTGCGCCAGCTCGAGGTGCACCGCGGCGACGGTCTTGCCGATGCGGTGCGCCTCGCCGGCGAAGTCGCCGCCGACCTCGTCGGCGCGCAGGTCGGCCTCGGCGAGCAGGTCGCGCACGCTGGTCAGCGCCATCGACCAGCCGTCGGCGGAGTTGGCCGCGTAGCCCTGGAGCATCGCGACGGTCATCGCCTCGCCGTCCAGCTCGCCCTCGATCGCCCCGAGCAGGGGCGCGATCTCGCCGCTGCCCGCGCGGTGCAGCGCGCGGTGCAGCTCGAGGTCGGGGTTGAGGCCGGCGGTGGCGCGGCGGAAGAGCTTGAGGATCGCACGCTCGCCGTAGATCACCGAGCTGTTGGACTGCTCGCCGAGCAGCGGGCGGCCCGGGCCGACGATCGGCGCCTCGCTGCCCGGCTCGGCGACGAAGCGCAGCGGGCCGCGCGTCGCGTTCTCGGTGATCAGCGCGAGGAACATCCGGCTGATCCGCCCGTCGGCCAGCCCGTCGTAGACGACCTCGTCCGGGCCGTCGAGCGTCCGCCGGCCGATGACGGCGTGCTCGAGGTCCCCGGGCGGGCTCGCCTGCGCCCCCAGCACCAGCTGGTAGCGCTCCTCGCCGGCGCCGCCGGTGCCGCCGCCGGGGTCGGTGAACGCCACGGCGATCACCGCGTGCTCGACGCTCGGCGTCTCGTCCGGCGCGGAGATCACCGCGTGCGACACGGTGCGCATGCCCGCGATCTCGCGGCCCTTGGCCGGGAACCAGCGCTGGCCGGGCAGCCAGGCGAGCAGGGCGTCGTGCAGGCCGCCGAGGGGGTCCGGTGACCCGTCGGGCAGGCTCGTGGCGGGCATCAACGCTCCTCCGCCGGGTGGATCGAGAACCAGTAGAAACCGTGACCGGGCAAGGTCAGCAGGTACGGCAGTTCCCCGATCGCCGGGAACGGCACACCCCCCGTGAGCTCCGTGGGCACGAAGTCCTTCCACGCGATGAGGTCGAGCTCCACCGGCTGGGGGAAGCGCGACATGTTGTTCACGCACAGCACGGTGTCCTGGTTGCCGTCGTCGTCGGTGTGCTCACGGACGTAGGCCAGGACGCTCGGGTTCGAGCCGCCGAGCTCGTGGAACGAGCCGAGCGCGAACGCCGGGTGCTGCTTGCGGACGTCGATCATGCGCCGGTTCCAGTGCAGCAGGCTCGCCGTCGAGTTGGACTGCGCCTCGACGTTGACGGCCTGGTAGCCGTACACCGGGTCCATGATCACCGGCAGGTTGAGCCGCCCCGGGTCGCAGGTGGAGAAGCCGGCGTTGCGGTCCGGCGTCCACTGCATGGGACTGCGGACGCCGTCGCGGTCGCCCAGCCAGATGTTGTCGCCCATCCCGATCTCGTCCCCGTAGTAGAGGACGGGGCTGCCGGGCAGGGACAGCAGCAGCGCGGTGAACAGTTCGAGCTGGTTGCGGTCGTTGTCGAGCAGCGGGGCCAGGCGCCGGCGGATGCCGATGTTGGCCTTCATCCGCGGGTCCTTGGCGTACTCCGAGTACATGTAGTCGCGCTCGTCGTCGGTGACCATCTCGAGCGTGAGCTCGTCGTGGTTGCGCAGGAAGATGCCCCACTGCGCGTTCGCCGGGATCTCCGGCGTCTGCGCGAGGATCTCCGAGATCGGGAAGCGGGACTCGCGACGGACGGCCATGAAGATGCGCGGCATCAGCGGGAAGTGGAACGCCATGTGGCACTCGTCGCCGCCGATCTCGGGGTCGCCGAAGTACTCGACGACGTCCGACGGCCACTGGTTCGCCTCGGCCAGGAGCACGCGCCCGGGGTACTCGTCGTCGACGACCTTGCGCACCCGCTTGAGGAACTGGTGGGTCTCGGGGAGGTTCTCGCCGTGGGTGCCGTCGCGCTCGTAGAGGTACGGCACGGCGTCCAGGCGGAAGCCGTCGATGCCCAGGTCCAGCCAGAACCGCAGCGCGTCGATCATCGCCTCGCACACGGCGGGGTTGTCGAAGTTCAGGTCCGGCTGGTGCGAGAAGAAGCGGTGCCAGTAGAACTGGCCGCGCACCGAGTCGTAGGTCCAGTTCGACGACTCGGTGTCGACGAAGATGATCCGGGCCTCGGACCAGCGGGTGTCGTCGTCGGACCACACGTAGAAGTCGCCGTAGGGTCCGTCGGGGTCGCGGCGCGACTCCTGGAACCAGTAGTGCTGGTCCGACGTGTGGTTCATGACCAGGTCGGTGATGACGCGGATGCCGCGCGCGTGCGCCTGGTCGAGGAACTCGACGAAGTCGGCGACCGTGCCGAACTCGCCGAGGACCTTGCGGTAGTCGCGGATGTCGTAGCCGCCGTCGCGCAGGGGGGAGTCGTAGAACGGGGGCAGCCACAGGCAGTCGACCCCGAGCCAGGCGAGGTAGTCGAGCTTGTCGGTCAGCCCGCGCAGGTCGCCGAAACCGTCACGATTGGAGTCGGCGAACGCCCGGACGAGCACCTCGTAGAAGACGGCGCGCTTGTACCAGTCCCCGTCGACCGGGAGCGTGCGCGCATGGCGGAAGTCGGCGGCGCTCGGCTCCTCCACCGCCTGGCTCCCGTGGTCCTCGGTGCGGTCGCGGACGTGCTCGCGCGCGACGGCGTTCTCCCCGGTGGCGGCGGTGCTGGTGTGCGCCGGGTGCGCGGCACCGGCGCTGACTCCCTCGTTCATCACCCGTCACGCTAGTGGTCGGGGCCCCGGCGTCGCCGCACGCCCCGGCGCCCTGCTCAGGTGGTGTCCCGGCTCTCGATCACGTGCCCCTCGACGACGGTCCCGCGGAACGACGCGGGGCCCCGGGTGGGTGGGACGACATCGCCCGGCACCGGGCCGCCCGCACCGACGACCGTCACGGTCGGGCCGCGGCGGGCGCTGCCGGCCCGCACGGCGCGGTCGGCGGCGCGGCGGGACAGGGCCCGGCGCACCGGCGGCACGAGCAGGACCAGCGCGGCGAGCGTCGACAGCAGGCCCGGGACCACCAGCAGCACGCCGGCCAGCGCCAGGTACATGCCGTCGGCGACCTCGGCCTCGGCGGGGCGCCCGGAGCGCGCGGCCTCGACCAGCGCGGTCATCGACCGGCGGCCCTCCCGTCGGATCGCCCACGCGCCGACGACGGCGGAGAGCACCAGCACGCCGAGCAGGCCCCAGAACCCGACGGCCTGCCCCACCAGGACCAGCACGGTGATCTCGACGGCCAGGTAGACCGCGAGGGCGACGAGGATGCGCACTTCTGACCTCCCGAGTGTTCACCCGTCCCAACGCCCGGGTCGCCCGGATCGTGCCCGGCCGGCCGGCGCTACCCGCCGCTACCTCCGCAGCACCGAGATGACGTGCGCGACGTCGCGCCACGGCTCGAGGCGGACGTAGTTGGTCTCGCCCCACTCGAAGGTCTGCCCGCTGACCTCGTCGAACGCCCCGAAGCGGTCGTGGCGCTCGAGGCCCAGGGCGGCCATGTCGAGGTGCAGCGTGCCCTCCTCGATGCCGAACGGGTTGAGCGTCACCACGCACAGCACCGTGTCGCCGGTGAGCGGGTCGGTCTTCGAGTACGCCAGCAGCGCCTCGTTGTCGGTGTCGTGGAAGCGCAGCGTGCGCAGCTGGCGCAGGGCCGGGTGGGCCCGGCGCAGCTGGTTGAGGCGCGTGATCCACGGCTCGAGGCTGCGCCCCTCGGCGAGCGCACCCGCGAAGTCCCGCGGCCGGAGCTGGTACTTCTCCGAGTCGAGGTACTCCTCGCTGCCCGGGCGCACCGCCTGGTGCTCGAAGAGCTCGAAGCCCGAGTACACGCCCCAGCTCGGCGACAGCGTCGCCGCGAGCGTGGCCCGGATCGCGAACATGCCGGGCCCGCCGGTCTGCAGCGACTCGTGGAGGATGTCCGGGGTGTTGACGAAGCAGTTCGGCCGGCACTCGTCGAGGCGGTCGCGGTGCATCTCGAAGAACTCGCGCAGCTCGTCGCGCCCGGTCCGCCACGTGAAGTACGTGTAGGACTGGCTGAAGCCGGCCTTCGCCAGCCCGAACAGCCGCGCCGGGCGCGTGAACGCCTCGGCCAGGAACACCACGCCGGGGTCGCGGCGGTGGACCTCGGCGATCAGCCAGGCCCAGAAGTTCGGCGGCTTGGTGTGCGGGTTGTCCACCCGGAAGACCCGGACGCCGTGCTCCAGCCAGTACAGGACGATGCGCAGGACCTCGGCGTAGATGCCGTCCGGGTCGGTGTCGAAGTTGACCGGGTAGATGTCCTGGTACTTCTTCGGCGGGTTCTCGGCGTATGCGATCGTCCCGTCGGGGCGGATCGTGAACCACTCCGGGTGCTCGGTGGCCCAGGGGTGGTCGGGGGCACACTGCAGCGCGAGGTCCAGGGCCACCTCGAGACCCAGCTCCCGGGCGTGGGCGACGAAGGCGTCGAAGTCGTCGATCGTGCCCAGGTCCGGGTCGATCGCGTCGTGCCCGCCCGCTGCCGAGCCGATCGCCCACGGCGAACCGACGTCGTCGGGGCCCGGGGTCAGGGTGTTGTTCGGCCCCTTGCGGTTGACCGTGCCCACGGGGTGGATCGGCGGGAGGTAGGCCACGTCGAAGCCCATGGCGGCGGCGCGGTCCAGCTCGCGGGTCGCGGTGGCGAACGTGCCGTGCACCGGGTGGCCCTCGGCGTCCCACCCGCCCGTCGAACGGGGGAAGAACTCGTACCAGGAGCCGGCGAGCGCGAGGGGGCGCTCCACGAACACGTGGTGGGTCTCGCCCTCGGTGACCAGCTCGCGGACCGGGTGCTCGGTCATCGTCCGGTGCACCGACTCCGAGAGGCCGCGGCCCAGCCGCTCGGGCAGGTCGCGCTCGGTGGCGCGGAGCTCGTCCGCGGCCTTCGTCAGGTTGCGGGCGAGCTCGAGCACCGGGGGCATCGCGATGCCGCCCGTGCGTTCGGTCCCCGCGTCGTCGCTCTCCGCGCGGGGGGTGTCGCGCAGGCGCTGCTCGATCCCGTCCGCCGCGCGCTCGAGCAGGCGCGCGCCGGTCTCGAGGTCGTTGGCCAGCTCCGCGGCGCCCTGGCCCGCGCGCGTCTTGACCTCGACGGCGTGGCGCCACGTCGCCCACGGGTCGCCCCAGGCGTCGACCCGGAAGCTCCACAGGCCCTCGGCGTCGGGCACCACCTGGCCGGCGAAGCGGTCGGTCAGCGGGCCCGTCGGCACCATCCGCGTGCTGCGCGGCGCCTCGTCCCCGCAGGGGATCACGACGTCGGCGACGTGGGCGTGGCCCGCGGTCGAGCAGCGCTGCCAGACGAGCGTCGCGGCGACGGCGTCGTGGCCCTCGCGCCAGACCGTCGCCTCGACGGGGACGACCTCGCCGACCACGGCCTTCGACGGGAAGCGCCCGCCGGAGACCTCGGGTGTGACCTCGTCGATCCCGATGCGGCCCTGCGCGACCCGGTGCCGGTCGATGGTGCCGGCGGTGGAAGCGGCGGTGGGCTCGGTGCCGGTGGAGACCGTCGGCGTGGCCCGCGGCCGCTCGGCGGCGGTGGTGGGCGCCGTGGTGGTGGTCGCGGCGTCGATCGCGTCGGCGTCGGTGGCGGGCGCGCCGGCGGGCTCCTCGCCGGGAACGTCCGCGCCGTCCGGGTCGGCGTCGGTGACGTCGCCGGGCCCCCGGCCGGCGGAGCGGATGGCCGCGGGACCGGCGTCGACCGCGGGCACTTCGTCGCGAGCGGTGTCGGGGGCGAGGCCGTGGACGTGGTCGTCGGGGTGCACGGTGATCGGTCCGACGCCCAGCGGGTCGTCGTCGGAGACGGTGCCGTAGCGCGGGCCGTCGTCCGGGGTGGTGGTCGGCGCGGCGGGGCTGTCGTCGCTGGTGGGCGCGCTCGTCGTGGTCGCGGTCGTGGCGGGGCCGTCGCCGGTGTTCCCGTCGTCGGTGTTCCCGTCGTCGGTGTTCCCGTCGTCGGTGACCGCGTCGTCGGTGACCGCGTCGTCGGTGACCCCCTCGGCCGAGACATCGGCGACGGCACCCGCGGCGCCGAGTCCGGCGGCGCCCGCCGCCGCGGTGCGCCAGCCGGGGTCGGACCAGGCGGCGGTCTCGGCGGCGGTGCCGATGGTGGTCGTCTCGGTGGTGGCCTCGGTGGTGGCCTCGGTGGTGGCCGCGGTGGTGGCCGCGGTTGTCTCGGTGGTGGCCTCGCCGGTCGCCCCGGGGGTGCTCCCGGTGGTGCTCCCGTCGCTGGTGGCCGCGTCGGTGGTGCCCGCGGTCGTCCCCGACGACCCGGCGGCGCGGCTCGGGGCCGTCTCGTCGTGGCCCTTGTCGGTGTCCGCACCGACCGCGGTGCCGGCGGCGACACCCGCGACGCCCAGCCCGGCCGCACCCGCTGCGGCGGCGCGCCAGCCGCGATCCGACTGGCGGGCGGTATCGGCCGCGGACTCCGGGACGTCGGGGGAGCCGGTCGTGCTCGTCGTGTCGGCGGGGGCCTGCGGCGACTCGGGCCACTCGTCGTCCCGTGCGACGGGCGACGAGAGCGGGGCGTACGGGGTGCGCGGTGCGAACCAGGACGGGTCGGTGGCCGGCGGCGTCGGTCCTGCCGTGGTGGGGGTGCTCGCGGGCTCCGTGACCTCGGCGCGGTCGGTGGTGGCGTCGGCCGCACGGTCCCGTCCGGTGGGGGTGGCCGGCGGGGCCGCGCGGCCGGGCGCCTGGTCGGGATCGCGGTCCGACGGCTCGCTCATGTCGCGTCCCCTACCCGTGACCGGCGCGTTCGATGCGGAGGGTCGTCCGGGGGTCGACGAGGTGCGGCCGGTGGGCCGACCGGTCGCCAGGCCCCAGGGCGGGGTCGCCGGTCGGCGCCACGGCGGCAGGGTCGGCGCCGGCGGGCGGTCGGCGTCGAGCCCCGGCATGTCGGCGCCGACGGCCCGGAAGCCGTGCGGGGGCGTCGGGTCGGCGTCCGCGTCGGGCGTGGTGCCGGCGGTCGGG
>JAQSWW010000124.1 GCA_029266415.1 Actinomycetospora sp. | reverse complement strand
GGCACCGAGCCGGTGACCCCGCCGTCGGGCACCCCGTCCACCCCATCGGCACCGGGCGGCCCGGGTGGTCCCGGTGGCCCGGGCGGTGCCGGCGGCTACGGACCGCCCCCCGGTGGCCCCCAGGCCGCCGGCGGCTACGGCGACCCCGGCGCCCCGGACGTCCCCGGCGCGCCCGGTGGGCACGGCGGCCCGGGCGCACCCGGCGGGTACGGCGCGCCCGACTCCCCCGGCGGGTACGGCGGCGCCGGCGGGCCCCAGGCCTCCGGCGGCTACGGCCCGCCCGGGGCCGGCGCTCCCGGCGAGCGCGGCGGCCCCGGCGTCGCGGGCGACCCCGCGGAGCCGGCCGGCGGCGCGCCCGGGGTCGGGGCGTCCGAGGACGTCACCGGTCCGGTCGGCCCGCCCACGAACGGCGGGCAGGCGGGCATCCCGGAGGACCGGCCGACCCGTCCCACCCGTCCCACCGCGCCGCCCCGCGACGACGCCGCCGACTGGCCGCGCCCGCCGCAGTCGTGAGCGCTCCCTCGTCGCCCGGCGCCGCCCGTGGCTGAGTTCGAGAAGGCCACCCGCCCCGAGCCCGAGGAGGAGCCGGGCCGGTACTCGGTGCTCCTCGACGAGCAGTGGTGCATCGGGCCGAAGCTGCACGGTGGCTACCTGCTCGCGGTGATGGCCCGCGCGGCGCGGGAGACCGCCGTCGCCGGGCGTCCGGAGCACACGTGCCCGCAGGCCGTCACCGGCACGTTCCTGCGGGCGCCCGAGCCCGGGCCGGCCACGCTCGGGGTCACCGTGCTGCGCACCGGGCGGGGCGCCTCGCAGCTGCGCGTCCACCTCGACCAGGGCGGGCCCTGCGTCGAGGCGGCGTGCGTGCTGGGCCCGCCGGCTGTCCCCTCCGCCGACGACCACGAGCCGGCGCCGCCGGAGCTGACGCCGCGCGACCGGTGCCCCCGCAGCCCGTCGACCACCGACGACGGGCGGGGGTCGCTGCCGCTCATGGACGTCGTCGACACCCGGCTCGACCCGCGCACCACCGGCTTCCTGCGCGGCGAGCCGTCGGGCGAGGGCCGCATCTCGGGCTGGGCCGAGCTCGCCACCGGCGAGGCGTGGACCACGGAGGGCCTGCTCGTCTCCCTCGACGTCCTGCCGCCCGCGACGTTCGACATGGGCCTCGCGGGCTGGTCGCCGACGATGTCGCTCTCGGCCCACGTGGTCGCCGCGCCCGCACCCGGCCCGCTGCGCGTCACGCAGTGGGTCGAGCACGCCGGCGTCGACCGCATGCACGAGACCTGCCGGGTCTGGGACCCGGCGGGGCGGCTCGTCGGCCACGCCCACCAGCTCGCCGCGATCCGGCGGTAGGCGGACGAGGCCGGCTACTCCGTCGAGCCGTCGGGCAGCAGACGCCGGAAGCCCGCGTGGGGCACCAGCACCTCGGGCAGCGTCACCGACCCGTCCTCGGCCTGGCACTGCTCGAGGATCGCGGCCATCGTCCGCCCGATCGGCAGCCCGGAGCCGTTGAGCGTGGCCACCTGCCCGCGCTTCCCGCGGGCGTCCTTGCTGCGGATGCCCGACCGGCGCGCCTGGAAGGTGCCGCAGTCCGAGCACGACGAGATCTCGCGGTAGGTGTCCTGGCTCGGCAGCCAGACCTCGATGTCGTAGGTCAGCTGCGCGTTGAACCCCATGTCGCCGGCGGCCAGGCGCACCACCCGGTACACCAGGCCCAGCTCCTGCAGGCACGCCTCGGCGTGGGAGAGCATCAGCTCGAGCTCGCTGCGCGAGTCCTCGGCGGCGCACACGCGCACCAGCTCGACCTTCGAGAACTGGTGCAGCCGCAGGATGCCGCGGGTGTCGCGGCCGTAGGAGCCCGCCTCGGAGCGGAAGCACGGCGTCCACGACGTGTAGGCCCGCGGCAGCGTCTCGGTCTCGAGGATCTCGTCGGCGTGCAGGGCGGTCAGCGGCACCTCGGCGGTGGGGATCAGCCAGAGGTCGCGGTCCCCGGTGCCGGTGCGGAACAGGTCCTCGGCGAACTTCGGCAGCTGCCCGGTGCCCGTCATCGTCTCGCCGGTGACGAGGAACGGCACCGAGTACTCGGTGTAGCCGTGCCGCCCGGTGTGCAGCGCCAGGAAGAAGGACGCGATCGCGCGCTCGAGCGCCGCGCCCGGACCGCGCGCCACGCTGAACCGCGCGCCGGAGAGCTTCGCCGCCCGCCCGAAGTCGAGGATGCCCGTGCCCTCGCCGATCTCGACGTGGTCGCGTGGGGTGAACCCGAGCGCCGGCGGCTCCCCGACCCGGCGGACCTCGACCGCGTCGGCCTCCGAGTCGCCGTCGGGCGCGTCGTCCCCGGGCAGGTTGGGGATCGTCAGCAGCACGTCGCGCAGTGCGGCCTCGGCGGCCTCGACGTCGTCCTCCGCCAGGCGGATGTGCTCCTTGAGCTCGCGGGCCCGGTCCTTGAGCGCGTCGACGTCCGCCGCCGGCGAGCCGCCCTTGGCGGCCTTCCCGACCTCGGCCGCGGCGCGCTTGGACTCCGCCCGCAGCTCGTCCACCCGGCCGATCGCGGCGGCGCGCCGCGACGACAGCGCCTCCAGTCCGGCCAGGTCGAGCGAGTAGCCGCGGCGGGCGAGGCGGCGCACCGCCTCGTCGCCCAGCTCGAGCAGGAGCCGTGCGTCGTGCATCCGGGGTCGGTCCTCTCGTGCGGCGGGCCGGTCCGGCGCCCGCGCACCGACCGGGACGACAAAGGCCCCGGCCGTGTCCCGACCGGGGCCTTCGCGGTGGTGGGCGAGGGGGGAGTTGAACCCCCACATCCTTCCGGATACACGGACCTGAACCGTGCGCGTCTGCCATTCCGCCACTCGCCCGGAGTGAGCTGGCGAGGACGCTAGCACGGGCCCGGGAGCGCTCGACGAAGGAGGTCCGCACCCGCGCGAGGGCGACCGATACCATCGAACACGCCCCTGCGGTGTGGCGACACCCCGCACCGGGCAGCAGTGACCAGGGACGACCGAACCGGGTGCCGGACGAGGAGGGATCGCGGTGGGGCGCGCACAGCGCTTCGAGCGCAAGCTCGAAGGTCTGGTGGGTGACGCCTTCGCACGTGTGTTCGGCGGCAAGGTCGTCCCGCAGGAGATCGCACAGGGCCTTCGCCGCGAGGCGGAGGACGGCGTGCGAGAGTTGGCAGGAGGGCGCCGCCTGGCGCCCAACCAGTACACGGTGGTGCTCAGTCCCGCGGACCACGAACGCTTGGCCGGCGACGAGGAGACCATCACCCACTCGCTGATCGATGTCGTGGAGGAACACCTCACCGAGGGCGGGTGGGAAACATACGGTGAGGTCGTAGTCTCTCTGGAGCGTTCCGACGCGCTGCACACGGGACAGTTCCGCACCAGGTCGTCCGTTGACCCCGACGCGTCGCGGCGACGGGCCGCGAGCCCCCGATCCGCAGGAGAACACGCCATGAGTCAGGCACCCGGCCGCTACCCGGACGACCAGCAGGGTCGCGACGGCAACTACGGCCAGCAGGGCGGCTACCCGCAGCAGCCCGGGTACGACCAGTACGGCCAGCCGCAGCAGGGCTACCCCCCGCAGGGGTACGACCAGTACGGCCAGCCCCAGGGCTACCCGCAGCAGGGCGGCTACCCGCAGCAGGGCGGCTACGACCAGTACGCCCAGCAGGGCGGCTACCCGCAGCAGGGCTACCCCCAGCAGGGCGGCTACGACCAGTACGCCCAGCAGGGCTACGGCCAGCAGCCCGGCTACGACCAGTACGGGCAGCCCCAGCAGGGCTACGGCCAGCCGGGCTACGACCAGTACGGCCAGCAGCAGGGCGGCTACCCGCAGCAGGGCTACGGCCAGCAGGGCGGCTACGACCAGTACGGCCAGCAGGGCTACGCCCAGCCCGGCTACGACCAGTACGGCCAGCCCCAGCAGGGCTACGGCCAGCCGGGCTACGGCGGCCAGTACGGGCAGGGCGGCTACGACCCCTACGCCCAGCAGGGCGGCTACGACCAGTACGGGCAGCAGGGCGGCGGCTACGGCGGCGGCGTGCAGACCCGGCAGCTGACCGCGTCGCTCACCCTGGACGACGGCTCGAACCGCTCGTACCAGCTGGTCAACGGCTCGAACGTCATCGGCCGTGGGCAGGACGCGCAGTTCCGCCTCGCCGACACCGGCGTCTCGCGCCGCCACCTCGAGGTCAACTGGGACGGCCAGCAGGCCACCCTGTCCGACCTGGGGTCGACCAACGGCACCACGGTCAACGGCACGCCCGTCCAGACCTGGCAGCTCGCCGACGGCGACACCATCCGGGTCGGGCACTCCGCGCTGCTCTTCCGCGCACAGGGCTGACGGCCCGAAGGCCCGACGGCGTGCCCGAACTCGTCCTCCAGATCACGAGGGCCGGATTCCTGGCCCTCCTGTGGCTGTTCGTCCTCGCCGCGTTGCGGGTCGTGCGCAGCGACCTCTACGCGGCCTCGGGTCTGCGGGCCGCGGCGCCCGGCGGACGACGTCCCCCTCGCGGGGGCACGTCCAAGCCGGCCCGCGGCGGCGGACGCTCGGGGCCCCGTGCCCTGATCGTCACCGCCGGTGCCCTCGCGGGCACCCGCATCGCCCTGGACGGGCGACCGATCATGATCGGTCGCGCGGACGACTCCACGCTGGTGCTCGACGACGACTACGCCTCGACCCGCCACGCCCGGATCTCGCAGTCCGGCGACGACTGGTACGTCGAGGACCTCGGGTCGACGAACGGCACCTATCTCGACCGCAACAAGGTCTCCGGCCCCACGCGGGTCCCGATCGGCACCCCGATCCGCATCGGCAAGACGGTCATCGAGCTGCGGTCATGACGCACCGTTCGGCACCCGTGTCCGACACCCGGACCCGGGTGTCGCCGCCCCATCCCCTCCCGTGCAGGATCGACCCGTGACCCTGGTGCTGCGCTACTCCGCTCGCAGTGACCGGGGCCTGGTACGGCAGAACAACCAGGACTCGGTCTACGCGGGCCCGCGCCTGCTCGCCCTCGCCGACGGCATGGGCGGGCACGCGGCCGGCGAGGTGGCGTCCAAGCTGGTCATCGCCGCACTCGTGCCGCTCGACGACGACGAGCCCGGTGACGACCTCCTGGGCGAGCTCGCCGAGGCCACGGCGCAGGGCAACGACGCGATCACCGAGCTCGTGGCCGAGGAGCCCGACCTCGACGGGATGGGCACCACGCTCACCGCCGTGCTGTTCGCGGGCAGCCGCCTCGGCATGGTCCACGTCGGCGACTCGCGGGCCTACCTGTTCCGCGACGGCGTGCTCACGCAGATCACCCGCGACGACACGTTCGTGCAGTCGCTGATCGACGAGGGCCGGATCACCGAGGACGAGGCGGCCAGCCACCCGCAGCGCTCGCTGCTGCTGCGCGCCCTCACCGGCCACGACGTCGAGCCCGCGCTCACCGTGCGCGAGGCCCGCTCCGGCGACCGCTACCTGCTGTGCTCCGACGGCCTGTCCGGCGTGGTCAGCGCCGAGACGCTCGCCGACGCGCTGACGATCCCCGACCCGCAGGACTGCTCGGACCGGCTCATCGAGCTCGCCCTCAAGGGCGGCGGCCCGGACAACGTCACCTGCATCGTCGCCGACGTCGTCGACGTCGACTACGGCGAGCACGACCCGATCTACGGCGGCGCCGCGGGCGACGGCCGTGCCGATCCCCCGCCCGGCGACTCCGCCGCCGCGCGCGCCTCCGCCGCGACGCTGACCCGCCGCGAGCCCGAGCCCCGCCCCACGCCGGCCGCCTCCGAGCCCGCGCGCGGGCGACAGGGGCGAGGCCGGCTGCGCCTGGCCCTCGCCGCGCTGACCGTCGTGGCCATCGCCGCGATCGGCGTCATCGCCGCCAAGATCTACATCGACAACCAGTACTACGTGTCGACCGAGGGCGACCACGTCGCGATCTACCAAGGCGTGCCCGGCTCGTTCCTCGGGGTGCCGTTGCAGGAGGTCGTCGGCCAGCCCGGCCCGCGCACCGTCGACCTGACGCCCTACGCCCGCCAGCAGCTGGGCGGCGAGGGCATCCCCGCCGAGGACCTCGAGGGCGCCGAGGGGACGATCCAGCGCCTGACCGAGCAGCAGATGCTCCCGCCCTGCCCCGCCCCGCAGCCGGCCGTGGCCCCGACGCCCCTGCCCGGCACGCCCCCGGGTGCGGTCGCCGCGCAGCCGCCGGTGAGCGCGCCCACCTCGTTCGAGCCGGTCCCGGGCCGGGACTGCCGCCAGGTGCCGTAGTGGCGGGCCCGACCGCTCCCGGTGCCTCCGGCGCGCCCGGGGCCCCCGGCATCGAGCGCCCCGCCGACCGCACCGCGCTGCGGCCGGCGGTGGCGGCCGCCGTCTCCACGCGGCGCGGGGTCGAGCTCGCCCTGCTCGCGTTCGCCGCGGTGATCACCACCGGCGCCCTGGCGCTGGTCGAGGCCAACCAGGAGCAGGAGCTCAGTTGGGCCCTGCTCTACCTCGGCGCGGCCTACCTGGGCCTGCTCGCCGCCGCGCACCTCGCGGTGCGCAAGTTCGCCCCGTACGCCGACCCGCTCGTGCTCCCCGTGGCCGCCCTGCTCAACGGCCTGGGGCTGGTCATGATCCACCGGGTCGACCTCGCGCGGATCGCCCGCGCGGCGAGCCTCGGCAACGAGGAGCCCACCCAGGAGGCGCTGCGCCAGGTCGGCTGGACCGCGATCGGCCTCGTGTTCTTCGTCGGCGTGCTCGCGCTCGTGCCCGACCACCGCACGATCTCGCGGTACGGCTACACCGCCGGTTTCGTCGGCCTGGTCCTGCTCGCCCTGCCCGCGGTGCTGCCCGCCTCGCTCTCGGAGGTCAACGGCGCCCGCATCTGGATCCGGATCGGTCCGGCCAGCATCCAGCCCGGCGAGTTCGCGAAGATCCTGTTCGTCGTGTTCTTCGCGTCGTTCCTCGTCGTCAAGCGCGACCTGTTCACCACCGCGGGCAAGCGCTTCCTCGGCATGACCTTCCCCCGGCCCCGCGACCTCGGCCCGCTGCTCGTGGCCTGGGGCGTCGCGATGGCCGTGCTGGTCTTCGAGTCCGACCTGGGCACCTCGCTGATGTTCTTCGGGATCGTGCTGGTGATGCTCTACATCGCCACCGAGCGCATCTCGTGGGTGATCATCGGTCTGACGATCTTCGGCGCCGGCGCCTTCGCCGCGTGGACGTTCGTGTCCCGCGTCCAGGTCCGCGTGTCGGTCTGGCTCGACCCGTTCGCCGACTACAACGGCCGCGGGTACCAGGTCAGCCAGGGCCTCTTCGGCCTCGCCACCGGCGGGATGGGCGGTACCGGGCTCGGCGCGGGCCGGCCCGAGCTCGTGCCGTTCGCGAGCACCGACTTCATCTTCACCTCGCTGGGCGAGGAGCTCGGGCTCGTCGGGATCGCCGCGCTGCTGATGCTCTACTGCGTCCTGGCCACCCGCGCGATGCGCAGCGCGCTGGCCGTGCGCGACACGTTCGGCAAGCTGCTCGCCGCCGGCCTCGGCTTCGCCATCGCGTGGCAGGTGTTCGTCGTGGTCGGCGGAGTCATCAACCTCATCCCGAACACCGGCATCACGGCCCCCTTCGTGTCCTACGGCGGGTCGTCGCTGGTGGCCAACTATGCTCTCGTCGCCCTGGTGCTGCGGGTGTCCAACGCCGCCCGCCAGCCGGCCGTCGAGAAGCGTCCCGGCGCGGTGTCGGGGCCACAACAGGCACCGCTCGCGCCCCTGGCCGAGGCCAGCACGGAGATGGTCTCCCGCGACCAGGTGCGCACGCCCCCCCAGGGCGAGCGGCAGACCGCGGCCGGCCCGGCCGACCGCGCCCCGCGAGGAAGGACCCGAGGAGAGTGAACACCCCGCTGCGACGGGTCTCCCTCGCGGTCATGGTGCTCGTCCTGCTGCTGCTGGGACAGGCCACCTGGATCCAGGTCGTCAAGGCCGACGAGTACCGCGCCGACCCGCGGAACGCCCGTGTCCTGCTCGACGAGTACTCCCGCCAGCGCGGCCAGATCTCCGCCGGCGGCGAGGTGCTCGCCCAGAGCGTCGAGAGCCCCGACCCGGGCGACCGGCTGCGCTACCAGCGCCAGTACACCGACGGGCCGCTCTACGCGCCCGTGACCGGTTACTACTCCCAGATCTACGGCGCGGGCGGCATGGAGCGCGCCATGGACCCGGTGCTCAACGGCACCGACGACCGGCTGTTCGTGCGCCGCATCTCCGACGCCATCACCGGGCGCGACCCCGCCGGCGGCAACGTCGTGCTGAGCATCGACCCGGCCATCCAGCGCGCGGCGTACGAGGCGATGACCCGCCGCGGCTACCAGGGCTCGGTGGTCGCGATCCGCCCGCAGACCGGCGAGATCCTCGCGATGGTCTCGACGCCGTCGTACGACCCGAACCCGCTGGCCAGCCACTCGGGCACCACCCAGCAGGAGGCCTGGAACGCGCTGACCGAGGACGACCCGCCGACGCTGACCAACCGCGCGACCAGCGAGACCTACCCGCCCGGCTCGACGTTCAAGATCGTGACCACGGCGACGGCGCTCGAGGCCGGGGCCATCAGCCCGCAGTCACCGGTGACCGCCGCGCCGCGGATCACCCTGCCCGACAGCACCACCCAGCTCGAGAACTACGACGGCAAGCCGTGCGGCCCGGGGGCGACGGTGCCGTTCGCGACGGCGTTCGCGAAGTCCTGCAACGGCCCGTTCGCGCAGCTGGCGGTGCAGGTCGGCCCGGACCGCCTGCGCGCCATGGCCACGTCGCTGGGCTTCAACAACCCCGCCCTGACCGTCCCCATGCCGGTGACGCCCTCGGTCGTCGGCGACCTCGACGACGGCGCGTCGCTGGCCCAGTCGGGCATCGGCCAGCGCGACGTGCGCCTCACACCGCTGCAGAACGCGCAGATCGCGGCCACCGTCGCCAACGGGGGCGTGCCGCTGACGCCGAACACGGTCGCCGAGATCCAGGGCCAGGACCTGTCCTCGGTCGACACCACCGAGCCCGACCGCCTGGCGCGCGCGTTCTCGCAGTCCACCGCGGACACGCTCACCCAGCTGATGATCGGCTCCGAGAACAACGGCTCCGGCGAGGGCAAGATCCCCGGCGTCCAGATCGCGTCGAAGACCGGCACCGCGGAGTGGGGCGCGTCGCCCAAGACCAACCCGCCGCACACCTGGTACGACGCGTTCGGCCCGGTGCCCGACCCGCAGATCGCGGTGTCGGTCATCGTCGAGCGCGGCGGCAACCGCGGCGAGGAGGCCACCGGTGGGTCGGTGGCCGCGCCGATCGGCCGCGCGGTCATCGCCGCCGCCCTGGGAGGGAATTCCTAGTGGCACCCACGACGGGATCCCTCATCGGCGACCGCTACCGGCTCGGCCGGCGGATCGCGGTCGGCGGCATGGGCGAGGTGTGGGAGGCCGAGGACTCGCGGCTGGGCCGCACGGTCGCCGTCAAGATCCTCAAGGCCGAGCTGACCGGCGACCCCGAGTTCCTCCAGCGCTTCCGCACCGAGGCGCGCACCGCGGCGAGCCTGAACAATCCCGGCATCACCGCCGTGCACGACTACGGCGAGACCACGACCGAGTGGTCCACGGCCAGCGGCACCATCCAGGTGCCCACCGCCTACCTCGTCATGGAGCTGGTGCGCGGCGAGCCGCTGGCCCAGATCCTCGCGGTGCACGGGCGGCTCGGGGTCGACTACACGCTCGACATCCTCGAGCAGTGCGGCCACGGGCTCGAGGCGGCGCACGAGCGCGGGCTGGTCCACCGCGACGTCAAGCCCGGCAACATCCTCGTGATGCCCACGGGCCAGGTGAAGATCACCGACTTCGGCATCGCGAAGGCGGTGGACGCGGCACCGGTGACCCGCTCGGGCATGGTCATGGGCACCGCGCACTACATCGCCCCCGAGCAGGCCGGCGGCGGCGACGCGGGGCCCGCGTCGGACGTCTACTCGCTCGGCGTCGTGGGCTACGAGTGCCTCGCCGGGCGGCGGCCGTACCTGTCGGAGAACGCCGTCACGGTCGCGATGATGCACATCCGCGACCCGCTGCCGCCGCTGCCGAACGACGTGCCGCCGGTGGTCCGCCAGCTCATCGAGGCGACGCTGTCGAAGGACCCGCGGCAGCGCTACGCCACCGGCGGCGAGTTCGCCCAGGCCGTCGCCGCGGTCCGCCGCGGCGAGCCGTTGCCGCTGCCCGGCAGCGCGCCGACCGAGCGTGTGAACCCCGCGACCCGCGTGGCGCCCGCGATGACGCGCGAGCCGTCCCCGCCGCGCGGCGCCGAGCGTCCCGACCGGTGGGCCGCCCGGCCCGAGGAGCCCCGGCGCCGCGGGCCGTGGGGCACGGTCGCGGCCCTGGCGCTCGTCGCGCTGCTGCTCGTCGGCGGGGTCTTCTACGTGATCAACCAGGCGCAGACCTCCGACCCGCCGGCGCCGACCCCCACCGCCACGACGACCACGACGACCACGCCGAGTCCCACGACGACGCGCAGCAGCCGCACGACCACCACGACGACGGCGGCGTCGAACGGGGTGACGGTCAACCCCGTCGACTACGTCGGCCGCTCGGCGTCGGTGGCCCAGGCGGCGCTGCAGGAGGCGGGCCTGGAGGCCGAGATCGGCACGGTGCTCGGCGGCGAGCCGTCCGACCCCTCGCGCTGCCGCGTCCTCTACCTCTCGCCGACCGGTGAGGTCCCCCGCGGGGAGACCGTCACCGTCACCTGTCAGGAGTTCTGAGGATGACCACCCCGCGGCTCCTCTCCGAGCGCTACGAGCTCGGTCCGGCACTCGGCTACGGCGGCATGTCGGAGGTCCACGGGGGACGCGACGTCCGGCTCGGCCGCGACGTGGCCATCAAGGTCCTGCGCGCCGACCTGGCGCGCGACCCGCAGTTCCAGGTGCGTTTCCGGCGCGAGGCGCAGAACGCCGCGGCGCTGAACCACCCGGCGATCGTCGCCGTGTACGACACCGGCGAGGCGCCCTCGAGCGACGTGCCGCTGCCCTACATCGTCATGGAGTACGTGGCGGGACGAACGCTGCGCGACATCGTCAAGACCGAGGGCCCGATGGACCCGTACCGGGTCTGCGAGGTCCTCGCCGACGTCTGCGCCGCACTCGACTTCTCGCACCGCCACGGGATCATCCACCGCGACGTGAAGCCGGCCAACGTGATGATCACGCCGGCCGGCGCGGTCAAGGTGATGGACTTCGGGATCGCCCGCGCGCTCTCCGACGCGCAGCCGGCGGTCACCCAGACCGCGGCGGTCATCGGCACCGCGCAGTACCTCTCGCCCGAGCAGGCCCGGGGCGAGTCGGTCGACGCCCGCTCCGACGTCTACGCCACCGGCTGCGTGCTGTTCGAGCTGCTCACCGGCCGGCCCCCGTTCACCGGCGACTCGCCGGTCGCGATCGCCTACCAGCACGTGCGCGAGGACCCGCCGACCCCGTCGTCGGTGAACCCGCGGGTGCCGCCCGAGCTCGACGCGATCGCGATGAAGGCGCTGGCCAAGAACCCGTCGAACCGCTATCAGAGCGCCGACGAGATGCGCGAGGACCTCTACCGCGTGCTCACCGGCGAGCGGCCGGGCGCCCCGATGGTGATGACGCCCGCGGAGCGCACCGAGTACATGACGGGCCGCCAGCCCGCCGTGGCCCCCGGCGGCGACGAGGTCGACGAGTTCGCCGCGTGGCAGGCCGAGCAGTCCGAGGCCCGGCGTCGGCGCGGGCGGCGGCGCGCGATCGGCTTCGTCGCCGTGCTCGCGCTGCTCGCGGCCCTGGCCGGTGTGTTCTTTCTGTTCTCGCCGTCGGCCAACACCGTCGCGGTGCCCGCGGTGGTCGGGCAACCGCAGGCCGCGGCGCTGCAGGCCCTGTCGACCGCCGGCCTGCGCCCCACCGTGGTCCCGGTGGCCTCCCCGCCGCAGGAGGTCGGGCAGGTCGTGACGACCAACCCGTCGAGCGGCATCGACGTCCCCCCGGGCAGCGTCGTCGAGCTGCGCGTCGGGCGCGGACCGGACAACGTGCAGGTGCCGGACCTCGTCGGGCAGACCGCCACCGAGGCCCAGGCCAGCGTGCAGCGGCTGGGCCTGTCGCTCGCCCCGGTGCCCCAGCAGCGCGAGGTCGACGACTCCACGCAGGTGGGCCGCGTGCTGTCCCAGGACCCGGCGGCCGGGCAGTTCCTCGCGCCGGGCACCCCCGTGCTGCTCACGATCGGCCGCCAGCGCGAGACGCTGCGGGTGCCCGACGTCGTCAACCAGGACCGCGCGACCGCGACCCGCACGCTGGAGGGCGTGGGGCTGCGCGTCACCGTCTCGGAGGTCGACGACGGGCGCGAGGCGGGCACCGTGGTCGACACCTCGCCCGGCGCGGGCGCGACGGTGCCGCGGAACTCGCAGATCACCCTCGAGGTCTCGCGGGGCAACCGGCTCTCGGTGCCCTCGGTGGTCGGGCAGACGCCGTCCGAGGCCGCCCAGACGCTCTCGAGCGCCGGGTTCACCGGCCAGCTCTCCCAGACCTCGCAGCAGGTCTCGGACCCGTCCCAGGTCGGGAAGATCATCAGCCAGAGCCCGAGCTCGGGCGGCGAGGCCGGCGCGAACGACACCATCCAGGTCGTCGTCGGCACCGGGGGCGGCGGCTCCGGTGGCTCCGGTGGCAACGGGAACGGCAACGGCAACGGCAACGGCGGCGGCCTGTTCGGCAACTGATATGGAGCGCGTTCCTGTCAAGTAGGCAGGGGTGATCGTCCTCGATGGCCGTGCATCGTGGCTGTTCAGGAGGCTATTGGCCCGCCGGGGCCGGG
>JAQSWW010000123.1 GCA_029266415.1 Actinomycetospora sp. | reverse complement strand
CTGGGCGGGGCGCACGCCCGAGGAGCTGGAGAAGATCGGCAACCGGCTCTTCCGCGACGAGATCGGGCCGAGCGTCTACCCCGAGGCGTGGCGGCTGATCCGCGCGCACCTCGAGAAGGGCCACACGGTCGTGCTGGCCAGCTCGGCGACGCGCTTCCAGGTCGAGCCCGCGGCGAAGGCCCTCGGCGTCGACCACACGATCTACACCGCCGTCGAGGTCGGCGAGGACGGCACGCTCACCGGGCGCCCCGACGGCCGCTCCCCGTACGGCGAGGGCAAGGCCGCGGCGGTCAAGGAGTTCGCCGCCGCGCACGACGTCGACCTCGACCAGAGCTTCGCCTACTCCAACGGCGGCGAGGACGTCCCGTTCCTGGCCACCGTGGCCCACCCCGCCGCGGTGAACCCCTCGGCGGGGCTGCGGCGGGCCGCCGCGGAGCGCGGCTGGCCCGCGCTCGACTTCAGCGGCCGCCCCTGGACCACGCCGGTGGAGATCGCCCGCACCGCGGCGACGTTCGCCGGGATGATGGGCGGCTTCGCGACCGGGCTCGGGCTCGGGCTGCTCGGGGGCTCGCGGCGGGCCGGGCTCAACCTGGGCATCGGGCTCGGCGGCGACCTGTCGCTGATGGCGTCGGGGGTCGCACTCGACGTGCACGGCGCCCGGCACATCTGGGAGGCGCAGCCGGCGGTCTTCCTGTTCAACCACCAGAGCCAGCTCGACGTCCTCGTGCTGGGCGGGCTGCTGCGCGGCAACTTCGCGCCGGTGGCGAAGAAGGAGCTGGCCAACGACCCGCTCTTCGGCGGACTGATGCGCCTGCTCGAGACCGCGTTCATCGACCGCGCCGACAACGCCCAGGCCCGCAAGGCCCTGGAGCCCGCGGTGGAGCGCCTGCGGGAGGGCACCTCGATCGTCATCGCGCCCGAGGGCACCCGCTCGCCCACCCCGACGCCCGGCAAGTTCAAGAAGGGCGCGTTCCACCTGGCGATGCAGGCCGGCGTGCCGATCGTGCCGCTGGTGTTCCGCAACACCGGCGAGCTGATGAGCCGCAACGCGCTGATCATCCACCCCGGCGTGGTGCAGGTGGCCGTGCTGCCGCCGATCGACGTCTCGTCCTGGACCCGCGCAGACCTCGACGAGCGCATCGAGGAGGTCCGCCAGCTCTACATCCACACGCTGGCGCATTGGCCGGGCGAGGACTAGACACCCCGGAAATGCGGCGCCCGCTTCTCCGCGCGGGCGCGGCGGCCCTCGGCGAGGTCCTCGCTCGCCCAGCAGGCGTCGAACGCCGCGGCCACCTCGTCGGGCACCGGCGCGTCCTCGAGCAGCCGGGCGACGGCCAGCTTGTTGTAGGCCAGCGTCAGCGGCGCGAGGGCGGCGATCTCGGCGGCCCAGGCCAGGGCGGTGTCCCGGTCGCCGAGGCGGTCGACGAGGCCCGCGGCGCGGGCGGCGTCGTGGTCGAGGCGCTCGCAGGCCAGCAGGATCCGGCGGGCCGCGCCGCCGCCCGCGACGAGCGCGAGCCGCCGCACCGTCCAGGGGTCGACGGCGAGCCCCAGCGCCGCGGTGGGCAGGCCGAACACCCCGGCGGCGTCGACCACGCGCAGGTCGGCGGCCAGGGCGAGCTGCGTGCCGGCCCCGATCGCGGGCCCGTGCACCGCCGCCACCACGGGCACCGGGACCTCGGCGAGGCGGTGCAACATCCCGTAGAGCGCCGCGAGGAAGTCGTGGTCGCCGACGGTGTCGAGGTCCGCTCCCGAGCAGAACGCCGTGCCCTCCCCGCTGAGCACCAGCACCCGGGCACCGTCGGCGACCGCGGCGTCGACGGCGGTGTGCAGGTCGCGGCAGTGGGCGGTGTCGAGGGCGTTGCGCCGCTCGGTGCGGTCGATCCGGATCTCGTGGACGCCGGCGTCGTGGCGGTCGGTAGCGATCACGGGCTCATCACGGCAGCGATCATCCCCGGGCCCGCGGCACCCGCGCGACCACACCCCACATGCCGCTGCCCGTCTCCGCCGGCCCGGGCGCCGGGCCGTCGGGGGTCCAGTGCGGCGCGGACACCCATCCGGGGCCGACGAGCTCCGTCCCGTCGAACCACGGGGCCATGTCCTCGGGGTCGCGCAGCACCGGCGCGTAGGTCCAGCCGGTGTGCGGGATGTCCCGCCAGGCCACCAGGTCGGGGCGTCCCCGGCCGGTGGACTGGGTGACGGCGAGGACGCTGCCCGGCGCGGCCACGTCGCGGTAGCCCCGCAGCGCGCCGCGGGCGGCCTCGTCGTCGAGGGCGCTGAGCACGCCCACCGCCAGGACGGCGACGGGCCGACGGAGATCGATCAGCTCCCTCACCCCGGCGGTGGCCAGCACGGCGTCGACGTCGACGAGGTCCGCGCGTTCCACCGCCACCCGGGGGACCCCGTCGACGAGCCGAGCGGCGTGGGCCACGGTCTCGGTGTCGCGGTCCACGTAGACGACGCGCGGGTCGCGGGAGTGCCGGGCCGCGACGGCGTGCACGGGGTCGACCGTCGGCAGGCCCGAGCCCAGCTCCAGGAACTGGTCGATCCCGCTCTCGGCGAGATGGCGCACAACCGCCCGGGAGAAGCGCCGCGTGTCCCGGCAGAGCCCGCTCAGGGCCGGCGCGACGCGGTCGATCTCGTCGCCGAACTCGCAGTCCACGGTGAAGTGGTCGGTCCCGCCGAGATAGTGGTCGAAAATCCTCGCCGCGCTCGGTCTCGGTCCCGCCAGTTCCGGTGGCTCGTCGCGCACCCATGCCCCCCAGGTCTGCTCCGACGTCGCCATCCTCCCGTACGCACGGGTCCACGAGGCGGACCCGGCACACCGACGGGCAGGATCCGGGGCATGACCACGTCGCCGGCCCGCCGCCAGGACCCCGTCCCGGAGATTCCCGACGTCCTGTTCGCCGACCACGCGGCCGAGAGCCGCTGGCGGGGCCGGTTCACGGCCGCGCGCGTGTCGGCCCCCGACTGGGCGCGGGACGCCCCGGACCGGAGCGTCTACTCGTCCAACGCCACCGGCACCTGGGAGATCTACGCCTGGGACCGGGCCACGGACAGCCACCGCCGCGTCACCGACCGTCCCCAGGGCACGCGCGGGGGTGTGCCGAGCACCGACGGCACCGCGATCTGGTGGTTCGACGACACCGACGGCGACGAGTTCGGGGTCTGGGTCCGCGAGCCGTTCGAGGGCGGCTCCGGGCCGGCCACCCCCGCGGTGTCGGGCGCCGCCCCGGGCTACCCGGCCGGGCTCGACCTGGGCCGGCGCACGGTCGCGGTCGGCTGGTCCACCGACGACGGCTCGACGCTGGCGGTCAGCGAGGACGGCGGCGAGGCGCGCGTGCTCTACCGGCACACCGAGGACGCCGGCGTCGGGGCGCTGTCGCGCGACGAGACACTGCTGGCGATCTCGCACGCCGAGCACGGCGACTCCCGCCACCCCGCGGTGCGGGTCGTGCGCGTCGCCGACGGGACGAGCGTGGGCGAGCGCCACGACGGCGAGGGCCGGGGCCTCGACCCGATCGAGTTCGCGCCCGTCGAGGGCGACCAGCGCCTGCTCGTGGGCCACGAGCGCCGCGGCCGCGACGAGCTGCTGATCTGGGACCTCGCCACCGACGCCGAGACCGAGCTGGACATCGACCTGCCCGGCGACCTCTCGGCCGGCTTCTACCCGGACGCCGCGGCGCTGCTCGTCGCCCACACCCGCGCCGGCCGCACGACGCTGCACCGCTACGACCTCGCGACCGGCGAGCTGACGATCCTGCCCACCGCGCCGGGCTCGGTGGGTGGCGCCGACGTGCGTCCCGACGGCACCGTCGAGTACGCCTGGTCGTCGGCGGCGTACCCATCGTCGGTGCGGGCGCTGCACCCGGACGGCACCGACACCGAGCTGCTCGCCCCGCCCGGCGACCGGCCGGAGCCCTCGGTCGCCCTCGACGACACGTGGGTGGACGGGCCGGGCGGGCCGGTGCACGCGCTGTGGACGCGCCCGGCGGGCACCACCGGCCCGGTCCCGACCCTGTTCATGATCCACGGCGGGCCGCAGGCGGCCGACGAGGACCGCTGGTCGCCGGTGCGCGCGGTGTGGGTCGACGCCGGCTTCGCCGTGGTGCACGTGAACTACCGCGGCTCGTCGGGCTACGGCTCGGCGTGGCGCGACGCGATCGAGGGACGCCCCGGCACCACCGAGCTCGAGGACATCGCCGCCGTGCACGACTGGGCCGTGTCCTCGGGGCTCGCCGACCCGGCCGCGTGCGTGCTCGAGGGCTGGTCGTGGGGCGGCTACCTGACGCTGCTCGGCCTGGGCCGCCAGCCCGAGCGCTGGGCCGTGGGCTGCGCGGGGGTCCCGGTGGCCGACTACCTCGCGGCCTACGTGGACGAGATGGAGCCGCTGCGCGCGTTCGACCGCTCGCTGTTCGGCGGCGCCCCGGACGAGGTGCCCGAGCGCTACCGGGAGGCCTCGCCGCTGACGTGGGTGGACGCGGTGCGGGCGCCGGTGCTCGTGCTGGCCGGGGAGAACGACCCGCGGTGCCCGATCCGCCAGATCGACAACTATCTCGACGCCCTCGCCGCGCGTGGCCGTGAGTACGCGATGGTCCGCTACGACGCGGGCCACGGCTCGCTGGTGGTCGCCGAGACGCTGCGGCACACGGTGGCCGAGATCGCGTTCGCCCGCCGGGCCCTCGGCCTGCCCGTGCCGGCCTGAGAGAGCCCCCCCCGGACACACGGGGGCCCGCCCGGGAGGGACGGGGGCGGGCCGGCGGGTGTGGTGGGCCGGACGTGTCAGGCCGTCTTGGCCTGCCACATCCAGTGGGCCTCCTCGAGCTTCGCCGTCTGGGCGATCAGCAGGTCCTGGGTGACCGGGTCGGGGTCACCGGTGACCGCGATCCGCTCGCGCATGCGCTCGATGAGCTGCGCGAGGGTCTCGACAACCGCCGCGTTGACGTCGTCGACCTGGTGCCAGCCCTCCTCGGTGGTGGGCAGCCCGCTGCTCTTGGCGACGGTCTCGGCGCGCCCGTCGGGCGAGACGCCGAGGGTGGCCGCGCGCTCCGCGACCTCGTCGGTGTACTGCCGCGCGAGGTCGACGAGCTCGTCGAGGTGCAGGTGCGCCTCGCGGAAGTTGCGGCCGACGACGTTCCAGTGCCACTGCTTCGCGGTGAGCGACAGGTCGACGTAGTCGGCCAGGCTCTCCTGCAGCACCTTGCCGACGGCCTGCTTCGCGTCGTCGGGCAGGGGGCTCGAGATCGGTGCGGTGGCCATGTGGTGCTCCTCCTTGCTGGACCGGTGGTGACGGTCCTCGTGGATCGGGTGCCCGCCGGGTCGCGACGGCGACACCCGCGGATACCGCGACCCGCCCCACCTACAGCGCGGGACGGGTCGCGGTTGTTCCGGGAGCTGTTCCGGCAGTGTTCCGGCTCAGCTCTGGCTGAGGACCTTCTGCTCCTTGCCGGTCAGCTCGCGGACGCGGGCCTCGACGCGCTCGCCCATGCCCTGGTCGATCGACTTCCAGTAGTCGAACGCGCGCTCGAGGACGTCGTCGCCGACGCCCTTCGCCAGGTGGCCCGAGACGTTCTCGACGAAGCGGTCGCGCTGGGCGTCGTCCCAGACCTCCAGCATCATCGTGCGGGCCTGGACCTCGTCGGTGTCCTCCGCGTGCGGGACGTACGCCGCGCGCTGGATCTGCCCGTCGGAGTACCACGTCGGCGGCTGGATCGTCTCGGTCGTCTGCGCGCCGCCCTTGGTGTTGGGCGCGTAGACCGGGTCCTTGACGTTCCGCACGCGCATCGCGCCGGCGACCGTGTAGGCGTGCGCCTCGGTGCCCTGGGGCGAGTTCACCGGGATCTGCTTGTAGTTGACGCCGAGGCGGGCGCGGTGGGCGTCCGCGTAGGAGAACCCGCGGGCGAGCAGCATCTTGTCCGGCGACAGGGCCAGCCCCGGGGGCTGGTTGTTCGGCTCGAACGCCACCTGCTCGATCTCGGTGTGGTAGTCCTCCGGGTTCCGGTGCAGCGTCAGCTTCCCGACCTCCTGCAGCGGGTAGTCGCCGTGCGGCCACACCTTGGTCAGGTCGAACGGGTTGAACCGGTAGGTCTTCGCGTCCTCGAAGGGCATGATCTGCACCTTCAGGGTCCAGCTCGGGAACTCCCCGCGCTCGATGGCCTCGTAGAGGTCGCGCTGGTGGTAGTCGGCGTCCTCACCCGCGAGGCGGCCGGCCTCCTCCTCGGTCAGGCACTCGACGCCCTGGTCCGACTTGAAGTGGTACTTGACCCAGAACTCCTCGCCGGCCGAGTTGATCCACATGTACGTGTGGCTCGAGTAGCCGTTCATGTGACGCCAGTCCTTGGGGATGCCCCGGTCGCCCATCAGCCACGTGACCTGGTGCTTCGACTCCGGCGACAGCGTCCAGAAGTCCCACTGCATGTCGTGGTCGCGCAAGCCGTTGCGGGCGAGGCGCTTCTGTGACCGGATGAAGTTCTGGAACTTCAGGGGGTCGCGGATGAAGAAGACCGGCGTGTTGTTGCCGACCATGTCCCAGTTGCCCTCGCGGGTCCACAGCTTGAGGGCGAAGCCGCGCGGGTCGCGCCAGGTGTCGGGGCTGCCCCGCTCACCGGCGACGGTGGAGAACCGGATGATGCCCTCGGTGACCTCGCCGAGAGCGAACACCGCGGCCTTGGTGTAGGCGGTGACGTCCTGGGTGACCTCGAACCGCGCGAACGCGCCGCTGCCCTTGGCGTGCGGCTGGCGCTCCGGGATGCGCTCCCGGTTGAAGTTCGCCATCTGCTCGATCAGGTAGTGGTCCTGCAGGACCAGCGGACCGTCGGTCCCGACCGTCGCGGAGAACTCGTGGCTCGGTGCCGGGATACCGGCGTCGTCGGTGGCGTAGTTGGTCACGTTCACCTCTCGTGGTGGTGGCTGTCGTGCAGCGCCGCGACCGGGCGGCGGACGCCCGATCGGGCGGCCCCGTCGTCCGCGCCGCGGGCGGCGCAGGACGGGCAGGTGCCCCAGAACACGACCTCGGCCTCGTCGACGACGAAGCCGCCCGTGTCCGACGGCGTGAGACACGGCGGCTCGCCGACGACGCAGTCGACGTCGGCGGTGGCGCCGCAGGACCGGCAGACCACGTGGTGGTGGTTGTCGCCGGTGCGCGTCTCGTACCGCGCCGCCGAGCCCGCGGGCTCGATGCGGCGGACCAGTCCGGCGTCCACGCACGCGGCGAGGACGTCGTACACGGCCTGGGTGGACACCGACCCCAGCCGGCGCCGGACCGCGGACGCGACGGCGTCGGCCGTCGAGTGCGGGTGCTCGCCGAGCACGCCCAGCACCGCCTGGCGCGGCGCCGTGACACGGAGCCCGGCCGCGCGGAGACGGGCCCGCGGATCGGCCACGTGGTGGCGCGGGTCCGCGGAAGGCGTCGCGAGGCCGTCCTCGGCACCGGTGAGTGGGGTCATGGTGACCTCACCGTCTCACCGAGATTGGAACGAGTCAAGAAAAGCGGGGTGCGCCCGTCAGGCCCGGACGAGCTCCTCGGCGATCTCGTAGGTGTTCAGCGCGGCACCCTTGCGCAGGTTGTCGCCGCACACGAAGAAGTCGAGGGTGTTCGGGAAGTCGAGGGCCTGGCGCACCCGTCCGACGTAGGTCGGGTCCTCCCCGACCACGTCGACCGGCGACGGGAAGCGCTTCGCCTCCGGCTCGTCGACCAGCACGATCGAGGGCTGGGCGGCGAACACCTGCTGCGCGGTCGCGACGTCCACCGGTCCGTCGAAGGTGGCGTGGACGGCGATCGAGTGCGTGGTCACGACGGGCACGCGCACGCAGGTGGCGGACACCTTGAGGTCGGGCAGCCCGAGGATCTTGCGCGACTCGTTGCGGACCTTGAGCTCCTCCGAGGTCCACCCCCCGTCGCGCAGCGAGCCCGCGAACGGGACGACGTTGAGCGCGAGCGGCACACCGAACGGCGAGTCCGACGGCAGCCCGGCGGCGGCGATCGCCTCGGCGACGTCCCCGCGCCGGTTGCCGACGCCCTTGCCGGCCACCGCCGCGATCTCCGCCTGCAGGCGGTCGATGCCCTCCTGGCCTGCGCCGGACGCCGCCTGGTAGCTGGCGACGACCAGCTCGCGCAGCCCGAACGTCCGGTGCAGGGCCCCGAGCGCGGCCATCATCGACAGCGTCGTGCAGTTCGGGTTGGACACGATGCCCTTGGGCCGCGTGTGCGCCGACTCGGCGTTGACCTCGGGCACCACGAGCGGCACCTCGGGGTCCATGCGGAACGCCCCGGAGTTGTCCACGGCGATCGCCCCGCGCTCGACGGCGACCGGCGCCCACTCGGCGCTGACGGCGTCCGGGACGTCGAACATGGCGATGTCGACGCCGTCGAACGCCTCGGGCGAGAGCGCGACGACCTCGATCTCCTCGCCGCGTACCCGCAGGCGCCGGCCCGCGGACCGCGGCGACGCGATCAGCCGGATCTCGCTCCACGGAATGGTCTCGCGCGCATCGATGATGTCGATCATGACCGAGCCGACGGCCCCGGTCGCGCCGACGATGGCGAGGGTGGTCATGACTGTCCCTCCAGGGTCCGGCTCCGCTGCGCTGCGCGTCCCACTACCGCCCCGTTCCTGCGTAGACGACCGCGTCCTCGTCGCCACCGAGCTCGAAGGCGGCGTGCAGGGCGCGGACGGCGTCGTCGAGCTGGATGTCGCGGAGGAGGGCGGAGATGCGGATCTCCGAGGTGTTCATCATCTCGATGTTCACGCCCGCCTCGGCCAGGCACTCGCAGAACGTGGCGGTGACCCCGGGGTGGCTGCGCATACCCGCGCCGACCAGCGTCACCTTGCCGACGTGCTCGTCGTAGAGGACGTCCTCGTGGCCGACCTCGGGCTGCACCGCCGCGAGGGCCTCGACGGCACGGGGGCCGTCCTTGACCGGCAGCGTGAACGTGATGTCGGTCTTGCCCGTCTGCAGGTGCGAGACGTTCTGCAGCACCATGTCGATGTTGACCTCGACGTCGGCGATCGCGCGGAAGATGCGCGCCGCGAAGCCGGGCTGGTCGGGCACGCCGACCACGGTCACCTTCGCCTCGGACCGGTCGTGCGCGACGCCGGTGAGGACGGCCTGTTCCACGCTGAGCTCCTCAATGGACCCGACGATGGTCGTGCCGGGCTTGTCGTTGTACGACGAGCGCACCCGCAGCGGGACGCCCTCTCGCCGGGCGTACTCGACGGCGCGCAGGTGCAGCACCTTGGCCCCGCACGCGGCCATCTCGAGCATCTCCTCGTAGGTGATGGTCTCGAGCAGCTTCGCGTTCGGGACGATGCGCGGGTCGGCCGAGTAGACGCCGTCGACGTCGGTGTAGATCTCGCAGACGTCGGCCCTCATGGCCGCGGCCATGGCCACTGCCGTGGTGTCCGAGCCACCCCGGCCCAGGGTGGTGATCTCCCGGGAGTCCGCGCTCACGCCCTGGAACCCCGCGACGAGCGCGATGTGGTCCTCGGCGAGGGCGGCGTGGATGCGCCCGGGCGTCACGTCGACGATCCGCGCGTCGCCGTGCTTGCCCGTGGTGATCATGCCGGCCTGCGAGCCGGTGAACGAGCGCGCCCGGCCGCCCCGGGCGTTGATGGCCATGGCCAGCAGGGCGTTGGAGATGCGCTCGCCGGAGGTCAGCAGCATGTCCAGCTCGCGTGGCGGCGGGCTGGGGTGGACCTGCATCGCGAGGTCGGTCAGCTCGTCGGTGGTGTCGCCCATGGCCGAGGCGACGACGACGACGTCGTGGCCGTCCTTGCCGGTGCGCACGATCCGCTCGGCCACCCGGCGGATGCGCTCCGCGTCCTGGACGGACGAGCCGCCGTACTTCTGGACGACGAGTGCCACCGCGACTGACCTCCACCTGCGGGCCGAACTGTCCGTCCGACCCTATCGGAGGCGCGCGGGGTCACGAGGTGGTCACTGTTATGTCCCGCGCGCTCCGGCGCCGCTACGGGGCGAGGGCGTTGAGCAGCTTGGAGACGACGATCCCGATCACGATCCACACGACGGCCGCGAGGCCGAAGTTGAGGATGATCCGCAGCGACTCGCTCGCCGGCAGGAACAGATCGCCGATGCCCAGCGTCAGGTTGGACGCGAGGTCGCGGAAGAAGACCGTGATGCCGTTGGAGGGGTTGGCGCCGGCCACCGCGAGGACCACGTGGACCACGAGGATCGCGGCGAAGATCACGGTGAGGATCCTGATGACCGACGCCGCCACCGTCAGGACCTTACGGGCCAGCGCACGGAGGTCTTCCGAGGTGTGCGAACGCCGCTGTTCGGTCGTGTCCGTGCTCGCATCCTGCGCCATGTGGCTCATCATGGCACGACCGTTGACCCGTCGGTAGCCGGGCGTGCGACCCCGGTCACCAAAACGCGTCGTCGCAGGTCAGCACCGTGATCGGTGGACGGCGCGGCCCTCGCTCGGGGAGCCGGGGTACCGGGAGGCGTGCCTGCGGCGTTACCGTGGTGACGATGTTCATCGCGCTCGCAGCTCCGTCGCTCCCGACGAGCCTGCTCCTTCGCCGCCGCGGCGGGGTCTGAACGGACCGGCCCCTCGCCGCGGGTGATGCGCGCTGCCGGTCGCATCCCTCGCAGTGCTGCAGGATCCCAGGAGCGCGACACCCATGAGCACCATCCCCGGCGCGACGGCGAGCGACGAGCCGATCGCCGCCATCCGCTCGACCGTCGTCCATCCCGACGGCGACATCCCGGCGGACCAGCCCGCGTGGAACACCCAGCGGCCCAGCCGCATGCCCGTCCACCGCTACAGGCCCTTCGCCGACCTCGTCGAGAAGATCTCGCTGCCCGACCGCCAATGGCCCGACAAGGTGATCGACAAGGCTCCGCTGTGGGGCGCGGTCGACCTGCGTGACGGCAACCAGGCGCTGATCGACCCGATGTCCCCGGCCCGCAAGCGCCGCATGTTCGACCTGCTCGTGCGCATGGGCTACAAGGAGATCGAGGTCGGCTTCCCGGCCGCGTCGCAGACCGACTTCGACTTCGTCCGCGAGATCGTCGAGCAGGGCGCGATCCCCGCCGACGTCCGCATCCAGGTGCTGACGCAGGCGCGCCCCGAGCTGATCACCCGCACCTTCGAGTCGCTCGAGGGCGTGCACTCGGCGGTCGTGCACCTCTACAACTCGACGTCGATCCTGCAGCGCCGCGTCGTCTTCCGCTCCGACCGCGACGGCATCACGAAGATCGCGACCGACGGGGCGGAGCAGGTGCGTGCCGAGGCCGAGAAGCGGCCGGACACCGACTGGCGCTTCCAGTACTCGCCGGAGTCCTACACGGGCACCGAGCTCTCGTACGCCAAGGAGATCGTCGACGCCGTCGGTGACGTCTGGGAGCCGACGCCCGAGCGCCCGATGATCGTCAACCTGCCGGCGACGGTGGAGATGGCCACGCCGAACGTCTACGCCGACTCCATCGAGTGGATGCACCGGAACCTCGCCCGGCGTGACTCCATCATCCTGTCGCTGCACCCGCACAACGACCGGGGCACCGGCGTGGCCGCCGCCGAGCTGGGCGTCCAGGCCGGCGCCGACCGCGTCGAGGGCTGCCTGTTCGGCAACGGCGAGCGCACCGGCAACGTCTGCCTCGTCACGCTGGGCATGAACCTGTTCAGCCAGGGCATCGACCCGCAGATCGACTTCTCGGACATCGACGAGGTCCGCCGCACGGTCGAGTTCTGCAACCAGCTGCCCGTCGGCGAGCGCCACCCCTGGGGCGGCGACCTCGTGTTCACCGCGTTCTCCGGCTCGCACCAGGACGCGATCAACAAGGGTCTGCAGGCGATGGCCGCCGAGGCCGCGGACGCCGGGCACGAGGTGGCCGACCACCCGTGGGAGGTCCCCTACCTGCCCATCGACCCGAAGGACGTCGGCCGCACCTACGAGGCTGTCATCCGGGTCAACTCGCAGTCGGGCAAGGGCGGCGTCGCCTACCTGATGAAGACCGAGCACCAGATGGAGCTGCCACGCCGGCTCCAGATCGAGTTCTCGCGGCGCGTGCAGGAGCAGACCGACACCGAGGGCGGCGAGGTCTCGGCCAAGGAGATGCACGACATCTTCGTCGAGGAGTACCTGCAGCGCCGGGTCCCGCTGGAGATCGTGCGCTCGCGCGTCGCCACCCACGACGACGGCAAGGCCGAGCTCGAGGCGACGCTGCGCGTCGAGGGCGACATCCACGAGGTCACCGGCGTCGGCAACGGCCCGATCGCCGCGTTCGTCGACGCGCTCGCGTCGGTGGGCTACGACGTGCGGGTCCTCGACTACGCCGAGCACGCCATGTCCGCCGGCGACGACGCTCGCGCCGCCGCCTACGTCGAGGCCGCGGTCGGCGACACCGAGGTCTGGGGCGTGGGCATCGACAGCTCGATCCTGACCGCGTCGCTCAAGGCCGTCGTGTCGGCGGTGAACCGGGCGATGCGCTGACGGTCCTGCTCGTCACTTCGGTGGCGGATCCCGCGCTGAGCGCGGGGTTCGTCACCGAGGTCCGGGTGCCGCCCCCGGCGAGTCGAATTCGCCCGCCTTCACACCCGCGACGAACGCCGCCCATTCAGCGGGCGTGAAGCGCAGCGCCGGGCTCTCGTCGGACTTGGTGTCGACGACGGTCACCTGGCCCGCCTCGATCGTCACGCCGACGCAGCCGCCATCGGTGCAGAAGCTGCTGGTCACGACACCGGGCTGGTCCACGCCCGGGAAACGAGGGGCGCCCGCGGTCGGTACGCCCGCGGCCGCCGAACGGTGCAGGTTCACTCTTCCCGGATCCATCGCG
>JAQSWW010000122.1 GCA_029266415.1 Actinomycetospora sp. | reverse complement strand
TGCTGCGCGACGCGTGGGAGCCCTCGGCGGGCGCGGTGCCCACCCGCCAGCACCTCGTCGTGCCGGCGGGGGAGCGGCGTCGCGTCGCCACCACGCTGACGCCGACCCGGCGCGGCGACCGGGATGCGGTGCGCGTGACCGTGCGCTCGATCGGTCCGCTCGGGCTCGCCGCGCGCCAGGGCCGGCGGGCGGTCCCGGCCCGGGTGCGGGTGCTCCCGCCGTTCGGGTCCCGCCGGCACCTGCCCGCGCGCCTCGCCCGGTTGCGCGAGCTCGACGGGCGGCGCGCGGTCCAGGTGCGCGGGCAGGGCACCGAGTTCGACTCGCTGCGCGAGTACGTGCCCGGCGACGACGTGCGATCGCTCGACTGGCGCGCGTCGGCGCGCTCCACCGACCTGGTCGTGCGCACCTGGCGCCCCGAGCGCGACCGGCACGTGCTCGTCGTGCTCGACACCGGGCGCAGCGCGGCGAGCCGGGTGGGCGACGCTCCGCGGCTGGACGCGGCCCTGGACACCGCCCTGCTGCTGGCGGCCCTGGCCTCGCGGGGCGGCGACCGCGTCGACCTGCTCGCCCTCGACCGCGAGGTCCGCGCGTCGGTGCAGGGCGCCACGGCCCGCGACGTGCTGCCCGCGCTGGTCACCGCGATGGCGCCGCTCGAGGCGCGGCTCGTGGAGACCGACATGCGCCTGGTCGCGTCCACGGTGCTGGCCCGGGCCGGGCGGCGCAGCCTGGTGGTGCTGGTGACGGGGCTCGACGAGTCGGCGATCGCCGAGGGACTGGAGCCGGTGCTCCCGGCCCTGCTGCGCCGGCACACCCTGCTGGTGGCGGCCGTCGCCGACCCGGAGCTCGCGGTGCTCGCGGCCGGGCGCGGCGACGCCGAGGCCGTCTACACCGCCGCCGCCGCCGAGACCGCCCGCGCCGCCCGCCGCCGCGTGGTCGAGCGGCTGACCCGGCGGGGCGTCGAGGTCGTCGACGCCGGCCCCGACGACCTGCCCCCGGCCGTCGCCGACCGCTACCTGGCGCTGAAGGCGGCGGGGCGCCTCTGAGCTGCCGTCAGCCGAAGTCCGACGGCGTGAAGGCCCGCGGCTCGACGAGGACCAGCCAGTTGCCGGAGTTGTCGCGCATCACGGCCTCGACGCCGTAGGGACGCTCCTGGGGTTCCTGGACGAACACGACGCCCTGCTGGGTGAGGCGTTCGTAGTCGCCGCGGCAGTCGTCGGTGGTGAGCCCGAAGCCGCCCATCGTCCCGGCGGCCAGCGAGCGCCGGACCGCGTCGGCCATGTCCTCGTTCAGCGGCGGGCCCGGGAGCATCAGCGTCACCTCGAGCTCGGGCTGGGACGGGTGCTTGACCGTGACCCAGCGGAAGCCCTCGCCCATCGTGACGTCGGTGCCCTCCACGAAGCCCATGACGTCGCAGTAGAACTTCTTCGCGTCGTCCTGGTCGGAGACGTAGAGCGTGACCAGCGAGATGTTGGTGATCATGCAGGGAATTCTCCCGCGGCAGCCCGGTCGGCCGGCTACTCCGGGATTGCGCGATCGGCGCGATCCGAGAGCCCGTGCATCAGCACGAAGCACCCCGGGATGCGCGGCGCGCCGGTGAGCGCCCACCGCGCCTGGTACTCCGACGGGCTGCTGCCCACGAGCTGGCGGAACCGCGACGAGAACGACCCGAGCGAGGCGTACCCCACCAGCCCGCACACCTCGGTGACCGTGAGGTTGGTGCTGCGCAGCAGGTCCTGGGCCCGCTCGATGCGCCGCTCGGTGAGGTGGGCGTGCGGGGTGCGCCCGTAGGTGCGGGCGAAGCAGCGCAGGAAGTGGTACTTCGACAGGCCCGCGACCGCGGCCAGCTCGTCGAGGTCGAGGGGCTGGGCGTAGTCGCGGTCGACGCGGTCGCGGGCCCGGCGCAGGCCGACGAGCAGGTCCTCGGGCACCGACGGGCGCGTACGGGCGACGGTCACGCTGCTCACCCCGCGCTCGGCAGTGCGGCGCCGCGCCGGTCGGAAGCGAGGTCGGCGAGGGCCGGCGCGGTGGCGCCGTGGCGGCGCACCAGCACCACGCCCCACAGCACGTAGGCCACGAAGCCCGCCTCGGCCAGCACCCCGATGCCGATCCGTGCGGCCGTCGGCAGGCCCGAGGGCGTCACGAACGCCTCGATCACCCCGGACACCGCCAGCAGCACCGCGACCCCCAGGGCCATGCCGACCGTCGTGCGGCCCTGCCGCGCGAGCGACTCCGCGCGGGTCAACGGGCCCGGGTCGATCCACGACCAACCCAGCCGCAGGCCCGCGCCCGCCGCGACGAACACCGCGGTCAGCTCGAGCAGCCCGTGCGGCGTGATCAACCCGAAGAAGAGGTCGGCCCGACCGTTCGCGGCGAGGATGCCGCCGCTGAGGCCGACGTTGACGACGTTCTGCAGCAGCACCCAGAGCACCGGCAGCACCAGCACCCCGGTCACCAGGCATACCGCGGCCAGCCAGGCGTTGTTCGTCCACACCCGGGCGGCGAACGACGACGCCGGCTGCGAGCTGTAGTACGACGCGAAGTCCTCCTCGACCAGCCGGCGCGTCTCCTCGGGCGGCAGGAGCGCGGACGCGACGTCGGGGGAGCGGGCGACCCAGACACCCACCCCGACCATGACGGTGGTGCTCAGCACGGTCGTCGTCAGCCACCAGCGCCACGACGCCGCCAGCGCCACCGCGAACCCGACCGTCGCGAACCGGGTGACGTCGCGCCACGACGGGCCGGCCGAGCCCGTGATCGCCGTGCGGCCGCGGGCCACGAGCGTCGAGAGCCGGGCGACGAGGGCGGGGTCGGGCGACGACGAGCGGGCCACCGACAGGTGGGTGGCCGCCCGCTCGTAGAGCGCGACCGCCTCGTCGACCTCGTCCCCGGTCCACCGGCGACGGCCGAGCAGCACCGCGAGGCGGTCCCACTCGTGCCGGTGCGCGGCCACGAAGGCGTCGACGTCCACGTCGGGTGATCCTGCCCGACCGGGCCCCGGCCGTGGGGCACGATGGCCGGGTGGAGAGCGTGGTGATCGGCGAGGCGGTCGAGCTGGACGTGCGCACGGCGCGGCTGCCCAGCCGATCGCTGTCGTTCGCGCTCGACGCCCTGCTGATGGTGCTGCTTCTGCTCGCCGTGCTGCTCGTCATGGCGACGGTGGGCGACGACGCCGACCCCGCGCTGGCCGCCGCCGTCGGCCTCACCACCACCGTCGGCGTGTTCGTCGGCTACCCGCTGCTGTGGGAGACGCTGACCCGCGGCCGGTCGCCGGGGAAGTACGCGATGGGGCTGCGGGTGGTGCGCGGCGACGGGGGACCGATCGTCTTCCGCCACGCGCTGGCCCGCGCGCTCGCCGGGTTCATCATCGACTTCGGGCTGTTGTCGCTGTTCACGGGCTTCTTCGCCGTCGTCGTGTCCGCGAGCTCCGCGCGGGGGCAGCGCATCGGCGACCTGCTCGCCGGAACGGTCGTGGTCCGCGAGCGCGTGCCCCGCACCGGCCTCGAGGGCCTCCCGCCGGCCGACCCCGCGCTCGCGACGTGGGCGGCGGGTTGCGAGCTCGCCCGCCTGCCCGACGACCTCGCCCTCGCCGCGCGCCAGTTCCTCGTGCGCGCGCCGCAGCTCGCCCGCGCGGTCCGGGTCTCGCTCGCCGACCGCCTCGCCGCCGACGTCGCCGCCCGCGTCGCGCCATCTCCGCCGGCGGGCGTGCCGGCCGAGGCCTACCTCGCCGCCGTGCTCGGCGAGCGCCACCGCCGCGAGGTCGCGCGCCTGACCGCGACGAGCGCGTGGGGGAGCGCGGCCGGGGTCCCGGCGGGCTTGCCGGCCCCGACCCCGGCCCCGACCCCGGCGTCGCCCTTCGCGCCCCGGCACGGGCCGGCGAGGCCGGACGACCCTCTTCGATCCGACGACCGCGACGCCGCCTCCTCGGCGGGCGGCTTCGCCCCGCCCGGCTGAGGTCGCGACTCCCGGTCGAGATGCTTCGGAGAACGAAGCATCGCGGCGACGTCCCCGACGTCCCGCGCCGCGTCGTCCCACGATGTGGGAAGGCCGTCCTGCACAGTGGGCGGCCGAGGCGTAGACAGGCGTGGTGCGCTCACGTCGACGTTGGGTCGTCCTCGCCGTCGGGGTCGCCGCCCAGACCGCGGCGTCGTCGCTCGTCTACGGCGTGCCCTTCCTCGTGCCGACCCTGCGCGACGAGCGCGGACTCTCGCTCGCCGCCGCCGGCGTCGTCGTGGCCGCCCCGACGCTGGGCCTGCTCGTCGCGCTGATCGCGTGGGGCGCCGTGGTCGACCGCGTCGGCGAGCGGGTGCCCATGGCTCTCGGGCTCGGGGCCTGCGGTGTGGTGACCGGGGTGCTCGCGCTCCTCGCGCCGAGCTCGCTGGTCGTCGCCGTGGCGCTGCTCGTGCTGGCCGGGATCGGCGCGGCGTCGGTCAACGCCGCGAGCGGCCGGCTGATCATGGGGTGGTTCGACGTCGAGGAACGCGGGCTCGCGATGGGCATCCGCCAGACCTCCCAGCCGCTCGGGGTCGCCGCCGCGGGCCTGGTGCTGCCGACCCTGGCGGCCCGCGAGGGCTCGTTGGCCGCCCTCGCCTGGCCCGCGGTCGCGTGCCTGGTGTGCGCGGGGCTCGTGCTGCTCGCCGCCGCCGACCCACCCCGGGCGGCCCGCGACCCGGACGCCGCCCCACCCGCCTCGCCGTACCGCAGCGCGGTCCTGCCCCGGGTGCACGGGGCCAGCGCGCTGCTGGTGCTGCCGCAGTTCGCGATCTCGGCGTTCTCGTTGGAGTACCTGGTGCGCGAGCAGGGCTGGTCGCCGGGCGCGGCGGGGGCGTTCGTGGCCGTCGCCCAGCTCGCCGGGGCGGGCGGGCGCATCGCCAGCGGCTGGTGGTCCGACCGCGTGGGCTCACGCCTGCGCCCGATGCGGCTGCTGGCCTACGCCAGCGCCGGGGTGCTGCTCGTCTTCGCGCTCGGGGACCTGACCACCGGGGTCATCGCGGTCGCCGCGCTCGCCGCCGGCTCGGTGATCACCGTCGCCGACAACGGGCTGGCGTTCACCGCGACCGCCGAGATGGCCGGCACCGCGTGGTCCGGGCGGGCGCTGGGCGTGCAGAACACCACCCAGAACATCGTGGCCACCGCCGCGCCGCCGGTGCTCGGGGCCGTCATCGGGGTGTCGAGCTACGCCGCGGGCTTCGCCCTGGCCGCGCTGGCGCCGCTCGCGGCCGTCGTGGTCACGCCGGTGCGCGACGAGCCCGTGCCCGAGCGCGCCGCGGCCCGGGCGGCCCGGGCGGCCCCGGCCGACCGGACCGACGGGGACTGATCGCGTGGCCTGGACCATCCGCCGCGCCACCCCGGCCGACGCCGACCCCATCGCCGCGATCACCATCGCGGGCTGGCGGCACACCTACCGCGGCATCGTCACCGACGACCGGCTCGACGCCCTGGACCCCGCCGTGTTCGCGGAGGCGCGCCGGCGGGCGATCACCGCGCCCGCCCCGACGGGCGTGTTCGTGGCGGAGGACGGCGGTCCCGTGCGCGGGTACTGCGTCGTCGGCCCGCTGCGGGTGCCCGAGCGGTCCGGAGACACCTCGGTGCCCTCCGCCGAGCTGCACAGCCTCTACCTGGACCCGCCCGTCATCGGCACCGGCGCCGGCCGCGCACTGCACGACGCGGGCGTCGCGCACCTCGCGGCGTGCGGCTTCCGGCGCGCGGTGCTGTGGGTCTACAGCGCGAACACGAGGGCTCAGGAGTTCTACGCGCGCCGGGGCTGGCACGCCGCGAGCGAGCCCTACCGGCCGCCGGAGTGGTCGGCGCCCGCGACGCTGTGGGCGCGCTCCCTCTAGCCGGGGCTTCAGACCAGGAAGCGGAAGCCCGCGGAACCCGGCTCGAGGGCCTCGATCTGCAGGGGCGAGCGGGCCATCCGCTCGAGCAGGGGTTCGAGGTCCGCCCGTGACCCGATCTCCACGCCCACCAGCGCCGGTCCGGACTCGCGGTTGTCCTTCTTCACGTACTCGAAGCGCGTGACGTCGTCGTCGGGCCCCAGCACCTCGTCCAGGAAGCGGCGCAGGGCGAGGAAGCGGCGCAGGGCGCCGGGCTCCTGGGGGAACTCGACGAGGAAGTAGTGCTTGAGGCCCTGGAAGCGCAGCGAGCGCTCGATGACCTCGGCGTAGCGCGAGACGTCGTTGTTGCCGCCGGACAGCACGACGACCACGGTCTCGCCCGGGACGAGGTCGAGCCCGGGCCCGTCGGGCCGGATCGCGGCGCCGGCCAGCGCGCCCGCGGGCTCGGCGATGATCCCGTCGGTCTGGTAGAGAGCCAGCATCTCGGTGCAGACCAGGCCCTCGTCCACCGCGACGACCTCGGCGCCCGCGCGGCGGATCATCGGGTAGGTCACGGCCCCGGCCTTGCGCACGGCGGCGCCGTCGACGAAGCGGTCGAAACCCTCGTCCTCGAGCACCACCGGGGTGCCCGCGTGCAGCGCCGCGGCGACGTTGCGCGCCCCTGCGGGCTCGACGCCGACGACGCGGGTGCGCGGGTGCGTGGCCTGCAGCCATGTGGCGGTGCCCGCGAGCAACCCGCCGCCCCCGACGGGCACGACGATCGTGTCGGGGGCCGCGCCGAGCTGCTCGACGATCTCGGCGACGACCGTGGCCTGCCCGGCGACGGTGCGGGTGTCGTCGAAGGCGGGCACGAGCGTCGCGCCGGTCTCCTCCGACCACCGCGACGCCGCCGCCGACGCCTCGTCGTAGGTGTCGCCGGCGACCACCAGCTCGATCATCTCGCCGCCGAGGGCCACGATCCGCTCGCGCTTCTGGCGCGGGGTGGTCGAGGGGATGACCACCCGCCCGGGGACCCGGTGCGCCGCGCAGGCGAACGCGAAGCCCTGGGCGTGGTTGCCGGCGCTGGCGCACACGACGCCGGCCGCCCGGGCCTCGTCGTCGAGCTGGCTGATGAGGTTGTAGGCCCCGCGCAGCTTGTAGGAGCGGCCGACCTGCAGGTCCTCGCGCTTGAACCACACCTCGGTGCCGGTGGCGGCGGAGAGCCGCGCGTTGCGCTGCAGCGGGGTGCGCTCGGCGATGCCCGCCAGACGCTCCGACGCCTCGAGGACCTGCTTCTCGAACGTCGTGCCGTCGCCCCGCGTCATCGCTGTCCCGATCGTCGTGTGTGGTTGGTCCGTTCGATGGTAGGTCGCGGGGCGGCGCCACCCCGGGGTGACCCTGCCCATGACCCCGAGGAGATCCGGGGTCGTCTACGTCGTGACGCTGACGACGCGGCCTGCGGCGCGCCCTAGCGTGACCGGGGTGAACCCCGTTCCGCGCCCGGGGAGCCCGTGGTGGCCCCGCCCGGCCGACGTCGCGCTGGCCGCCGCGCTCGCCGCGGCCTCGATCGTGGGCACGGCGCTGGTCGCGCAGCCCGACGACCGGACGTGGTGGCCCGGCGGCGCCGCCCTGATCGTCGCCGCGGCGACCGTGCTGGTCTGGCGTCACCGGGCGCCGGTGCTCGTGCTCGCCTCGACCCTGCTGACGGTCGCGCCGTACTACTGGATGGGCTACCCGGACGGGCCCGCCTCGCTGATGGTCGCCGTGGCCATGTACACGGTCGCCAGCCGGCTGAGCTGGCCCCGCTCGGTCGCCGCCGGGGTCGCGCTGTTCGTGGTGTGGGTCGGTCTCGAGCGGGTCATCTCGTTCCGCGAGGTCGCCGTCGCGCCCTCCGACCGGGACCGCTTCATGTGGATCATCGTCACGGTGGCCGTCGGCGTCGCCGTCGGCGGCCTGCGCCGCGGGCAGGCCGAGGCGGCCGTGCGCGCCGAGGAGCAGGCGCGCCGCCGCGTCGAGCAGGAACGGCTGCGCGTCGCCCGCGAGGTGCACGACGTCGTCTCGCACAGCCTGGCGATGATCGCGGTGCAGGCCGGGGTGGGGGCGCACGTCGCCGACCGGCGCCCCGAGCAGGCCGTGGCCGCGCTGCTGGAGATCAAGGAGGCGAGCCGGGCCGCGCTCGCGGAGCTGCGCACCACCCTGGAGGTGCTGCGCGAGCCCGAGGCGACCGACGCCCCGGGCCTGCACCGCCTCGACGAGGTCGCCCGGGTCGCGGGCCTCGCCGGCGTCGGCGTGGAGGTGCGGGGGATGCCGGGCGAGCTCGCGCAGCCGGTGGACGGCGCGGCCTTCCGCATCGTCCGCGAGGCGGTCACCAACACCGTGCGCCACGCCCGCGGGGCCCGGACCGTCACCGTCGACCTCGAGCGCGACGCCCGCGAGCTGCGCCTGCGGGTCGCCGACGACGGCGGGTCGGCGGGCGAGGTCACGCCCGGCAACGGGCTGCGGGGCCTCGCCGAGCACGCCGCGGCGGTCGGCGGGCGCTCGTCGGTCACCCCCGGCCCCGACGGCGTCGTGGTGGAGGCCGCGCTGCCGCTGGTGGCCCGGTGAGCGCGCCGGCGATCCGGGTCGCCCTCGCCGACGACCAGCAGCTCGTGCGCGCCGGCCTGCGGGTGCTGCTGGAGACCGAGGACGGCTTCGTCGTGGTCGGCGAGGCCGCGGACGGGGAGCAGGCGGTCGCCCTGGTGCGCGCCGCACGCCCCGACGTCGTCGTCATGGACGTGCGCATGCCCGGCGTCGACGGACTGACGGCGCTGGAGACGATCGTCGGCGACCCCGCCCTCGCCGGCACCGCGGTGCTCGTGCTCACGACCTTCGACCTCGACGAGTACGTCTACCGCGCGCTGCGCGGGGGCGCGGCCGGCTTCCTGCTCAAGGACGCCGAGCCCGCGGACCTCGTGCGCGCCATCGCCCTGGTCGCCCGCGGTGACGCGCTGCTCGCGCCGGCGGTGACACGGCGGCTGATCGCGGAGTTCGCCGGGCGCCCGCAGCCGCTCGTGCCCACGGCCCGCCTGGACGTCCTCACCCGGCGCGAGCGCGAGGTGCTCGCGCTGGTCGGCGGCGGGCTGACCAACGACGAGATCGCCGCGCGCCTGGTGATCAGCCCGGCCACGGCCCGCACGCACGTCGGGCGTCTGCTGACCAAGCTCGACGCCCGCGACCGCGCCCAGCTCGTCGTCGTCGCCTACGAGACCGGGCTGGACACCCCGAGGTGCGCTCCGCACACGTGAGCACCTCTCGGTGCTGGAGCACCGATGACTGCTCCCGTGGGCGCAGCCCACCTCGGGGTCGGTACGCCCCCTGACGTAGGGCCGGGACACGTCACCACGCCGACGACCGGGACCCCGCCCGGCCGCGACGCTCCTGGGCGTGTCCCCGCTGTCCCGGCGCCGCTTCCTCGGCGCCACGCTCGCCGCCGCCGGTGCCGCCGCGGTGGCCTCGGTCGCCGGCTGCGCGACCGGCGCGCCGCCCCCGCGCACCCTGCCGGCGCGCCGCCCGCTCGCGATCCCGCCCCTCGCGCCGTCGACCCGCGACGCCGCGGGCCGCCGGGTGGTCGAGCTCGTCGCCGCGCCGGGCACCAGCACCTTCCTGCCCGGCCTCGCCACCCCGACCTGGGGCTACGGCGGGCTGCCCTTCGGCGGACCCACCCTGCACGCGCGCCGGGGCGAGGACGTCGTCCTGCGCGTCACCAACCGCCTGCCCGAGACCACGACCACCCACTGGCACGGGGCCACGCTGCCCGCCCGCGCCGACGGCGGCCCGCACCAACCGATCGCCCCCGGCGCCACGTGGGAGGCGGCGTGGCGGGTCGACCAGCCCGCGGCGACGCTCTGGTACCACCCGCACCCGCACGGGGCGACCGAGCGCCACGTCCACCGCGGCCTCGCCGGGCTCTTCCTCGTCGACGACGACGTCCCCGCCGGCCTGCCCGACCGCTACGGCGTCGACGACGTGCCGCTCGTGCTCACCGACCGCGCCTTCGCCCCGGACGGCGCGTTCGACGAGCAGCACCGCAACGCCGTCGGGCTGCTGGGCGACACGGTGCTGGTCAACGGCACGGTCGCGCCGTACCTGGAGGTCACCACGAGCCGGCTGCGCCTGCGCGTGCTCAACGCCTCGCCCGCGCGCAGCTACCGCGTCGCCCTCGACGACGAGGCGCCCCTGACCCTCGTCGGCACCGACGGCGGCCTGCTGCCCGCGCCGCGCACGGTGGACGGCGTCGTGCTCACCCCGGGGGAGCGGGCCGAGATCGTCGTCGACCTCCGGCCCGGGGTGCGCCGGGTGCTGCGCTCGGTGTCGCACGACCTGGGCACGGTCAACGGCATCACGCAGGCCGCCGGGGCGAACGACACCTTCGACCTGCTCGAGCTGCGCCCCGCCGACCGCCTGGAGTCCTCGCCCGCCGTGCCCGCGCGCCTGTCCCGCGAGGCCCCGCTCGACGCGACGGCCGCCGCCCGCACCCGCCGCTTCGTGCTCTCGGACAACCGGATCAACGGGCGCGGCATGGACACCACCCGCGTCGACGAGGTCGTCGAGGTGGCGGCCACGGAGATCTGGGAGTTCGCCAACCGGCACACCCAGCCGCACAACATCCACGTCCACGACGCCCGCATCCAGGTGCTCGAGCCCGGCGTGCCGGCCGCCGAGCGGCCCTGGAAGGACACGGTCGCCGTGCCGCCGATGACCACCGTCCGCGCGCTGGTGCGCGTGGGTCCGCACGCCGACCCGGAGGTGCCCTACATGCTCCACTGCCACCTGCTGCGCCACGAGGACGACGGGATGATGCTCCAGTTCCTCGTCGTCGCCCCCGGCCAGCGGCCCGCGACGTCGATCGCCGCCGCCCCGGGCCACGACCATGGCTGAGCGCGCCGGCCCCGCGGTCGTCGTGTTCCGGGTGGTCACCGTCCTGCACGCGGCCCTCACGATCAGCCAGGCGGTCGCCGCGGGCGGCATCCTGCAGGCGTCGACGGTGGGGTTGATCGTCCACCAGGCCGGGGCCGGACTGCTCTGGCTGGTGTCGCTGGCCCAGGTCCCGGTCGCCGCGCTCGCCTGGCGGCCCGGCGGGCTGCCCGCCTGGCCGATCGGGGTGTCGGCGGGGCTGGTGGTCGGCGAGACCGCGCAGGTCGCGATGGGCGCCACCGGCGTGCTGGCCGTCCACGTGCCGCTCGGGGTGGCGATCGTCGTGGCCACCGTGGGCCTGGCGGCGTGGACGCTGCGGGCCCGGGCGCGGCCGCGGCCGCGGGTCGTCCCGGCGTCCGCGCCGGTGGCCGCGTCCGCACCCCGAGCGATCACCGCCGCCTCGGCGCTGTCAGGGGGCGGTGCTACTCCTTCCTCGACGGCGCGGAGGACGGGAGAGAACGATGAAGGTGCTGGTGGCCACGGCCGAGACGCAGGGTGACCGGGGGAACGACTTCCACTTCGCCGTGGAGGGCGAGCTGGTCCGGATCGACACCCCGTGCGCGACCGACCGCCGGGACCCGGACGGCGGCTGCGGCTGCGGGCGCTCCTTCGCCGGCCTGAACTCGGCGCGCCCGACGACGACCGCCCGCGTCGCCGATCTCCCGCTGAGCCGCGCGGACGTCGCCGAGGCCCTGCGGTCGAGCCTGGCGCAGCAGGGGTGGAACCCCTCCGGTGCCGCCGGGGAAGCCGCCGGCCTCCTCGACCTCGTCGCGGATCTGCCGGTCGGCACGGTCCTCGGCCGCCGCCTGTCCGAGATCGTCGTCCGCCGGTTCGCCCCGGACGTCCCCGCACGGTGACCGCGGGCCGCGGCCGACGGGACGGCCGTGGCCGGTCGATATCCTCGACGTCGGACGCCGAGCACCAGGGAGAGGACGCATGACCGAGACGATCGAGTTCCAGGCCGAGGCCCGTCAGCTGCTCCAGCTGATGATCCACTCGATCTACTCCGACAAGGACGTCTTCCTCCGCGAGCTGGTGTCCAACGCCTCGGACGCGCTGGACAAGGTCCGGCTCGCGAGCTACGTCGACAAGGACGTGGCGGTGGAGACCGACGACCTGCACGTGGAGCTGGTCACCGACGCCGAGGCGCGGACGCTGACCGTGCGCGACAACGGCATCGGCATGACGCGCGAGGAGGTGGTCGACCTCATCGGGACGATCGCCAAGTCCGGCACCGCCGAGATGCTCGCGCGGATGCGGGAGGCGGAGTCGGCCGGGAGCAAGGAGCAGACCGCCGAGCTGATCGGCCAGTTCGGCATCGGGTTCTACTCCAGCTTCATGGTCGCCGAGCGGGTCGAGATGACCACCCGCAAGGCCGGCACCGCCGAGGGCGTGCACTGGGAGTCCTCCGGCGAGGGCACCTACACCCTCGAGCCCGTCGCGGACGCCCCGCAGGGCACGGCGATCACGGTGCACCTCAAGCCCGAGGACGCCGAGGACGCGCTGCACGACTACGCGAACCCGGACACGGTGCGCCGGATCGTCAAGCGCTACTCCGACTTCATCACCTGGCCGATCCGGCTGAACCCGGGCGAGGAGGAGGGCTCGCAGGAGCCGATCAACTCCCGCAAGGCGCTCTGGGCGCGCTCGCAGGGCGAGGTCAGCGACGAGGAGTACGCCGAGTTCTACCGCCACGTCAGCCACGACTGGCAGGAGCCGCTGGAGACCATGCGGCTCTCGGCGGAGGGCACGTTCGAGTACCAGGCGCTGCTGTTCCTGCCGAGCCACGCGCCGATGGACCTGTTCATGCGCGAGCACAAGCGCGGCGTGCAGCTCTACGTCAAGCGCGTGTTCGTCATGGACGACTGCGAGGCGCTGGTCCCCGAGTACCTGCGGTTCGTCAAGGGCGTCGTCGACGCGCAGGACCTCTCGCTCAACGTCTCGCGCGAGATCCTCCAGCAGGACCGCCAGATCCAGATGATCCGCAAGCGGCTCGTGCGCAAGGTCCTGCAGACCGTCAAGGCGATGCAGGAGAACGAGCCCGAGAAGTACGCGACGTTCTGGCGCGAGCTGGGCCGGGCGGTCAAGGAGGGCCTGCTCTCCGACCACGACAACCAGAAGGCCATCCTCGACATCTGCTCGTTCCCGTCGACGCACTCGGCCGAGGAGCCGACCACGCTGCCGGCGTACAAGGAGCGGATGCCCGAGGGGCAGGACACCATCTACTACGCCACCGGCGACTCGCGGACGGGGCTGGAGAACTCCCCGCACCTCGAGGCGTTCCGGGCCAAGGGCTACGAGGTGCTGCTGCTCACCGACCCCGTCGACGAGGTGTGGGTCGACGTGGTCACCTCCTACGACGACACGCCGCTGGCGTCGGTGGCCAAGGGCGAGGTCGACCTCGGCGACGACGAGGAGACCCCGGAGGGCTTCGACGACCTGCTCTCCTGGATGGGCGCCGAGCTCGCCGACGAGGTCAAGGAGGTCCGGCTCTCGTCGCGCCTGACCACCTCGCCGGCGTGCCTCGTCGGCGACCCCGGCGACCTGACGCCGACCCTGGAGAAGATGTACCGGGCGATGGGCCAGGAGCCGCCGAAGGTCAAGCGGATCCTCGAGCTCAACCCGACGCACCCGCTGGTCATCGGCCTCAAGGAGGCGCAGGCCGGCGGGTCGGCCGAGAAGGACCTCGCCGAGCTGCTCTACGGCATGGCGCTGCTCGCCGAGGGCGGCGACCTCGCCGAGCCCGCCGCGTTCGTGACTACGCTGGCCGCGCGCCTGCAGAAGGCGCTCTGATGACCGACCCGGCGGCCCCGGTACTCCTGGGCGTCGACAGCTTCGTCGCCCGGGTCACCGACCCGGACACCGAGCGGGTCGTCGGGCCGGAGGAGCGCTTCGAGCACCTGCTCGAGGAGATCACGCTCGCCGACCGCGTCGGTCTGCACTCCTACGGGATCGGCGAGCACCACCGCAGCGAGTACTTCGACGCCGCGCCTCCGGTCATCCTCGCCGCCGCGGCGGCCCGCACCGAGCGGATCCGCCTGCGCAGCGCGGTGACGGTGCTGTCGGCGGCCGACCCGGTGCGGGTCTTCCAGGAGTTCGCGACGATCGACCTCATCTCGCGCGGCCGAGTCGACCTCGTGGTGGGTCGGGGCTCGTTCGTCGAGGCGTTCCCGCTGTTCGGGCTGGCGTTCGAGGACTACGACGACCTGTTCACCGAGAAGCTCGACCTGCTCCTGAAGATCAACGAATCGCCGGTGGTGACGTGGTCGGGCCGGCACCGCCCGGCCCTGACGAACCAGCCCGTCTACCCGCGGCCGTCCCAGGAGCGTCTGCCCATCTGGGTCGGCGTCGGCGGGACGCCCGAGTCGTTCGCCCGCGCGGGCCTGCTCGGGCTGCCGCTGATGATCGCGATCATCGGGGGCGAGCCGCAGCAGTTCGCCCCGCTCGTCGACCTCTACCGCCGCGCCGGGGAGCACGCGGGGCACCCGCCGGAGGCGCTGCGGGTGGGCCTGCACTGCTTCGGGTTCCTCGGCGACGACGTCGCCGAGGCGACGAACGCCTTCTACCCGGGCTGGCAGGAGATGTTCACGACCGTCGCCGCCGAGCGGGGCGGGATGCCCCCGACCCGGCGGGCGTTCGACGCGATGCGCGGCCCGGACGGCGCATTCTTCGTCGGCGACCCGAGGACCGTGGCGGACAAGGTGCTGCGGGTGTCCGAGCAGCTCGGCGGCGTGGAGCGGATCAACCTGCAGATGACCAACCCGCGCCTGCGCCACGCCGATCTGCTGCACTCCATCGAGCTCCTGGGCACCGAGGTCGCGCCGCTGGTCGCGAAGGGCTGACACCGGCCGTCAGGGCAGCGGCATCCAGCGCAGTCCGGGGAAGCGGGCGAAGCCGCGGTCGGTGGTCACCCACGTCGCGCCGTGCTCCATCGCCAGGGCGGCGTGGAAGGCGTCGGGGACGACGTTGCCTCGGGCACCGACCTCCTGGCACAGCCCGCGAAAGATCGTCCAGTGCCGGGATCCGGGGCGTACCCGTACCGTGCTCGGCCCGGACAGGACGGCGTCGCAGAACGCCAGTGCCTGCGCCGGCGGGGTCGGCTCGAGGTAGACGCGGTGGTGCGTCACGATCCGGAGGAAGCCGGAGAGCACCAGCTCGCTGACCCCGAACGGCTCGTCGGCGGCGAGGGCCTCGGTCAGCCAGGCCCGGCGCTCCTCGTGGCGGTCGCTCTCCGGGCGGTGCGCGTAGACGAGGACGTTGACGTCAGCCAGCAGCACGGGTGTCGTCCCCGTCGAGGACGGCCGCCAACGCCTCGGGATCCTCGAGGTCGACGCCCGGCCGCAGGCCGCTCCCGCCGAACGTCGGCAGGGTGACCGTCGGCGCCGGGCGCTCGGCCTCGGCCGCGATGAGCAGACGCAGCGCGTCGGCGACCACCTCGCCGAGGGGGCGCCGCGTGCGGACAGCGATCCGCCTGGCCTCGGCCAGCAGGTCGTCGTCGATGTTCACGGTCGTCCGCATCAACGCATCATATCGCTCTCGGCAGATGCACCGTGATGCTTCGGCCCTGCACGAGGCCGGGCCCGGCGTCGCTTCGACGGCCCGGTCGTCAGACCTGTCCCTCCCAGGAGACGAAGGAGCCCGGCGCCTCGTCGCTGCCCGGGATGTCCTCGCCCGCGGCGGTCTGGTCCGCCTTGGCCACCTCGACGGTGACCTCGGTGGGCCCCGGGTCGGGGAGGGCGAAGCGGAGCGGGACGGCCCGCTCCTCGCCGGGGGCGAGGGTCCCCGAGAGGCCGTCGTCGACCGCCGGGGCCTCCCGGTCACCGGGCACCGTCACGTCGACGCCGAACCGCGAGAGGTCCTCCGGCGCCGGCGTGCCGTTCCGCACGGTGACCGTCACCTCGAGACTGCGGGGGAACGGCGCCCCGGCCACCGCCGGCGCGGCGACCGGGCCGGACACCGTGACCGCGTTGCCGTCACCGAACACGTGCGTCGCCCCGTACGCGAGCACCGGTGCGTCGGGCTCCGCGGGCGTGGCGTCGCCGTCGGCCGGCGGCGGAGCCGGCGACCCCGCCGGCGCCGGCGCGGAGACGGGCGCGGGCGGCGGCGCTTGCGGTGCGGACGAGCACGCCGTGCCGAGCACGAGCACGGCCGCCGCGCCGAGGGCGCCGAGCGCGGCTGCCCGGCGGCGTCGACGCCGGTCGCGGGTCGTCGCCCCGGCCCGCGGGCGGCGTTCGTCGTCGGCGGTCACCTCGAGACCGCCGGGGCGACCGGGGCGACCTGGGCGACGTGCAGCGGGTCGGCCATCCCCACGAGCACCGACCGCGTTCCTCCGTAGGGCTCGCGAGCATGCGCGGTGCGGACGTTGTCGACGAGCAGCAGGTCGCCGGGCCGCCACGGCTCGCGCCGGGTGTGCCGGGCGTAGACCTCGTTGATCAACGCGACGACGTCCCCGGAGACGGGGGAGCCGTCACCGAAGCGGGTCGTGAACGGCAGCCCGTCCTCTCCGTACATCTCGACGAGGAGATCGTGGATCTCCGGGTCGAGGGTGTGCTCGTTGAGGAAGGCGACCTGGTTGAACCAGCACCGCGCGCCGGTGACGGGGTGACGCGCCACCGCCGGCCGGCGCTGTCGCGTGCGCAGCCCGCCGTCGCCCTGCCAGGCGAACTCGATGCCCTGGGTCCGGCAGTACTGCTCCACGGCGCGGGGGTCCTCGGTGCCGAACGCCTCGCTCCACGGCGCGCCGATGTCGTCGCCGTAGGTGCGATCGAGCCGCCAGCCCGCCCGCTCGAACCGGGCGACCAGGTCGGCCGGTAGCGCCTCGAGGACCGCGGCGGCGTCGGCGATCGCCGTCGCACCGCCCGTCTCGGGTGCGACGAGGCAGGCGAACATCATCGTGCCCGGGAACTGCATGCCGTAGCTCAGCTCGTGGTGCATGCACATCTGCTGGTGGGCCGGCCACTTCGTCGACGAGTACACCGCGCCGGGATAGTGCTGCCGTGGTGCGAACGCCTCCCGCTCGGGCAGGAGGCCGCCGGGGGCGAGCCCCCGCAGCGCCGCGCCCGCGTCGGTGTCGTCGCGCAGGCCGAGACCGCGCAGCAACAGCGCCCCGTGGTGGACGACCGACGTGCGCAGCGCATCGCGGTGGCGCTCGACCCAGCCGACGGGGTCGCCGGCGGCGTCGACCGTCAGCTGAGGCGGCCGGCCGGGTCGTTGTTCGACGTCCAGGCCGTGATCGGGCTGGGGCACCGTGGTCTCCTCCGGGATGATCGTCACGACGTGGGCGAGAGGTCGGCCGCGTGCAGGACGGCCCGGGCCGCGTCGGCCGGCCGGGTGCGCAGGAAGTGGTGGCCGCCCTGGTCGAGGACGTGCAGGGTGACGTCCTCGGCGATCAGCTCCCAGTCGCGGTGGTGCTCGACGAACCCGGCGGTGCTCGGGTCGTCGGCGGCCACGACGACGATCACCGGCGTCGCGAGCCGGACGCTCGGCGGCTGCTCCAGCAGGTCGACGAGGAAGGTGTGGGCGGCCTGACAGTCGTGGCGGTAGGCGGCGGCCGACCGCTCGACGCGCCGGGGGTCGAGCTCGGCCAGCACACCGCCGACGTCGTGGCGGCCGGCGACCCGCACCGCGATCTCGGCGTCGCTCCGCGCGTCCAGCTCGGCGGCATCGCGCCGGCGGGCGGCCGCGGTGCCGAGCAGCTGGGCGCCGAGCACGACCCGGCGGGCCGGGACTCCGCGCGCCTCGAGCCGCCGGGCCACGGCCAGGGCGACCGCGGCGCCGGCCGAATGGCCCCAGAGCAGGACGTCGGGCAGGGCGCGCTCGACGATCTCGTCCGCGACCCGGTCGGCGACCTGGGCGAGCGGGACGAACGGTGCGTCGTCGACGGTGGGGTCGTGGCCCGGCAGCTCGACGGCGTGCACCGCGAGGCCGGTCCCGCGCAGGCCCGTCGCGAGCGGCCTGAAGGACACCGCGTGGCCCCCGGCGGGCGGTATCCCGACGACCGCGCCACGGGCGGGCCCGTCGGGTTCCGCGAGCGCCTGGAGCAGCCCCGTGCTCGGCGCGGCCCGCCCGTCCATCAGCGCCGCGAGGTCGGCGAGGACCGGGTGGCGGGTGATGTCGGAGAGCGAGATCTCCTTGCCCAGCCGCACCACCACCTTCACCGCGAGCAGCGACGAGCCGCCGCGGTCGAAGAAGTGGTCGTCGCGCCCGACCGCGTCCTCGTCGACCCCCAGCAGCGGTGCCCACACCGTGGCGAGGCGGCGCTCGGTCGCCGTGCGCGGCGCCGGCCGGTCCGGCCCGCCCGCAGGGACGGGCCGGGGCTGCGGGCCCGCGGGGTCGCCGTCGAGTGTCGTCATGCCCGTCCCTCCGTCGTGGCGCGCGCAACGGCCCGGTAGCCCGCCGTCTGCGTCTCGGCCATCTCGCGCGCCGGGTTGCCGCCCCACCGCTCGCCCGCGGGGACCTCCTCGCCCTTCATGAGGAAGGTGTCCGCGGCGAGGACCGCGCCGTCGCCGATGGTCGTGCCGTAGTGGGCGAAGGCGCCGACACCGAAGGTGGCCCGCGCACCGACCACGATGTGGTCGGACTTGAACGCCCCGTCCTCCTGCGAGTGGCACTGCAGGACGGCGCCCTCGTTGAACGTGCACTCGTCGCCGATGGTGGTGAAGGTGCGTTCCGTGAGGTTGACGCCGTCGTCGAAGACGCGGGCGCCGATGCGCACGCCGAGCATCCGCCAGACCAGGTTCTTGTACGGCGTGCCGTTGAACAGCATCACCCAGTCCGGCAGGGCGACCTTCCAGAACCGCTCGTGGGCCCAGAACCCGCGGTCGTAGATCGAGCGGCCTTCCGGGGCCCGGCACTGCAGCGGTGCCACGATCCGCTCGACGAGCACCAGCCACAGCGTCCCGAACACGAAGATCAACAATTGCCCGGCCAGCATCTCGACCGCCCCGAGCTTCACCGGCACCGACGCGACGCACGCCACGAGCGCCGCCATCCCGAGGAAGAGCCACCACCGGACGAGCAGGTGCAGCGCCATCGTCAGCGCGTTGTGCCGGCTCTTGCCGCGCAGCCCGCGCGCGAGGTCCTGGCCGCCGAGGTCGAGCGCGGTGTCGCGGGCCACGGTGCGGGGGATCTCGAAGCTCGGCGAGCCCAGCAGCCCGACGCCCTCCCGCACCGGGCCGTCGATCGGGCGATCGACGTGGGCGAGACCCGGAACGACGTGGCGGAGTAGTCGGCGTTCATCACCGACAGGCCGTCCGCCACCACGGTCCCGCTGCCGACGTGGGTGAGGAAGGGCGTCTCGTGCTTGACGGCCATCCCGAAGTTCGACCCGGTCTGCACCAGCGGCTTCGTCCGGTAGCCGATGCGCTCCAGGTAGTGGGCGATGGCCGAACTGTCGCCGAACAGGTACGTGAAGGCCATGACGTTGCTGAGCGCGGCGACCGTGCGGTGCAACCAGAAGTGCACGCCGTAGAGCGGGTAGACCCGATCGGCGCGGACCCCGAGCGCGAACAACCGCGGCAGCGTGAGCACCAGCAGCAGGCCCACGAGCAGGAGCCCGAAGACCGCGATCACCGAGACGATGAAGGTCTCGATCCAGAACACCCGGCTGGTCAACGACCCGGCTCCGGGCTCGATCAGCGCCCGGAGCTGCGGAATCTCCATGATGAGCAGCGCCGCGCCGCCGGCGAGGAGGGGCAGCAGGACGCCGAGCAGGACGGTGATGCTGACCAGCGAGTAGACGACCTTGCGCAGGTTCCCGCACGGTCTCGAGGGGACCGTCGGGTAGGTCGTGTCGGTGGGCAGCGCGGGTGACCCGTGCCAGGTCTCCCCGTCGGGGACGACCTGGCCGCGGTGCAGCGACGAACTGTGCCCCACCGTCGCGCCGTCGCCGATCGCGGTGTCGATGTCGAGCACGACGGCCTCGCCGACCACGGCGTCGCGCCCGATGGCGACCGTCCCGGTCTGGATGCGGCCGTCGTGGGCGCGGTAACCGGTCAGGAACGTGTCCTTGCGGACCAGGGCGCCCGCGCCCACCGACACCAGGTCGGTGCACACCGGCACGTGCTCGGTGAGCAGCACGGCGCCCTTGCCGATCCGCGCGCCCAGCGCGCGGAGGTAGAACGGGTAGACCGGGGTCCCCGCGAAGAGCACCAGCGGGCTGGAGCGCACGAGGACCTTGACGATCCACAGCCGCAGGTAGGTCAGGCCCCAGATCGGGAACTCGCGGGGCCGCCAGCGTCCGATGATCAGCCACTTCAGCGCGATCGGGAGCACGGACAGGACGGTGAACGAGAAGGCCCCGACGGCGACGGCGCGCAGGTACAGGGCGAGCTCGTCCGGAGCGGCCGCGAGCCACTCGAAGGCCCAGGTCACGATGATCGCCGCGACGTAGGTGTAGCCGAGGAAGAACAGCAGCTGCGCCGCCCCGCACAGCACGTAGGCGAGCCGCCCGGCCCGGGGGACGGACGTCGCTGCGGGCGGCGGAGCGGGCGGCGCCGGCACCGGGGCGGCCGGGCGCGGTTCCGCCGCGGGGGGCGGGGCGAGGGCGGCGGCCAGGGCGGCGAGCGTGGGGTGGGCGTAGACGTCCTGGATCGCGATCGAGGGCAGGTCGGGGTGCTTGCGGACCCGGGCGCAGAAGCGGGCCATGAGCAGGGAGTCGGCGCCGAGGTCGTCGAAGACGTTTGCGTCGGGGGGGACGTGGTCGCGGTCGAGGGCCCCGGCGAGGACCTCGCCCAGCAGGTCCTGGATCGGCTCGGCCGGGGTCGGAGCCGCTCGGCGGGGAGGGGCCGCTCGGACGGACAGCGGGACCAGCACGCGCCGGCGTGGCACCGTGGCGACCCTCAGCCGTTGCGTCGGGGGATCGGACACCGCGGGCGCGGCGATCGGGACCGTCCCGACCACGCTGAGGGTGACCGTGGCCGCATCGGTACCCGGTGGCGGACCGGGCCGGGCCGCCAGCCCGACCTGCCCTGTGCCCGGCGACGGCGCCGCGGCCCAGGGCGCCCTCGCGGTCACGGTGGGCGGACCGGTATGACGCGGTCGTGGGCGCGCATCGGAGCCGGCGCGCGTCGTCTGCACCAGAGGTCTCATCATCCGCGTCCTCGGCGTGGATCAGGCCGGCTGGGCGTCGGCCAGTGGCGCCACCGGTGCGAGCACGTCTTCGCCGTAGTTCTCGACCAGCCAGGACGGGGAGTAGACGGTGTCGAGATAGCGCTCCCCGAGGTCGGGCGCGATGGCGACGGCGGTGAGGTCGGCGCCGCCACCGTGCCGGTCGAGCCACCGGGTGGCACCGCTGACGACCGTTCCGGTGGAGCCACCGAAGAGGAAGCCTCGCTGCGCGAGCCGGTGGCAGGCGCGCACGGTGTCCTCCTCCTCGACCCGGACGACGTCGTCGATCATGGACGCATCGAGTTGCGGGGGGTGCACGCTCATGCCGAGTCCGGGGACGAGCCGCCGACCCGGGGGGCCGCCGAAGCTCACCGATCCCGCGGCGTCGACGGCAACGATGGTCACCGATCGGTTCCATCGGCGGAACCACCGGGCGCAACCCATCAGCGTCCCGGTCGTGCCCGCGCCGATGAACACGACGTCGAGATCGGGGAACTGGCGGGCGATCGCCGGTGCCGTCGTGCGGTGGTGGGCCTTCCAGTTGTTCGGGTTGGCGTACTGATCGAGCCAGACGTAGCGGGCGCTGGAGGCGCAGAGCCGGCGGATGTGGTCGAGCCGCGCGCCGAGGAACCCGCTCGTGGGGTGGGGTTCGGTGACCGTGTGGACGCCGCTGCCCAGGGTCTGGATGAGGCGCCGGGTCGTCGCGTTGCAGCGCGGGTCGGTCACGCAGAGGAATCGGTAGCCCTTGCTCGCCGCCACCATGGCCAGCGCGACGCCGAGGTTGCCCGAGGACGACTCGACCAGGATCGACCACTGGTTGAGGAGCCCGTCCCGCTCGGCGGCCTCCACCATGCCGATGGCGGCCTTCAGCTTGATGGATCCCGCGAAATTGAAACCCTCGCACTTGAGGAAAAGGGCGTGGCCGGTCGCTCCGCGGAGGTCGACGAACAGGTCGTCCTCGTTGTACTGCAGAGGGTCAGAGATGATGGTCACGCTGAATACCCCCCGTTGGGTTCAGGTTCGTCGAGCGCGTGCGACTGCATTCCCCTCGCCGTGCACGCGGTCAGGATTCACCACACCCCTCCCGCTCCCCGACGGGAATCGTGCTCGGCGTGGCTCCCCGTCCGCGGGTCGGTGCTCGGTTCACCACAGGATGTCGAGGCCGGTTCGCGAGCGTCTGTTTGCCCGTATGGTGGGTTTCACCGGAGCTCGGCCTGCCGTTACTCATCGGAGCAGGATCTCCGCCTCTTTCACTCCATCGGGTGAAAAACCTTGTCCCGTGACGGGCTGTACGAGCGAGTGATCGTTACTGACGGCAGCCGAAGGTGCGTCGCCGCGATCCGCGCGACGGGCGGACCACGGCGGCCGGACGCCCCGCGCCGGACGCTTTCGGGACCTTCGACCCTGGTGCCCGCGCGTCGTGCTCGGGCGCCACCTCCCGAGGATTCGGCGGACGCATCGGTGCGGTAACGGGTCCTTGTCCGCGGTCGGCGCGCGGGGCACTCTCGATCCCTGGCCGAAGGCTGGGCGGGCCGACGGAATGGCCGCCCACGGAGGGGGGATCGACCGGGACGTGGACAGGGCGACGTGCCGGAGCGCAGACGGGGGGACAGGGGAGACGTGATGATCGACGACCTCGACGCGCTGGCGGAAGAGGCGTCCCGAGGCGGCCGTCGGCCACTCGACGCATTGCTCGCGGCCTTGACCCCGATCGTCGAGCGGTATTGCCGGACACGACTCGGGGCTCGTGAGCGCCCGACGATGTCGTCCGCGGACCTGGCTCAAGACGTGTTGCTCTCCGTCATCACCTCGCTTCCGCGGTGGCGGCCGGCCGACGGTCCGTTCCTCGCTTTCGTGTACGGGATCGCGGCCCACAAGGTGGCCAACGCGTTCCGAGCGATGGGCCGGGACCGCAGTGCGGCGACGTCGGACGTGCCCGAACTCCTCGAGACCGCCGAGAGCGCGTCCGGGCCGGAGGAGACGGTGATGGGCGAGTGGACCCGGCACCAGCTGTACGGCCTCCTCGACCGCCTGCCCGACCGGCAGCGCGAGGTCCTGGCCCTGCGCACGGTGGTCGGTCTGAGCGTCGACGAGGTCGCGGACGCCACGGGGAGCACGCCCGGAGCGGTGCGGATCGCCCAGCACCGGGCCCTGAGCAGCTTGCGTCAGATGCTGGCGATCGACCTCGCCGCCCGGCGTCCGCGCGCCGAACGGGCCGCTCACGGGCAGGACCAGGCGGTGTCGTGGCCCGCGGCGTGCTCCGGCAGGTCGGGATGACGTCGGCCGACAGGGGGGAGAGCCGCGCGGCCGGCCCCGAGAGCCCCCGCCCCGGGTGGGTCGGTGAGGACCGGTGTCCCGGGGGGCCGTGCGGGGACGACTCGTGTGCCGAGGCACTCGCGATAGACGACGCCCTCCTCGACAGCGTCGCCGGGGGCACCCATGCGGTCGAGGAGCCGGTCGGCGACGACCTCGACGACGAGGTCGAACGAGAGCTCGCCGCGGTCCTGATCACCTGGCAGCGGTCCGTCCGACGACAGCCGGAGTCGTGGTCGGTGGACGTCGACCGCGCCGCGGTGCTCGTGGACCGGGCACGGTCGACCCCGTCGGCGACGCGGCGGCACCGCCTCCGCGCGCCCCTGGTCGCGGCCGCGGTCGCGACCCTGGTCGCGGTGACCCTGTGGTCCACGCCGGGCGGGTCTCCTCAGGATGCCGACGCATGGGTGCTGGCGGCATCGGCTGACCTCGACCAGGCCTCGGCGGCCCTGGAGCGCGGGGACACGACTCGGGCGCGGAGCGCGCTGGAAAGAGCGGACCAGCGTCTGCTGACGGCCGACGAGAGCCGGGCCGCACGCCTCCTGCGGGAGCGGTGGCGAGAGGTGCACGACCAGGTGGACCCCGAGACGTCCGCACCGGACGCGCCCCGATCGTCGGAGCGACGGGCGGCCAGGAACTCGACGACCTCCACGACGACGAGCACGGAGGCTGACCGGGGCAGGGCGGCGGAGGCGGCGGAGCCGTCCTCCGCGGCTCAGCGACCGCCGGCGTTCCAGCACCGACCCGACCGCGAGGAGACCTCGGGGATGGCCGCGCCCGAGACCGGGCCGGACCGCACTCCGACCGGCACGCGACCATCGGACGCGCCTGTCCCCGACACCCCCGATCGGTCCGAGCGCAACGGGTCCGAGGGCGACCGGTCCGAGCGCGACCGGTCCGAGGGCGACCGGTCCGAGGGCGACGGGCCCGAGCGCGACCACGACGACGTCTCCAGGTCCGGGCCCGACGCCGACGACGTCGGCGACCCGGTGCCCGGCCGCGTGGTGGAAGGCGCGGCTGCGCCGGGCCCCCGTGGTGAGGACCGGAACGGGCGGGACCCCGAGTCGGGGCTCCAGCAGCGCCGCCCGGACGATCGTGAGCCTCGCCAGGATCAGGACCAGCAGGACCACCACGACGGCGAGGACGACGACCACGACGAGGACGACGACGAGGTCGACGAGGACGACGAGGACGAGGACGACTGACCGACACCGCGCGGGCCGCTCGGGGCTGCTACCCCGAACGGATGCCACCGGAGTCACCCCTCGTCGTCGAGGCGCGCCCGGAGCGCCTTCTCGTCGACCTTGCCCGACGCCCCGCGCGGTAGCGCGTCGACGACGCGCCCGCAGGCGTGGAGGAGCGCGACGGTCTCCCAGCGGTTGGTGAGGCGGTACGCCACGCGGTCGCCGGGCCCGACGTGGGCGGCCAGCACGGCGGCGAGGCGCTCGGCGCCGTCGGCGACCGCGTCGACGTCGAGCACGCGGCGGGCACCGCGGGAGCGGTCGACGAGCACCGTGCGCGCCGGGGCCCGGGCCGGCTCGTCGCGCAGGTCGTCGAGGTGGGTGCGGTCGCGCCAGTGCCCGGTACGGCGGTGGCCCTCGGCCGCAGCGGGCAGCGTCGGTCGGGCGATGACGACCGCTCGGGGCATGGCGACGGCGATACCCGCGTTGCACCGAGGGGGAAATGACCGTGCACGATCGACCGGGGTTGGTGATGATGACGATCACGGTGGCGGCGCTGCAGACCGCACCCGAGCGGAAGGCGCCGATGGTGGCGGTCGACCACCTCGACGTCGAGGCCGGGCGCGGGATCGTCGGCGACCGCCACCACGGCAGCCGGCACCGGCACGTGTCGGTGCAGAGCCGGGACGACCTCGACGCCGCCACCGCCGCCCTCGGCGCGCCGGTGACGCCGGCCGGGACCCGCCGCAACCTCACCCTCGCCCACGGACCCGTGCCGACCGAGCCCGGCGCCCGCCTGGTGGTCGGCGACGTCGTGCTCGAGGTGGTGCGGCGGGCGGCCCCGTGCCGGGTCATGGAGGAGACGGTCGGACCCGGCGCGGCGCGCGCGATGCACGGCC
>JAQSWW010000272.1 GCA_029266415.1 Actinomycetospora sp. | reverse complement strand
CGAGCGCCTCCCGCTCCACCGGCCCGACAGCACCACCTTCGCTCATGCGTTCGAAGATAGACCCGACCCCCGACAGCCCCGCCGCGCAGCGCGAACGAGGTCAGCGGCAGTCTCGACGCGATCTTGGCCCTAGGTCGCGCAGACCCGCCTACACAGACGCCCAGAAGTCCACGAGCACGCGCGCCGTGCGCTCCCGGGTCCTGGGCGAGCCACCAGTGGTCGAGCCCGCACGCGCCCGCCCGGCCACCGCCGCCTCGCCCGCGTCGTGACCGGGAAGTCGTCGGGAAGCGGGCTTCCGTGTCGTCCGACACGCAAGCTAGAGGTCGCGCACGAGCACCGACGCCCGCTGTCGCGTCACCCCGAACAGCGCGGCGACCGCGCTGATCGACAGGCCCTCGGCCCGCAGGGCGCGGGCCTCCTCGCGGCGCCATCGACTCCCGGCACCCCCGAGTCGCTCGAGCGCCTCCGAGATCCGTTCGACGATCAGCGGGCGCTCCTCGGCCGACACCGCGTCGCGCCACGTCCGGCCGTCGCCGCGGGCCTTCCGCAGCTCCTCGGCGCGCGCGAGCGCCGACTCCAGGCTCGCGAGACACGCGGCGAGCTCCTCGGTCAGGTCGGCCAGCGCCGCATCCGCCGTCGTCGCGTCGACCCTCCCCGACCCGTCCCCCGCCCCCTGTGCCACGCGTCTCCTCCGTCCCCGCCTCCGACGAGGTGACGATAGCCATCGAGCGCAATGGCTGTTGCGACACCTTGCACACAACTCGTTCTGTGACACTCTGTAGAGAGCTTCCGGTACACACCCCGCCGCGCTGCTCCGAACGAGTGCACTGGCCATCAGGTCAGTTGATCGGACATTCCATGGCAACACTGTCCGCGACGGTCGACCTCCCGGTCACCGCCTTCACGGTGCGCGACGCCCGGACCCTCACGCTCACGGTGGTCGCATCCTGGGCGAGCACGGTCTCCCGCGAGGACCTCTCGCTGCTCGTCGACGACCTGACCACCGACGTCGTCGACCACGCCGGTGCCGAGTCGAGCCTCGTGCTCGAGCTGACGCTCGCCGACGAGCTGCTCCGGGTCGGACTCACCGACGGTTCCGCGGTGCGGCCGGTGGCCGAGGACGTCACGCGGGTCGGTCCGAGCTGGGCGCTCGCCCACCGGTGGGGCGACGAGCCCCGCCGCGGCGGACACCGCGTCTGGTTCGAGCTGCGCCCGCCCCGGGACCCGGTCGGCGGCGCCGACCCGGACCACGAGGGCCGGGCCCGCGGCGCGGCCGGCCCCGAGGACATCGCTGCCGTCCTCGCCACCATCGACGCCACGAGCGCCGTGATCGCGTCGCGCGGCTCGCACCAGGACGACGCCGGCCCCGATCGCCACGAGCCCGGACAGCACTGACCCGGCCCCTTCAGCTCCGGGTCAGGCGCGGCCGGGAGCATCCTCGGCGTGGACACGGGTGACCGGACGATGACGGCGACCGTCGACGGCCCTACCGGCCTGACCGAGGCGCGGGCGCACGAGCTGGCCCGGGCGGGTCGTGCCAACACCGCGGTCTCGGGGTCGGAGCGGACCACCGCGCGCATCCTGCGGACGACGGTGTTCTCGTTCTACAACAACACGCTGTTCGTCATCGGTTTCGCGCTGCTGGCGCTCGGGCGCTACAGCGACGCGCTGGTCAGCGTGGGTCTCGGCATCGTCAACGCGGCGCTGGCGGCGGTGCAGGAGCTGCGCGCCAAGCGCCAGCTCGACCGCCTGCAGCTGCTGGCCCGCGAGCCCGTGACGGTCGTGCGCGACGGCGAGGAGCGGACCGTCGCGCCCGGCGAGGTCGTCGTCGGCGACCTCCTGCGGGTGCGCACGGGCGACCAGGTCGTCGTCGACGGGCCCCTGGTCGCGGTGACGGGCGGCAGCGGTCGCGTCGAGGCCGACGAGTCGCTGCTGACCGGCGAGTCCGACCCGGTCGCCAAGAACGTCGGCGACGTGCTCCTGTCGGGCAGCTCCTGCTCCGGTGGCGAGGGCCTGCAGCGCGCGGAGCACGTCGGCGCCGACAGCCACGCCGGGCGCCTGACGCTCGCGGCGCGCGCCGACACCTCGGTGCTGACCCCGCTGCAGTGGCGCATCGAGCTGGTGGTGCGCATCGTCATCACGCTCGTCGTGCTCATCAGCGGCGCGATCCTCGCGCAGGCCCTGCTCGACGGCTCGACGGTGCTGCGCTTCGTGCAGACCTCCGCGGTGCTCTCGGGGCTGGTGCCCTACGGCCTGTTCTTCCTCATCGCCGTGGCCTACACCGTCGGCGCCGCCCGCATCGCCGGCCGGGGCGCCCTCGTCCAGCGCACCAACGCCGTCGAGGCCGTCAGCCGCGTCGACGTCGTGTGCACCGACAAGACCGGGACCCTGACCAGCGGTCGGCTCTCCCTCGTCGAGGTGGTGCCCGCGGGCCGGGAGACGGAGCGCAGCGGAGCTCGACCCGTCGATGCCGACGATGCCGACGATGCCGACGAGGCCGACGAGGCCGACGAGGCCGACGAGGCCGACGAGGCCGACGAGGCCGGCGCGCGGGAGCTGCTCGCGACCTTCGCCCGCTCGGTCACCAGCACCAACGCCACCACCGCCGCCCTCGCCGCCGACGCGGCGCTGCCCGGCGAGGCACGCGAGGTGGTCGACGAGGTGGAGTTCCGCTCGTCGCTGCGCTGGAGCGGCATCACCCTCGCCGACGGCACGTCCCTGGTCCTCGGGGCGCCGTCGACGCTGCGCCCCGCGCTGACCGACGGGGCGCTCGCCGACGGGGCGCCGGGTGCAGCGCCGGGTGAAGCGCCGGCCGAGGACGCCGTCCGCCGCCGCACCGACCAGGGCCTGCGGGTGCTCGTGCTCGCCCACGGCACCGGGTCGCTGCGCGACACCGACGGCCGGCCGCGGCTGCCCCGGCTGCGGGCGGTGGCCCTGGTCGCCCTGGCCGACGAGCTGCGCGAGGGCGTCACGGACGTGCTCACGGGGCTCGGCAAGGAGGGCGTCGCGATCAAGGTCATCTCGGGCGACGACCCCGACACCGTGGCCGCCCTCGCCCGCCGCGCCGGGCTCGACGCCCCGGCGATCTCCGGCCCGGCGCTCGCCGCGCTCGAGGGCCCCGCGTTCGACGAGGCCGTCGACGTCCACGGCGTCTTCGGCCGCGTCGCGCCGGAGCAGAAGGAACAGATCGTCGACGCGCTGCGACGCGCGGGGCACCAGGTCGCGATGGTCGGCGACGGGGTCAACGACGCCCGCGCGCTCAAGAAGGCGCAGGTCGGCGTCGCGATGCGCTCGGGCAGCTCGGTGACCCGCGACGTCGCCGACATCGTGCTGCTCGACGACTCGTTCACCACGCTGCCGCCCGCACGCACCGAGGGGCGCCGCATCATCGCCGGGGTCAGCTCGTCGATGTATCTGTTCCTGTCGCGGGTGTCGACGCAGATGCTCGTCATCCTCACCGTCACGCTGCTCGGGCTCGGCTTCCCCTACACGCCCACGCAGGTGGGGCTGACGCTGTTCACCGTCGGCGTGCCGACCTTCTTCCTGACGCTCTGGGCGCGCCCGGAGCC
>JAQSWW010000271.1 GCA_029266415.1 Actinomycetospora sp. | reverse complement strand
CGTGAGCGGAATTCGCGGTCATGACCGCGAATTCCGCTCACGTACCAGCCGACACCGAACCCGTCGGCGTTGACGGTGCCGCCGCCGCGCATGTCGGCGGGCGCGTAGCTCTGGACGAGCAGCGAGTGCGGCGGCTCGGTCACCAGCGAGGCGAGCGTGACCGGCGTGGGGCCCAGGTGGGCCAGGTGGCGGCACACCGGTCAGGCGTCCCGGGCGCAGCGGAAGCCGGAGAAGATCTGCCGCCGGATCGGCAGGTCCCAGTTGCGGAACGTGGTGCGGGCGTTGGGCGTGCCGACCCCGAACGACGACCCGCGCAGCATCCGGAAGTCACCGCCGAAGAAGACCTCGGAGTACTCCTTGTACGGGAACGGCTCGAAGCCCGGGTAGCCCTCGAACCCGGAGTCGCACCACTCCCACACGTCGCCGATCAGCTGGTGCACGCCCCGCGGCGACGCGCCGGCCGGGTAGGCCCCGACCGGGGCGGGCTGCAGGTGGCGCTGGTCGAGGTTCGCGTGCTCGGGCGTCGGGTCCTCGTCGCCCCACGGAAAGCGCCGGGTGGTGCCCGACGCGTGGTCGTAGCGCGCGGCGAACTCCCACTCGACCTCGGTGGGCAGGCGCTTGCCGGCCCACGCGGCGTAGGCGGCGGCCTCGTGGAAGCAGACGTGGAGCACCGGCTGGTCGGCCGGGATCTCCTCGCGGACGCCGAACGACGTGCGGAACCAGCGCGGCGGCCCGTCCGCCCGGCTGACCCGCTCCCACGTCATCGGCGCGGTCCAACCCTCCGCCCGGATGTGCTCCCAGCCGGCCTCGGACCAGAGCGAGCGATCGTCGTAGCCGCCGGCGTCGACGAAGCGCGCGTACTCGGCGTTGGTGACCGGCGCGGCGTCGAGCCAGAAGTCGGCGACGCGGACGGGATGAGCGGGCTTCTCGTTGTCCAGCGCGAAGGGCTCCTCGGAACTCGATGGTCCAGCTCCCCTATCGGCGTGCTCCCCTGATGGCTCCGTGTCCCCGGTCCCCATCAGGAACTCCGCGCCCGGGTGGAACACCTCGGTGCCAGCCAGGCCCGGCACCACGGAGGCGGGCGGCGGGTCGGCGTGCAGCACCGGCGCGCCGGCGCGCAGCTGGTGGGTGGCGAGCATCGTCTCCACGTGCTGCTGCTCGTGCTGGACGATCATCCCGAACAGGAAACCCCCGGCGAGCGTGCGACGCTCGTCGAACGACGCGGCGTCCAGGTGCGCCAGCGCCCGCTCGCGCACGCGCTCGCCGTAGACCCGGGCCTCGGCCGGAGTCAGCAGCGGCAGCGCGGTGCGGCCGGCGCGGGGGTTGGTGAACGCGTCGTAGAGGTGGTCGAGGTCCTCGCGCACACCGTCGACGAGGTCGGTGTCCGCCGCGCCCCGACGCACCAGCCAGAAGTCCTCCATGTTCGCGATGTGCGCGACGTCCCAGTGGAACGGCGACATCAGCGGCGAGTGCTGCCGGGTGAAGTCCGGCTCGTCGGGGCCGAAGACGTCGTGGGTCAGCGCGCGGGTCCGGGCCCGGGCGGCCTCGAGCTCGGCGGCCAGGCGGCGGCGCAGGGCGGCCCGGTCGGTCACGGGGTCGGTGGCGGTCATCGCCCACCTCCGGAGGGGGGTCGGGGTCCGGGGGACTCGGGCTCGTGCTCGGGTGGCTGGTCGTCCGCGGGCACCCGGGCCTCGGCGTCGTCGAGCGGCTCGTCGGCGGGGCACCGCCCGTGGCGCACGCGCTCGGTGATGACCCGGTCGACGAGGTCGCGCACCGCGATGTCGAGGTCGGCGAAGGCGGGGCCGGCGAGCGTGCGCCCGGCCTGGGCGAAGACCTCGACCGCCGCGCGGCGCAGCACGCGGTCGGCGAGCCCGTGGCGCGCGGCCGCGGTCCAGCGCCCGACCGCGGGCTCCGCGGCGGCGCGGGCCCGGGCGACGGTGTCGGGGTCCTGCATCAGCGCGGCCACGACGGCCACGGGCACGACCCACTCGTCGCCCGCCTGCTGGTCGAGGTAGCGGACCTCGAGGTGGCCCTGGGGCCGCACGGGCGGGAACAGCGTCGTCAGGTGGTAGTCGAGGTCCGCGCGCGTCGGCGCCGGGTCGGTGCGCCCGGCGATCCAGTCGGCGAACGAGACCGCGGGCGCGTCCCACGACGCACCCCCGTCATCGTCGCGGCGGAGGAGGAGCAGGCGGGTGTCGAGCGCGCGGCGCGCGTACTCGCGTCCCGGGTCGGCGCCCGCGACGTCGGGCGGGCCGGTGCGCTCGGGGTCCAGCGCCAGCCAGCTCGCCATGCGGGAGGACTTCCACCCGGTGCGCCGGCCGTGCACGACCGGGGAGTTGGCGAACGCGGCCAGCAGCACGGGCCCGAGCTCGTGCAGGGCGGCCCAGCGGCGCGCGACGTCCTCGCCCTCCCCGGCGTCGACGCACACCTGCACGGCCGTCGTCGAGCACATCATCGTGCGCCCGTGCGGGCCGATGCGGTCGAAGGACGCCTCCATCGCGGCGTAGCGCGGGATCCGCAGGACGCGGCGCGGGGGACGCAGCGGGTCGCTCGCGCGCGGGGCGACGGTCAGGCCCTCGTTCGCCAGCAGGGTGCGCAGCGCGGCGACGTCGGTGCTCACCGCACGCACGAGCGCGCCGACGGTCGGCAGGGGCGGGCTGGCGATCTCCACCTGGCCTCCCGGCTCGACGGTCACCGTGCCGCCGGCGGGCAGCGGGACGGGGGGCGGGGTGGCGGTGGTGCGGTGCCCGTTCGCGGGGCGGGGGTGCGACGCGAGCGTCGCGGGCGCGTGCGGCCCGAGGGCGCGGGCGAGCACGGCGGGGTCGAGGGGGCGGGCGGGGTCTGCGGCGTCGCGGACGAGCCATTCCAGCTCGGTGCCGACGAGCCGCGGCGGCCCGTGCTTGAAGCAGACGGACGCGACGTAGGCCTCGGCGGTGCCGCGGTCGCGCAGCGGCGAGGCGGGGTCGAGCGGGATCCGGTGGTGCGCGACCGCGGCCGTGGGAACCGGGGACACGTCGCGGTCCGCCACCGCCGGCACGGCACGACGCGAGGCGCCCGGACCAGCGGATCCCGGGCGCGCGGACGGTGTCGGAGCCGGCACAGGGCCTCCTCGGACGGCCTGACCCCGACGGTTTCGCACCATCGGGTCGATGCGGGAGCTCACGGACGCTCAGCGACGCTACACGCGCACCGCAGGCCTCGCAGGGGTCTCGCACACCCTGTCCGGGATGCGAGGGTCACCGTGAGTGAAGGGTCACGCTGCGCTGCGCGACGAGGCGAACTGGGTGTGGTAGAGGTCCGCGTAGCGGCCGGAGCGCGCCAGGAGCTCGTCGTGCGTGCCCTGCTCCACCACCCGCCCGTGCTCGACCACCGCGATCACGTCGGCGGCGCGCACCGTGGAGAGCCGGTGCGCGATGACCACGGCCGTGCGGCCGACCAGCGCCTCGGCCAGCGCCTCCTGCACCGCGTGCTCCGATTCGGAGTCCAGGTGTGCGGTCGCCTCGTCGAGGATCACCACGCGCGGCGCGGCGAGCAGCAGGCGGGCGATCGTGAGCCGCTGGCGCTCGCCA
>JAQSWW010000121.1 GCA_029266415.1 Actinomycetospora sp. | reverse complement strand
CCCCCGCCTCGCCCGCCCTCACGGCGCCCGGTCTACCAGAGCGGGACGACGCCCCGGTGATCGCCGACCGTTCCGGCGATGGGCGCCCGTCGCCGGCCGGTTCGAAGGAGGGGGCCCTTCGCTCGGAAACACCGGCCGCCCCGCCACGCACGACGGCCCGGTCACCTCGGGGTGCGAGATGGCCGGGCCGGCGTGGCGGGACGGGTTCGGGCGTCAGCTGCCCGCGATCGACTTCAGGGCGTCGGCGCGGTCGGTGCGCTCCCACGGGAGGTCGAGGTCGTCGCGGCCGAAGTGGCCGTACGCCGCGGTCGGCTGGTAGATCGGGCGCAGCAGCTGCAGGTCGCGCACGATCGCGCCCGGGCGCAGGTCGAAGACCTCGTGGATGGCCTTCTCGATCTTGGCCGGGTCGACGTTCTCGGTACCGAAGGTCTCGACGAACACGCCCACGGGCTCGGCCTTGCCGATCGCGTAGGCGATCTGGACCTCGACGCGCTTGGCCAGGCCGGCGGCCACGACGTTCTTGGCCACCCAACGCATGGCGTACGCGGCGGAGCGGTCGACCTTCGACGGGTCCTTGCCGGAGAAGGCGCCGCCGCCGTGGCGGGCGTAGCCGCCGTAGGTGTCGACGATGATCTTGCGGCCGGTGAGGCCCGCGTCGCCCATCGGGCCGCCGGTGACGAAGCGACCGGTCGGGTTGACCAGCACGCGGGTGTTCGACGAGTCGAGGTCGATCCCGTCGAGCACCGGCTGGATGACCTTGTTCTTGATGTCCGGGGTCAGCAGCTCGTCGAGGTCGATGTCGGCGGCGTGCTGGGTGGAGAGCACCACGGTCTCGACGCCGACGGCCTTGTCCCCGTCGTAGGCGATGGTGACCTGGGTCTTCCCGTCCGGACGCAGGTAGGGCAGCGTGCCGTCGCGGCGCACCGCGGTGAGCTTGCGCGCCAGGCGGTGCGCCAGCCCGATCGGCAGCGGCATGAGCTCCGGGGTGTCCGCGTCGGCGTAGCCGAACATCAGGCCCTGGTCGCCCGCGCCCTGCCTGGCGATCTCGTCCTCGTTGCCCTCGACGCGGGACTCGTAGCCCTGGTCGACGCCCTGGGCGATGTCCTTCGACTGCGCGCCGATGGAGATCGACACACCGCAGCTCTCGCCGTCGAAGCCCTTGGCCGACGAGTCGTAGCCGATGTCCAGGATCGTCTTGCGGACGATGTCCATGTAGTTCACCTGGGCGTTGGTGGTCACCTCGCCGGCGACGTGGACCTGGCCCGTGGTGACCATCGTCTCGACGGCGACGCGGCTCTTGGGGTCCTGCGCCAGCAGGGCGTCCAGGATGCCGTCGCTGACGGCGTCACAGATCTTGTCCGGGTGGCCCTCGGTGACGGATTCGCTGGTGAACAGACGCCTAGCGGGCACGAGCTCTCCCTGCCTCGACAATGGGACCCGTCCACACTAACGGCATCCCCGGTCTTGGCGAGGCCTCTGACCTGCCGAAATGCCAAGCCTGTCACACAACGGTTGTGTTCTGTGCACATCCGTGGGAATGGCGGCGTCCAGGGTCCGGCTCCCCTGCGCTCCGCGTCCCGTCAGGGCAGACGCTCGGCCACCGCGTCCCACACGCGGGCGGCGAGCGCGGCCTTCGAGCCCATCGGCAGCGGCGCCGACGACCCGTCGGCGCCCAGCAGCCAGCCCTCGTTGTCCTCGACCTCGAACGCCCGCCCGGCGCCCACGGCGTTGACGACGAGCAGGTCACAGCCCTTGCGCTCGAGCTTGGCGCGCCCGTACTCGAGCACGCTGCCGCGCTCGTCGCCGGTCTCCGCGGCGAAGCCGACCACGAGGCGCCGCGGGACGTCCTCGGTGACGAGCTCGCGCAGGATGTCGGGGTTGAACTCGAGCGGGATCGACGGGGCGTCGTCGCCCTTCTTGATCTTGCCGGCGGAGACCGAGGCCGGCCGGAAGTCGGACACGGCGGCCGCCATGACGACCACGTCGGCGGCCTTCGCGGCCTCGAGCACGGCCTCGCGCATCTGCACGGTGGTCTGCACGCGGCGCAGGTCCACCGCGGCCGGCGGGTCGAGGTCGGAGACCGTGCCGGCGACGAGCGTCACGTCCGCGCCGCGCTGCGCGGCCACCCGCGCGAGGGCGTAGCCCTGCCGGCCCGACGAGCGGTTGCCGAGCGTGCGCACGGGGTCGAGCGGCTCGGCGGTGCCGCCCGCGGACACGACGACCCGGCGGCCCTCGAGGTCGCGCGGCAGCGGGAAGGGCATGCCCCCGCTCTCCACCCCCCACTCGAGCAGCAGGCGCGCGAACTCGGCGATCTCCGGCGGCTCGGGCAGCCGCCCGGGCCCGCTGTCCGTGCCGGTCAGGCGGCCGGACGCGGGCTCGAGGACGACGGTGCCGCGGCGTCGCAGCGTCGCGACGTTGTCGACCGTCGCGGGGTGCTCCCACATCTCGGTGTGCATCGCCGGCACGGCCAGCACCGGGCACCGGGCGGTGAGCAGCGTCGAGGTGAGCATGTCGTCGGCGCGTCCGTGGGCCATCCGCGCGAGCAGGTCGGCGGTGGCGGGCACGAGGACGACGAGGTCGGCACGGCGCCCGAGGGCGACGTGCGCCACGTCGGGCACGTCCTCGAACACCCCGGTGTGCACCGGGTTGCCCGAGAGCGCCTCGAACGTGGCCGCGCCGACGAACTCCAGCGCGGCCCGGGTGGCCACCACCTGCACGTGGTTGCCGGCCTCGCGCAGACGCCGGAGCACCTCGCAGGCCTTGTAGGCGGCGATGCCGCCCGAGACCCCGAGAACGATCTCCCGGGGTCGGTGCTGCTCCGTCACTCGCCCTCGGTGTGCTCGAGCAGACCGGAGTGGATCTCGCGCATGGCCACCGAGAGCGGCTTCTCGCGCGGGCCGGGCTCGACGAGCGGGCCGACGTACTCGAGCAGGCCCTCGCCCAGCTGGGCGTAGTAGTCGTTGATCTGGCGGGCGCGCTTGGCCGCGTAGATGACCAGCGCGTACTTGGAGCTCACCGTCTCCAGCAGCTCGTCGATCGGGGGGTTGGTGATGCCCTCCGGACCCTCGAGAACGCCGGACCGTCCGATGGGAATGCTCACTCGCTCGCTCCTGCGGGGGTGGCGCCGGACGGAGACCGGTCCGGCGGGGTCGGTGCGGTCCCCCGGCCTGCACGGCTGACGGGAGGACCGGCGCTCAACTCTACCAACCGGCGCGCGGTCTCCCCGACGTCGTGGTTCACGACGGTCACGTCGAACTCGCTGCTCGCGGCCAGTTCCTCGCGCGCGGTGGCCAGACGCCGGTCGACGACCTCGGTCGCCTCGGTGCCGCGGCCGATGAGACGGCCGACGAGGACCTCCCACGACGGGGGCTCGAGGAACACGAACAGCGCGTCCGGCCGCTGCTCCCGCACGGCGCGCGCACCGGCGAGGTCCAGCTCGAGCAGGACGGGCTGCCCGGCCGCGAGGTGCGCGTCGACGGGGGCGCGGGGTGTGCCCGAGCGGTGCATGCCGCCGTGGATCTCGGCCCACTCGAGCAGCTCGCCCTCGGTGATCATGCGGTCGAACTCGTCGGCGGTGACGAACCGGTAGTCGCGCCCGTCGACCTCACCCGGGCGCGCGGCCCGCGTCGTGGCCGACACGCTGAACCACAGCGGGGCACGGATGCGCCGGAGCTCCGCGACCACCGTGCTCTTGCCGACCCCCGAGGGCCCGGCCAGCACGATCAGCCGGCCGGGCCTCGGCGTGGGGGCCTCGTCCATCAAGCACCCACCGGGTCGTTCACCGCTTCACTCGCCGGTGGAGAACTCGTCGAGCAGGGCCTTGCGCTGCCGCTCACCGAGCCCGCGGAGACGTCGGCTGGGCGCGATCTCCAGGCGCTCCATGATCTGCTGGGCGCGGACCTTGCCCACGCCCGGCATGGCCTCCAGCAACGCCGAGACCTTCATCTTGCCGAGCACCTCGTCCGAGTCGGCCTGCTCGAGCACCTCCGAGAGGCTGGTGCCCCCGCGCTTGAGCCGCTCCTTGAGCTCGGCCCGGGCACGGCGGGCGGCGGCGGCCTTCTCGAGCGCCGCTGCCCGCTGCTCCTCGGTCAGCTCGGGTAAAGCCACGTTCTCCTCCGGAAGGTCGTGGTGACGGGGGCCGGTCGGGCCGGTCCCCGTGGTGGCGGATGGCTGGGTCCAGTGCTGGCGAACGTACCGCGCGGGGCCGACGCCGACAGTCCGTGGGGCGGGAGTGTCCGCAGGTCGGGCGGGCCTCGCGCTCACCGGCGTGATCGATCGGTCCTGTGGCCGGCACGGGCCGGGACTACCCCGTCAGCGCCCCGTTCAGCGCGCCGACGGCGGCTCTCAGCGCTCCGGGGTCGGGGCCCGCGGTCAGGACCTCGCGGGCGCTCACGGGCACGACCGGTCCCCCGGCGGCGCCCAGCGCGCCGTCGGGCGCGCCGAAGGCGCCCGCCACGTCCGCGGGCGTGCCGCCCTGGGCGCCGAGGCCCGGCACGAGCACCGGACCACCGAGCCCGGCGAGGTCCAGCCCGTGGTCGCGGCCCGTGGTGCCGCGGGTGAGCCCGACCACGACGCCCGCCGACCCGTCGCCCGGCCCGTCGCGGTGGGCGGCGTTGTGCTCGGCGAGCGCGTCGACCACCGACTGGGCCACCTCGCGCATCCGCCGCCCCGTCGGCGCGGACACCCACGCCTGCGCGGACTGCACGCCGGCCGCCTCGGGGTTCGACGTGCGGGCGAGCACGAACACCCCGCGCCCGGTGGCCGCGGCCAGGTCGAGCGCCGGCGCGAGCGCGCCGACCCCGAGGTAGGGCGAGAGCGTCAGCGCGTCGGACGCCAGCGGGGCGTCGTCGGCGAGCCACGCCCGGGCGTAGCCGGCCATGGTCGAGCCGATGTCGCCGCGCTTGGCGTCGGCGACGGTGAGCACGCCGGCGTCCCGGGCGTCGGCCAGCGTCCTCTCGAGGGCCCGCAGCCCGGCGGACCCGAGCACCTCGAACAGCGCGACCTGCGGCTTGAGCAGGGCCACGTGCCCCGCGAGGGCCTCGACGACCCCGCGGGCGAACCGCTCCACCCCGTCGGCGTCCGGGTCGAGGCCCCACCCCGCGAGCAGGCCCGGGTGCGGGTCGATGCCCACGCACAGCGGGCCGTGCACGCCGACCGCGTCGCGCAGGCGAGCTCGGAACGACGCCCGGGACGTCACGAGCCGGCCACCGCCACGGGCGCCGGCGCGCGGGCGGCCTCGGTGCCCTGGTGGCGCGCGGCGGCCAGGCGGGCGTGGAAGGTCTGCAGCGGCGTCACCGCGACCTCGCCGCGCATCGCCGCCTCGATCGCCTGCACCGCGGCCGCCGCCCCCTGCACGGTCGTCACGCACGGGACGCCGACGTCGAGGCACGCGGCCCGGATCTCGTAGCCGTCGATGCGCGGGCCCGAGTGGCCGACGGGCGTGTTGACCACGAGGTCGACCTCACCGGCGGCGATCTTGTCGACGATGTTGTCCGCACCCTCGAAGTGCTTGCGCACGACCTCGCACGGGATCCCGTTGCGCTCGAGCACGCTGGCGGTGCCCGCGGTGGCGAGGATCGAGAACCCGAGGTCGGCCAGCCGCTTCACCGGGAAGATCAGCGAGCGCTTGTCGCGGTTGGCCACCGAGACGAACACCCGCCCGTGCGTGGGCAGCGGGCCGGACGCCGCGGCCTGCGCCTTGGCGAACGCGGTGGAGAATGCGCTGTCGATCCCCATGACCTCGCCCGTGGACTTCATCTCCGGACCGAGCAGGGAGTCGACGCCGCGGCCGTCGGGGCGCCGGAAGCGGTGGAACGGCAGCACCGCCTCCTTCACCGCGACGGGGTGCCCGCGCGGCAGGTCGGCCCCGTCGCCCACCGCGGGCAGGACACCCTCGGCGCGCAGGCCGGCGATCGTGGCCCCGAGCATGATCCGCGAGGCCGCGCCGGCCAGGGGCACGCCGGTGGCCTTGGAGACGAACGGGACCGTGCGCGAGGCGCGCGGGTTGGCCTCGAGCACGAACAGCACGTCGTCCTTGAGCGCGTACTGCACGTTCATCAGCCCGCACACCCCGAGGCGGCGGGCGAGCGCGACCGTCGAGTCGCGGACGGTCTCGAGCTCGGCCACCCCGAGGGTGATCGGCGGCAGCGCGCACGAGGAGTCGCCGGAGTGCACCCCGGCCTCCTCGATGTGCTCCATGACCCCGCCGAGGTAGACCTCGCCGTCGGCGTCGCACAGGGCGTCGACGTCGATCTCGATGGCGTCGTCGAGGAAGCGGTCGACGAGCACCGGGTGGTCGGGCGTGACCTCGGTGGCCCGCACGATGTAGTCGGCCAGCGTGGTCTCGTCGTAGACGATCTCCATGCCGCGCCCGCCCAGCACGTACGAGGGGCGCACGAGCACCGGGTAGCCGATCGTCGCGGCGATCTCGCGGGCGCCGTCGAAGCTGGTCGCCGTGCCGTAGGGCGGCGCGGGCAGCCCGGCGTCGGCGAGCACGCGGCCGAACGCGCCGCGCTCCTCGGCGAGGTCGATCGCCGCGGGCGGCGTCCCGACCACCGGCACCCCGGCGGCCTCGAGGCCGGCGGCCAGCTTCAGCGGCGTCTGCCCGCCCAGCTGGACGACGACCCCGACCAGCCCCGGTCCCCCACGCCCGCTCTCCTGCTCGGCGTGCACGACCTCGAGCACGTCCTCCTCGGTGAGCGGCTCGAAGTACAGGCGGTCGGAGGTGTCGTAGTCGGTGGAGACGGTCTCGGGGTTGCAGTTGAGCATCACCGTCTCGAACCCCGCGGCGCGCAGGCTGAACGCCGCGTGCACGCAGGAGTAGTCGAACTCGATGCCCTGGCCGATGCGGTTCGGCCCCGAGCCCAGGATGATCACCTTGGGCCGGTCGGTCTGCGGCACGACCTCGGTCTCGGCCGCGGGGTCGGACTCGTAGGCCGAGTAGTGGTACGGCGTGCGGGCCTCGAACTCCGCGGCGCAGGTGTCGACGGTCTTGTACACCGGGCGCACGCCGAGGCGGTGGCGCAGCGTCCGCACCCCGGCCTCGCCGGCGAGCTCGGGGCGCACGGCGGCGACCTGGGCGTCGGAGAAGCCGGCCCGCTTGGCCCGCCGCAGCAGCGCCTCGTCCAGCACGGGGGCGTCGGCGACGACGTCGCGCAGCCGCACGAGGCCCTCGATCTGCTCGACGAACCACGGGTCGATGCCCGAGACCTTGCTGACCTCGTCGACCTCGGCACCCAGACGCAGGGCCCGCTCGACGGCGTAGAGCCGCCCGTCGCGCGGGAGCGACGCCTGGTGCAACGCCTCCTCGGGGGTCCCGTCCGGGTCGGGCACCGTCCAGAACCCGCCGGCCTTCGTCTCGGCCGAGCGCAGCGCCTTGTTCAGCGCCTCGGGGAAGCTGCGGCCCAGCGCCATGGCCTCGCCGACCGACTTCATCGTCGTGGTCAGCGTCGGGTCGGCGCCCGGGAACTTCTCGAACGCGAACCGCGGCACCTTGACCACGACGTAGTCCAGCGTCGGTTCGAAGCTCGCCGGGGTCTCGCCGGTGATGTCGTTGGTGATCTCGTCCAGCGTGTAGCCCACGGCGAGCCGGGCGGCGATCTTGGCGATCGGGAAGCCGGTGGCCTTCGACGCCAGCGCGCTCGAGCGGCTCACGCGCGGGTTCATCTCGATGACCACGAGGCGCCCGGTCTCGGGGTGCACGGCGAACTGGATGTTGCAGCCGCCGGTCTCGACCCCGACCTCGCGCAGCACGGCGATGCCGGTGTCGCGCATGACCTGGTACTCGCGGTCGGTCAGGGTCATCGCCGGCGCGACCGTCACCGAGTCACCGGTGTGCACGCCCATCGGGTCGACGTTCTCGATCGAGCAGACCACGACGACGTTGTCCTTGCCGTCGCGCATCAGCTCGAGCTCGTACTCCTTCCACCCGAGCACGGACTCCTCGATGAGCACCTCGTGCACCGGGCTGGCGGACAGGCCGGTGCCGGCCAGGCGCTCGAGCTCGTCGTGCGTGTAGGCCAGCCCCGAGCCGAGCCCGCCCATGGTGAAGCTGGGCCGGATGACGACGGGCAGCCCGACCTCGGCCACCGTCGCGCGGACCTCGGCCATCGAGTGGCAGACCTCGCTGCGCGGGACGTCGCCGCCGATCGAGCGGACGATCTCCTTGAACTTCAGCCGGTCCTCGCCGCGCTGGATGGCGTCGATGTCCGCGCCGATGAGCTCGACGCCGTAGCGCTCGAGCACCCCGGCGTCGTGCAGGGCGATCGCGGTGTTCAGCGCCGTCTGCCCGCCGAGGGTGGCCAGCAGGGCTGTCACGGGGGTCCCGGCGGCGCGCTCGGCCTCGATGACCTCGGTGACGTGCTCGACGGTGATCGGTTCGACGTAGGTGGCGTCGGCGATCTCGGGGTCCGTCATGATCGTCGCCGGGTTGGAGTTGACCAGCGAGACGCGCAGCCCCTCCTCGCGCAGCACCCGGCACGCCTGCGTGCCGGAGTAGTCGAACTCGGCGGCCTGTCCGATCACGATCGGGCCGGAGCCGATGACCAGGACGTGGTGGATGTCCTCGCGGCGCGGCATCGGGCTAGCGCCCTCCCAACAGCAGAGCGAAACGGTCGAAGAGGTCCGCGGCGTCGTGCGGACCCGCCGCCGCCTCCGGGTGGTACTGCACGCTGAAGGCTGGCACGCCCTCGCAGGTCAGCCCCTCGACGGTGCCGTCGTTGGGGCACGAGTGGCTCAGGTGCACGGTGCCGAACGGTGAGTCGACACGCGCCCCGGGCTCGCCGGCGACGGCGAAGCCGTGGTTCTGGCTGGTGATGGCCACGGTGCCCGTCGTGTGGTCGACGACCGGGACGTTGATCCCCCGGTGCCCGTAGCGCATCTTGTACGTCCCCAGCCCCAGCGCGCGGGCGAGGATCTGGTTGCCGAAGCAGATGCCGAACAGCGGCACCTCGCGGCGCAGCACCTCGGCGGTGAGCGTCACCGCGTGCTCGGCCGCGGCGGGGTCGCCGGGCCCGTTGGAGAGGAAGACCCCGTCGGGGCCGCGGCCGTACTCATCCAGGCTGAGCAGCTCGTCGATCGACGCGGTGGAGGGCACCACGCGGGTCTCGACGCCGCGCTCGGCGAGCATCCGCGGGGTGTTGGCCTTGATCCCGAGGTCGAGGGCGGCGACCCGGAAGCGGGTCTCACCGGTCGCGGGCACCGTGTAGGGCTCGCGGGTGGTGACGGCGCCGGCGAGGTCGGCGCCCGCCATCCCCGGGCTGTCGAGCACCTGGGCGCGCATCGAGGTCGCGTCGGCCAGGGCCTCGCCGGAGAACAGGCCCGCCCGCATCGAGCCCGCCTCGCGCAGGCGGCGGGTGATGGCGCGGGTGTCGACCCCGGAGAGGCCGACGACGCCCTGGTCGGCGAGCTCGTCGGCGAGGTCGCGCCGCGAGCGCCAGTTCGACGGCCGGCGGGCCGGGTCGCGCACCACGTAGCCGGCGACCTGGATGCGGCGCGACTCGTCGTCCTCGTCGTTCCAGCCGGTGTTGCCGATGTGCGGCGCCGTCGCCACGACGATCTGGCGGTGGTAGCTGGGGTCGGTCAGGGTCTCCTGGTAGCCCGTCATCCCGGTGGCGAACACGGCCTCGCCGAGGCTGCGCCCGCGGGCCCCGAAGGCCTCCCCGCGGTGCACGCTGCCGTCCTCGAGGACGAGCACGGCCTGGTCAGTGCTCATGGGGCCAGCTCCGCTGCGCTGCGTGTCCCGTCATCTGTCTGCACCTTTCCGTCCCGCACCGTCCACCGGCCCCGCAGCATCGTGTGCACCACGGAGACCGGCATCTCCATCCCCTCGTACGGGGTGTTGTCCGCCAGGCTCGCCAGCGCCGCGCCCCGCACCGTCCACGCGGCGTCCGGGTCGACGAGCACGAGGTTCGCCGGCTCCCCCGCCGTGAGCGGGCGACCCTGGTCGGCGAGCCCGGCGATGCGCGCCGGCGCCTCGCTGCACACCCGGGCCACGCCGCGCCAGTCGAGCAGGCCGGTGGCGACCATCGTCGTCACCACCACCGGCAACGCCGTCTGCAGGCCCAGCATGCCGGGGCGTGCCGCGGGCCACTCGCAGTCCTTGGCCTCCACCGGGTGCGGCGCGTGGTCGGTGGCCACGCAGTCGAGCGTCCCGTCGGCCAGCGCGCGGCGCAGCGCGGCGGTGTCCGCCGACGGGCGCAGCGGCGGGTTGACCTTGTGCACGGGGTCGTAGTCCTCGGCCGCCGTGTCGGTGAGCAGCAGGTGGTGCGGCGTGACCTCGGCCGACACCCGCACGTCGTAGGTCTCGCGCGCCCAGCGGAGGATCTCCGCCGAGCGGGCCGTGGACAGGTGGCAGACGTGCAGCCGCGCGCCGGTCGTCGCCGCGAGCATCGCGTCGCGGGCGATGATCGACTCCTCGGCGGTGGGGTCCCACCCCGCGAGGCCCAGCCGCGCCGCGACCGGTCCGTCGTGGGCCTGGGCCCCGACGGTCAGGCGGTGGTCCTCGGCGTGCTGGGCGACGACGGCGCCGAGGGCCCGCGCGTACTCCAGCGCCCGGCGCATGACCAGCGGGTCGTTCACGCAGCGGCCGTCGTCGGAGAACATCCGCACCCGCGCCGGGGACGCCGCCATCATCCCCATCTCGGCGAGCTTGCCGCCCTCGAGACCGACGGTGACCGCGCCGACGGGGTGCACGTCGACCAGCCCGACCTCGCGGCCGCGCCGCCACACGTGCTCGACGACCACCGGGGAGTCGGCCACCGGGTCGGTGTTGGGCATCGCGAACACCGCGGTGTAGCCGCCGAGCGCCGCCGCGGCGGAGCCGGTGTCGACGGTCTCGGCCTCCTCGCCGCCCGGTTCGCGCAGGTGCGTGTGCAGGTCGACCAGCCCGGGCAGCGCGATGAGCCCCCCGGCGTCGACGGTCTCGTCGGGGTCGTCCACCGGCTCGACGAGCACGCCGTCGCGGACGAAGAGGTCGGCCGGGTCCTCACCGTAGGGACGGACACCGCTGATCTTGATCGTCACGCGACGTCCTCCCCCGCGAGCAGGTGGTACAGGACCGCCATCCGCACGTGCACCCCGGCGGTGACCTGCTCGGCGATGGCGGCGCGGCTCGAGTCGGCCACGGAGCTGGCGATCTCCATGCCGCGCACGGCGGGGCCGGGGTGCAGCACGACGGCGTGGTCGGGCAGGCGGTCGGCGCGGACCTGCGAGAGCCCGAAGCGCACCGCGTACTCCCGCGCCGAGGGGAAGAAGGCGCCGTGCATGCGCTCGGCCTGCACCCGCAGCATCATCACCGCGTCCGGGGCCGGGTGGGAGGAGTCGCCGGCGAGCGTCGCGTCGAGGTCGTGGGAGACCTCGACCGGCCACTCCCCCACCCCGACCGGCAGCAGCGTCGGGGGCGAGACGAGCGTGACGCGCGCGCCGAGCGTCGCCAGCAGGTGCGCGTTGGAGCGGGCGACGCGGCTGTGCAGGATGTCGCCGACGATCGCGACGTGCGTCCCGTCGACCCGTCCGAGACGGCGGCGCAGCGTGGCCGCGTCGAGCAGCGCCTGGGTCGGGTGCTCGTGGGTGCCGTCGCCGGCGTTGACCACCGCGACGTGGCCCTCGGCCCCGAGGTGGGAGTGCCCGACGCGGTCGAGCCAGGCGGCGATCCGGTGGGGGGCGCCCGAGGCGGGGTGGCGCACGATCAGGCAGTCGGCGCCCGCCGCGCCCAGCGTCGCGGCGGTGTCGCGCAGGGACTCGCCCTTGCTCACCGAGCTCGCCGAGGCGCTGACGTTGATCGTGTCGGCGCTCATCCACTTGCCGGCGACCTCGAACGACACCCGCGTGCGCGTCGAGTTCTCGTAGAACAGGGTCACGACGGTGCGCCCGCGCAGGGTCGGCAGCTTGCGCACCGCGCGTCCGGTGAGCGCCTGCTCCATGCCGGCGGCCGTGTCGAGCAGGGCCTCGGCCTGCTCGCGGCGCAGGTGCTCGGTGGAGAGCAGGTGGCGCAGGCCGAGGGGCTGGGTGCCGGTCGTCGAGGTGGTCATCGCAGGCTGACCCCGTCCTCGCCGTCGACCTCGACCAGGCGCACGGCCACGTCCTCGGTGCGGTTGGTCGGCACGTTCTTCCCGACGTAGTCCGCGCGGATCGGCAGCTCGCGGTGCCCCCGGTCGATCAGCACGGCGAGCTGGACCGCGCGCGGGCGGCCGTGATCGCGCAGGGCGTCGAGCGCCGCGCGGACCGTCCGGCCGGACATGAGGACGTCGTCGACGAGCACCACGACCGCCTCGTCGATCCCCGCCGGCGGTAGCTCGGTCTCGGCGAGGGCTCGCGTGGGCCGCAGGCGCAGGTCGTCGCGGTAGAGCGTCGGGTCGAGGATCCCGGTGGGCACGATCGCCCCGGTGATCTCGGAGATGCGCTCGGCGAGCCGTCGTGCGAGGTAGGTGCCCCGCGTCGGGAGGCCGAGCAGCACGACCGGCGGTGACTCGTCCCCGTCGGGTGCGGTGCGTTCGATGATCTCGTGGGCGACACGGGCCACGGTGCGCGCGAGATCGGCCGCCGAGAGCAGCTCGCGCTCGCCCTCGACCTCCGCGCCACCCGGACCCGCTGCGCCCCGCTGCCGTGACGGCATGCGCGGGGGACCTCCTTCTCCGCCTCGCCGGACGGCCCGTTAAAGGAGTAGCAGTGAGGATGTCGTGCAGGACTGCTCGCACACTATCAGCGACCACCGCACCGCCGGCGCGACGCCCGGACGACCGACGGTGCCGGGTTCCGGAGGCCGGGAACTACGCGGCGTGGCTCGGTCCGGGACGAGTGCCACGAGCCACAACCGGCGACGATCCGTGAGATCCCGGCTTGACCTTGTGACGACCGGGGGCGCATCATCACTCTCCGTATCGACTTCGCTGGGTGCACGGGCGGGGCGAGCCGGGCGACGCGAGAGGACGGGGTGTCCGCCAGATGGGTGACTACGC
>JAQSWW010000002.1 GCA_029266415.1 Actinomycetospora sp. | reverse complement strand
CGCCCCGTGTCGTCCGGTCCTCGGTGATGGATACGAGCGAGCATCCGCTCGCACTTCTCCGGGTCGATGGTTCCGTACGCCGCGACGATTCCGCACACGAGGCGGGTTCACACATCCTAGGTCGAAGTCGAATTTCGTCGATCGGGGAGAGTGGGCAACCGTGTGGGCGACGTGTCCGAGCGCCGTGCGGCGCTCCCCCATCATCGCCCCTGGTCAGGGCCCGTGATGCGATCACTGACCGCCCTGTACCCTCGGGAACTCCCCGTCGTCTGACAACTACTGATCACGATCGCTCCAGGTGCTCGCCGGTTCGTGCGGCGAGCGGAGGAATGGCATCCATTCCTGCCTGAATGATCGATCCGCAGCGCGAGAGCTGCCCAAGAATGGTAGCACGATTCGCGACGTGCCGATGGGGGCTCGGTCACACCACCGTGTCCCGATCACGACCGGACGTGGGACCTGAGGGTCGCGGCCGCGACGCGAGGCGCGGGTCAGGTCCGTTGCTCCGGCCTCCCGGCCAGCCACTCCTTCGCCTGTTCGAGCTGGTCGAGCGGGAACGCCCGCAGCTGTCCCGGCACGAGCGCGGAGAGCACGCGCAGCGCCGGGCGCAGCCACTCCTGGTCGCTCACGACCGCCACACGCTCGTAGGACGTCGCATGGCGCGCCGCGAACTTCAGCTGGTCGCCCAGCGCCTCGCCCTCGTACTCGAGCAGCCCGGGACCGAGGAGGTAGAGCATCCTGATCGCCCTGCCGGCGGCGACTTCCCGGCGCAGGACGGGCTCCACGGTGTCCTCGAAGTCGTCGTCGTCGACCTTGTCGATCGCCTCGAAGCCGAGTGTCCCTGCGGGCATCTCCTGGATGTGCTTGAGCATCCCTCTCCTTCCGTGCGAGCGCGCGCAGAGGACCCACGTCGAGGTCAGCCGACCACCTTGAGGCCCGCGCCGATCTCGCTCACGACCTTGTTGTCCCGGTTGCGCGCCATGATGTGGCCGACCGCGAGCACGCCGGCGATGGGCACGGGGATCACCTCGAACGCGGCGAGCGCGCTCACGGTGATCAGGTAGCTGAGACTGCCGGTGAGAGGCCAGCCGACGGGACCGATGTACGGGATCTCGACGTGCCATTCCCAGCGCTCCGGCCGCTCGGTCGCGCTGTCCACGCCGCTCGCCGCCGGGTCCTCGCCGTGTCCTCGCGTCGGCGGGTCCGGCGGCAGCGGCCCCCCACCGTCGTCCGTGGACGTCACCGGTCGCCCCAGGTCAGCACGAGTGCGCAGATGACGACCACATCGAGGACGATCACGACGATCGACCAGAGGGGATAGGCCGGCAGCCACGCCATCTGGACCAGGATGCTCAGAGCGACCAGCACCGTGCCCAGGGACCGTGCCCACGACGGTGCCTCACGGAGCAGGCTCACCCCGGTGACGGCCAGCAGGGCCCCCAGGATCAGGTGCAACCAGCCCCAGGCGGCCAGGTCGATGCTGAGCACAGTGCCGTTCACCGCGATGTAGGTGGTCGGTCTCAGCAGGGCGGCCACGCCCTCGATGACACCGAAGACGCCGATGATCGTCATCATCACCGCGCCGAAGTGCACCCAGCCCGTCAGGTCGCCAGCGCCACCCGCCGTCGAGGTCCGGTCGTGGCGCGCGGGCGCCCCCGAGGGACCACGCGGCCCCGCAGAGGTGGTCGGGTCGACCTGCTCAGACATCTTCTCGCTCCCTGACGTCGCGGACAGCGCCTGCGATCGTCACGGAGCCTCCCGCCCCCGGGCCTCATCCCGGGTGGGTGATCCCGACCTCGCCCGGCAGCCCTGACCGTGATCGAGCCTGCTCCGGCCCGGGCGAGCGCGGTGCGTCCAGGGTCGAGGTCACCCGGCGAGGACCGACTCGGCCCCGCCGCCCTGCTCGGGGTCGGGTCGCCGGGACATCGGGAACGTCAACAGCAGGCCGAGCACCCCCGCGACGAGAGGGACGAGCAGGGCGACCTGCAGCGCGGGGGGCCGCGCCTCGGTGTTGATCCGCACGATCTCGTCCCGCACCGGCGGCGGCTCATCGGCGACGAGCTCACCGAGCCCCGTGTTGCTCATGACCTCCGCGTCGCGCTCCAGCGCGGCGGCGACCCGCGCCTGGTCGCCCGGCGCGAGGACGGCGCTGGCCCGCGCCTCCGCGGTGAACGTCGTCGCGAGGGTGGCGAGCATGACCGCGCCCGCGAGCGCCAGGCCGAGCGAGAGCCCGAACGAACCCGCTGCGGAGTTGACGCCGGCGGCCTCGCTCGCCCGCTCCTCGGACATCGGTCCGAGCGTGTAGGCGTTCAGCTGCGACACCAACAGCCCGAAACCGGCTCCGGCGATCGCCAGCGGGAGGACGAGCGCCCAGCCGAAGTCCGCGCGAGGGACGGTTGCGATGAGGATCGCGTTGCCGATCACGAGGAGCAGGAAGCCGATCCGGATCACGGTGGCCGGCCGCCGCCGTCCGGCGCGTCGGCCAGCGAGCAGCGCCACCGCGAACATCGTGAGCGAGAGCGGGGCGAGCGACAGGCCGGCGAGCAGCGCGCTGTACTCGAGCACCATCTGCAGGTAGATCGGCAGCGCGATCATGGTGCCGCCGAGGGCGGTCTGCTGGAGCAGCTGGGCCGAGATCCCGAGGCGGAACCACGGTGACTCGAACAGGCCGACGTCGAGCAGCGCGGCCCGGCCACGGCGGCGACACCGCACCAGCCACCACGCCAACGACCCGAGCGCGACCACCCCGACCGTCACGAGGGCGCCGACCGACTCGCCACCCTCCTGCCAGACGAGGATGCCCAGCACGATCGTGCCCATCCCCACCACCGACAGCACGGAGCCCACGAGGTCCACGCGGCGCACACCGGTGTAGGGCACGTCGCGCACGAGGCGCAGGCCGCAGAGCACGACGGCGATGATCAGGACCTCCAGGGCGAAGCCCAGGCGCCAGGACAGGAACGTCGTGATGAAGCCGCCGAGGAGCGGACCGACCGCGGCCGCGATGGCCGCCGCCGCCCCGACCAGCGCGTACACCCGCTTGCGCGCCGCCCCCTCGAAGTTGCCGTGGACCAGCGACTGCATCGCGGGCAGCAGCAACGCCGCTCCGAGGCCGCCGATCACGGCCCACACGATGATGACCACGGTGAGGCCCTGCGCCACCGTCATCGCGATGGCGCCGGCCGCGTACCCCAGCAGCCCGAGCACGTAGGCCTTCTTGCGACCGATGAGATCGCCGACCTTGCCCCCGATGATGATGAACGCGGCGGAGACGAGAGCCTCGAGGGCGACCGCCGACTGCACCCCGCTGACGGTCGTGCCCAGGTCGCGCACGACCGCGGCGATCGAGACGTTCATCAGCGAGGTGTCCACCACGAGGACGAACATCGCCATCGCCAGGAGCAGCGCGAGCAGACGGTCCCGGCGACCCGTCGTCGCGCCCGCTCCGCGCGACACCTCCGCCATGGGGACCTCCTGCCCGAACCGGTTCGCCGTCGACGGTGCTGCCGGGAGGTCCGGTCGGCATCACCCGCGCCGGGGGAGGTCCCGGGACGTCACCGAGGCGGAAGGTGGGCCGAGGACGGCCGGGACTCGCGATGGGGGTCGGGATGACGGAAGCAGAGACCGCGGGGTCGGGGACTCAGCGGGGGCCGTCGACGCGGGGCCCGTCCTTCGGGACCCCCGTCGACCCCGCCGCGGACTGGGTGCGATTCGGCGCCGTGATGATGGTCGTGGTCGGCGCCTTCTCGGCCTTCGAAGGCGTGACCGCCCTGGCGACGCCGGATACCTATGTGACCTTCCAGGGAACCGTCCTCGCCCTCGACCTCTCCGTGTGGGCGTGGGTGCACATCGTCCTCGGCACGCTGGTGTTCCTCAGCGGCCTCGGTCTGCTGCGGGACGCCGAGTCGGGGTGGGCGCGCATCGCCGGTGTCACCGTGGTCGGCCTCAGCATGCTCATGCAGCTGGCCTGGCTGTCGGCCGCGCCGATCTGGTCGATCATCATGATCACCCTGGATATGCTCGTCCTCCGCGCCCTCGTCGTCATCGGCGGCGAGCACGCCGTGGGCCGGCGATGACCGACCGCGGCAACGGCACGGCCCCGGTGGCCCGTGTCCGTCCCGACTGGATCGTGTTCGGCGTCGCGGGTGCGCTCGCCCTGGTCTTCGTCGGCTGGGGTGTCGTCGACTCCGCGTCGCTCGCGTCGGTGACGGGCACGTTGCTCGAGGGGCTCATCCGTGGTGGCGGCTGGGCGTTCAGCCTCGCCGCGCTCGGGTTCGTGGTGTTCGCGCTGTGCCTCGCGTTCAGCCGGTTCGGCCGCATCCGCCTGGGCGGGGACGACGAGCGCCCGGCGTTCCGCACGTCGTCGTGGGTGGCGATGATGTTCAGCGCCGGCATGGGCATCGGGCTCATGTTCTACGGCGTCGCCGAGCCGCTCGCCTTCTACACCGCGCCCCCGCCGGGGTCGGTGCCGCCGGGCGACGAGGTCGAGGCCCTGCGCACCGCGATGGCGACCTCGTTGTTCCACTGGACGCTGCACCCCTGGGCGATCTACGCCGTGGTCGGGCTGGCCATCGCGTACTCGACCTTCCGCAAGGGCCGTCGCCAGCTCATCAGCTCGGCCTTCGTGCCGCTCATCGGGCAACGTCTGGCCGACAGTTGGCTCGGGGGCTCATCGACATCATCGCGATCTTCGCGACCGTGTTCGGCTCGGCGGCCTCGCTGGGTCTGGGCGCCCTGTAGATCGGCGGCGGACTCGAGGCGACTGGGCTGGTGACGTCGGTGGGGAAGCGGCGGTCGGGCTGTGCTGGTCGGTCATGACGGCCTCCGGACGGCGGAACGAGCTCGCCCCGCATGGTCGGCGGCTGGACAGCGCTCGTCCTCGCCCCGCGCGGGTGAGTCCGGGCGTCCGGCGACCCCGCCCTCCTCGACGCCCGACGGCCGGGTGGGCGGCGGGCCGCCACGACCCTCCACCGGGCCAGCACGGTGACGACCCGTCAGCGGGCGATCCACCAGAAGCTCGGCCCCGACAACCGGCGCACCGCCGTGCTGCGGGCGCGCACCGTCGGCCTCCTCGTCCTCCTGAGCACCGGCGCGGACGAGGTCACCCGCGGCGGGTGAGGAAAACGCCCGTCCGGACGAGGACCGTCTACCCCGGACCCGTCACACCCGCGGAGGCGACGATGACCGGACAGCAGATCCCCACACCCCCGCAGGACCGCGCCTCGATCCCCCAACAGCGCCGCGGCGAGCACGAGACGGGCGCCGCCACCGGAGCCCAGACAGGCTGGATCCGCTTCGGCGGAGTGGTCATGGCGGTCATCGGCGCCTTCGCCGTGATCGAGGGCATCCTCGCGCTCGCTCTGCCCACGACCTACGTGTCGGCCGACGGCACCATCCTGGCCATCGACTTCTCCGGGTGGGGCTGGATTCACCTGGTCCTCGGGGTGTTGGTGCTCGCCACCGGGCTCAGCCTGCTCGGTCGCGAGGTGCCGAACTGGGCGCGCGGGGCGGGTATCGGCCTCGTGGCCGTGAACATGCTCGTGCAGCTGGCCTGGATGCCGGCGTACCCGATCTGGTCGATCATCCTGCTCGCGCTCGACGTCTTCGTGCTCTACGCCTTGATCGTGACCTGGGGCGACACGCAGCTCTAGCAGCTCCGGGCGCGTCCCCGCCGAGGAGGAGAGATGGCAGACCGATCCGTGCGCGCGTCGCGGTCCGGCCGCACGACCGGGACCTCGACGCGGTGGTCATCGCGGTGGACGCTCGGCGTGATCGTCCTCGTCCTCGCGCTGGTCTTCGTCCTGGAGAACCGCCAGCCCGTGGCGATCCGCCTGTGGATCCCGGTCGTGATCATGCCGCAGTGGGCGGCCCTGACGATCATGTTGGTCCTGGGCGGTGTCACCGGTGCACTCCTGTCCCGACGCCGGCGCTGAGTCGACGACCGGGTCACCCGGCATGGGCGAGGTGACGGGGCCGTCGCTCGAGGCCGTCGACCGGTGGCGGTCGCTGCACTGATCCACACCAACCTCTCCGAGGACGACGAGAGGACCCTCCGGGAGGTCTTCGTCTCCACAGCGTCGGGGAGGGCATCGCCGGCGTCGGGACGACCAGGGGGGAGCGGCCGTGGACGAGTCTCCGGCACGGCTCGGGGTCGTCTACGACGTCGACGGGGCCCTGCGGATCGCGCCCCTGCGGCGGTTGTGGGGCCGGTTGGTCGCCCTGCTCACCCGGGGCCCCCGGGATCGACGGTCGTTGCTGGGCATGCAGCGCGTGGTGGCGATGCCGGTCGACGCCGCCGACGCCGAGGTGTTCTTCCTGACCGCCCTGCCGATGCAGCTCTCCGGCCTGCTGCTGCGCGCGCTGCGCCACGACCACTACCCGCCGGGAACGGCGCTGATGGCGGGGCGAGGGCTCTTCTCCGGGTACCTGGTGGGCGGGGGTCTGGCGCACAAGCGCGCCACGCTCGAGCGGCTGGCCGAGAGCCACCCGCACACGTCGTGGGTCCTGATCGGCGACGACGGGGGCCACGACCCGGTGCTGTACGAGGCGCTCGCCCGCGACCACCCCGGCCGGGTCGCGGCGATCGCCCTGCGCCGGGTCTTCGACCCGGGCGACGCCGACGAGGAGCCGCACGACCGGCCCGCCACCGGCCCGCCGTTCGTCGACGCCCCGAACGGCGAGGAGCTGCTGCCGCTGCTGCGCGGGGCGCTGGGCCTGGGTGCGGCACGCGCCGAGCCCACGATCGAGGACTGGTTCCTCACCGCCGGCCAGCGCGGCAACCCGGCCACCCGCCTGCGCCCCTGGACCGAGGGCAACGCGGTGCGCCTGCACGTGCACGGCACCGCGTACTACGCCGCCCTCGCCGAGCGCCTCGCGAGGACCGGCGCCGGCGACCAGGTGCTGTTCCTGGGCTGGCGCGGCGACGGCGGCCAGCAGCTCGCGGACCCGGGACCGACCGTCTCCGGCGCGCTCGCGGCGGCCGCGCGACGCGGCGCACGGGTGCGCGGGCTGCTGTGGCGCTCGCACCTGGAGGCGCTCGGCTACCACGTGCTCCCGAACCGCCGGCTCACCGCGGACCTCGGCGCGGTCGGTGGTGAGGTGCTGCTCGACCAGCGGATCCGGCCGCTCGGCAGCCACCACCAGAAGCTCGTCGTCATCGGCACCGACGCGACCGCGGACGACGACGTCGCCTACCTGGGCGGCATCGACCTCGTCCTCGGCGCCCGGGACGACATCGACCACCGGGGCGACCCGCAGTCGGCCGCGTCCGGCGACGAGTACACCCGCAGCCCGCGCCACGACGTCCAGCTCGAGCTCCGCGGGCCCGTCGTCCGGGACCTGCAGGAGGTCTTCGCCGAGCGCTGGCACGACCCCACACCGCTGGTCCGGCTGCCCTGGCACGTCGTCCCCGACCGCCTCCACCGCCTGCCCCGGACCGCGTCGCCACTCGCGGACCCCGGCCCGGACCCGCCGCCGGCCGGGCGGTACGCGGTGCAGGTCCTGCGCACCTATCCCCGTCGGCGCCCGCCGTACCCGTTCGCGCCACGGGGCGAGCGCAGCATCGCCCGCGGGCTGATCAAGGCGCTGGGGCGGGCGCAGCGGCTGGTCTACGTCGAGGACCAGTACCTGTGGTCCGCCGACGTCGCGCGCATCTTCGCCGCCGCGCTGCGCCGCGCCCCGCAGCTGCACCTGATCGCCGTCGTCCCCCGCCCCGACCACGACGACGGCGGCGGCAGTCCCGCCGACGTGGGTCAGGGCGAGGCCATGGCCATGGTGCGCGCCGCGGGCGGCGACCGCGTGCAGGTCCTCGACGTCGAGAACGACGAGGGCCGGCCGGTGTACGTGCACGCGAAGATCTGCGTGGTGGACGACGTCTGGGCCACCGTCGGCAGCAACAACTTCAACACGCGGTCCTGGACGCACGACTCCGAGCTGGTCGCGGCGATCCTCGACGACGAGCGCGACGGGCGCGCCCCGGCAGACCCGGCCGGGCTGGGTGACGGCGCCCGCGGCCTCGCCCGCCGTCTGCGCCTGGAGCTGATGCGCGAGCACCTCGACCTCACCGACGACACCGAGCTGCTCGACCCCGACCACGCCGCGGCCGCCGTCCGCGCGCAGGTCGCTGCCCTCGAGGCGTGGCACGCCGACGGCGCCTCCGGCCCGCGCCCACCCGGTCGCCTGCGCCGCCACGCCCCCGCGCACGACCAGGTCCGGCTGACCCGGCGCCGGCGCTGGATCACCGGCCCCGCCTACCGCCGGGTGCTCGACCCCGACGGCCGCCCCCTCGGAGCGCGGCTGCGCCGCACCTACTGAGGCCCGACGTCACCTCGACCTCGCGCCGTCAGGCGGGAGAGGCCGCGCATCGACGCCCGGACCGGCTCGCGGGGCCGTGGCGGCGGCGCGGGCGCTGCTCGTGGTCGCCGGGACGCGCCACGCCGACCTCCGCCGCTCGGAGCGCTCGACGCCGGCGCGCGACGGAGGGCGGCCGTGCCCCGGCGCAGCCGTTCGCGCACCCCCAGGACGAGCCGACGGGCCGTCTCCGGGGGCAGGAACGCCAGGTAGGTGGTGAGCATCAGCAGGCTGAAGAACCCCACCATCATCGTGAACTCGATCGACAGGTGGAGCGACACGCCGAGGGCGAGCACCCAGGGACGCAGGGTGCGGTTCCACACGAAGATCGCGAGCGAGATCTCCAGCAGCAGGGTCTCGAAGGTCATGAGCTCACTCAGGACGACGGAGTCGGCGAGGAAGCCCGGCGTCGGGAACCGGTGGACGTCGCCGATGCGCAGCGCGTACGACACGGCGGTCCCGTCTCGCCAGCGCGAACCCGGATGCAGGCACGGGGCTGGTCCTACAGCGACCTGGAGCGGGCCTCGGGGCGAGCCCTGACCCGCGGCCGGTGGCAACAACTGGGGGCCGGCGCCCCGCTGCGCAAGTTCCCCGACCCGGGCTCGCTCACCGTGATCTCCGAGGTGCTCGAGGTCGACATCACGACCGTCGTCCTGGCCGCCGCCCAGAGCCTCGGGCTGGACGTCCGCCAGCAGAGCGCGGACCTGTCGAGCCTGCTCCCCGACCGCACCGAGCGGCTCTCGGACAGGATGCGGGATGCCATCCTGACCCTCGTCCGCACCGCGGTGGCCGAGACCCTGGGCGAGGACGGCCTCGAGCCCGGGCGGTCCGACGCCCTGCGCGGCCTGCGGCTCGAGTGGCCGAAGAGCGCGGCGCCTTCCGAGACGCCACGTACCGGGGGCACTCCCGGCCGGCCCTGAGCAGTGCTCAGACCTGGAGCGCGTGCCCAGCCGTGTGCGGGCCCCGGCGCAGGACGTCGAGGACCTCGATCATGACCCAGCAGTGGTCCTCGGCGGGACTGTCAGCGTCGAGGTGCAGCGCCCACTCGGCGGTCGTGGTGTCCAGCACCGCCACGACCCCGTCGAGCGGCACGTAGGTCACCGTGAGGATCGAGCGCAAGCCCTCGACCAGCACCGAGGCCGCCTCCGAGCTCAGCGCCCCGTCGTTCCGTGCTCCGCGATGTACGGACGACACCTCGCGGAGCCGCCGGGTCACCCGGTGCGATTCACCGATACAGCAGGACCCCCATCGAGCGCGAGTGAGCAGGGCGAGGCGCCCAGGGGCTGGGGGAACCGACGTGATCGCAAGTAAGAATTGGAATTTGAGACTCACGAGGGCTACCCGTCCCCCGCAAGGGAGCGCGCGGCGATGCGGAGTCGTGGCCACTGCTCGATCCCCCGTTCGGGCAGTGCCGGTACCCCCGGGCGGCCCACTCCGTGACAGTGGGTGGTTCACGGACACCGCGTCCGCCGTAGAGTCGCCCCCTATGGAGCAGAGCCTGGGCGCGATCATCCGCGAGGCGATGCACCGACGGGGCGTCAACATCAAGCAGCTCGCCCGGCTCACCGCCGACCTCGAGGACCCCGTCTCCGAGGGCACCATCCACAACGTGGTCAAGGAGCGGGTCACCCACCCCCGCTACGCCACGATCAGGCCGCTGTGCCTCGCCCTGGACCTCGACTACAACGCGGCTGCTCGCCGACCTCCGCCGGCCCGCCCACCAGGTCCGCGCGATGCCCGACGATTTCCACCACCTCACCGACGAGCAGTGGCGGTCGCTGGTCGACGTCGCCCGCCAGTTCCGCATCGCCAACGAGGGCCGCCAGCGCGCAGCCGAACCCGGCGACGCCTCCGCTTCCCCGGAAGGCTGACGACGGCTCGCGTCAGGAGCGGGTCGGTTCGGAGATCCGGGGTCGGGACCCGTCGAGAGAAGAAGCGAACAGCCCGAGTCGATAGGCCCGGGCCACGGCGTGCGCGCGCTCGTGCACGCCGAGCTTGGCGAACAGTCGACGGGCGAGCGACTTGACGGTGTTGTTGGAGAGGTACAGCTCGCGCCCGATCTGGGCGTTGCTCAACCCTTCGCACATCCCGTCGAGGACCTGCATCTCCCGCGGCGAGATGCGCAGGCTGACCTGCACACCGCGGTGGAGGACGACGTTCCCCAGGATGCTCGAGCCGGCCGCGCCCCGGGCCTCCGAGCCGTCGCGCAGCGCGGCGCCCGCCCGACCGGCCTGCGGGCTCGCCGACCAGGCCCCCATCGTGCCGTGCACGAGCATCGAGGTGCCGTCGGCGGACGCGTCCCACCGCAGGAAGCCGCACGCACCGGTGGCCACCACGAGGCGGACGGTGGCCGCGTCGTCACGGGCACCGATCACCACGACCGGGACATCGGGGCAGGTCGCGAGGACCCGGTGCACGACCTCGAGGTCCTCCGGCTGGGCGCGCCGCGTCCCGACCACCGCCACCCGACCCGGCTCCTCGACGAGGCGGCGGACCATGTCGTCGACGCTCACCGCCAGGAGGACGCGGCGCACGCCGGGCACCGCGACGAGCATCTGGCCGATGTGGTGGCGCGCCCACTGCCGGGCGTCGTACACCACGCAGACGTCGCTCACGTCGTCGAACCGGTGCGACGCCGGCCGTCCGCCGCCGGGACGCGGTCGCGCCCCGTGGCCGTGCACGTCGGCACCCGCGGCCGTCGCCCCGAGCCCGAACGGATGGCCCTCGCGCGGAGGCGCACCCACCCGTGGGGGGCGCGCTCCCGCTCGCCGGAGTCCTCCGGCGACGCCATGACCTTCGCGACGACGAGTCCCACGACGCAGCTCACCGCGAACCAGCACGCACAGCCGATGCCGATCCAGCTGACGATCCCCATGGAGCCCCCTCGATCTGGCCGTTCTCGAGCGATCGCGCCGCTCTCGTCGGGGGCGCCGGGGACTGGGGCACCGAGGTCGAGCGCAGAACAGAATTGATGGTTGAGAGAACGAGGCGTGTCCCCTCGCGACAATGCGAACTCGTCGGGGACGGTCCCTGCCGTCACCGGCCGTCGCGTGGCGATGGCGCCTGCCCGCCCGGCGCATCGCGGCGCGAGGTCAGCTGAGCGCCCAGACCGATCAGGCCGTCGACCATGCCCGACAGGTCCTCGGCGGTCATCGCGATCTCGCCGGCGTGGTCGGGGTTGTCGATGCGGAGCACCACGGCCGGGGTCTCCTCGCACCCGCCGGGGCAGCAGACGTGGCGCACGCTCGCGACCACGACGACTTCGTGCTGGTAGCCGGGTCGCCACTCCAGGACCTCGGCCCCGTGGTCGCTCTCGACGCTCGTCGTCATCTCCCACGCCCCTCGCCTGCGCATCCGGCAGGCGCACTCGGCACCCTCTGCACCTGAGCCGTTACTCTCGGCACCTCTGGGTGGATCTCGACCCTGCAGGCATCTGCGTTACCCGTGTCGCCCGATGGGGTGAGCCGAGTGGTTCCAGCGCGCGGCGGGTCCCCGGCGGACCGCCGAGCCGCGCGGCGGTCTTGCGGTCCCCCTACGCTGGCACCCCGTTCGTCCGTACCCCTGCCGAGAGGAGCGAGCCCGTGGTGTTCGCCGACGACGACGATGCCCGCCTGCGTGAGTTCCTCAGCACGGGCCGCCGCTTCGCCGAGGCGACGACCGTCGAGGAGACGCTCCAGCTCATCATCACGGCCGCCGTCGACACGTCGCCGGCCACGGACCTCGCCGGCGTCATGCTGCTCGAGGGGCCGGGGAAGATCACGTCGCCGGCCACCACCGACCACGTGGTCAACGAGCTCGACGAGGTGCAGGCCCGGTACGACGAGGGCCCGTGCGTGGAGTCGATCTACGACGAGGAGATCGTGCTCGTCCAGGACATGAGCGAGCACCTCGACCGCTGGCCGACCTTCGCCCGCCGCGCCCTCGACCTCGACGTGCACAGCTCGCTGTCGTTCCAGCTCTACAGCCACCACAAGCGCGCCGGGTCGCTCAACCTGTTCAGCCACCGCGCCCACGCGTTCGGCGACGAGGACCGCGTCCTCGGGGCCCTGTTCGCCAACCAGGCGGGCCTCGCACTGCTCGGGGCGCAGCGGGCCGCCCAGCTCGACCGTGCCGTGGCCTCGCGCGACGTCATCGGCACCGCCAAGGGCATCCTCATGGAGCGCTTCGGCCTCGACGACAACGAGGCGTTCCAGCGCCTCGTGAGCAGCTCGCAGGACACCAACATCAAGCTGGTCGACGTCGCCCGCTGGCTGGTCAGCGAGCGAGGCGCGGTGGACAAGCAACGCGAGGGCTGACCCCGTGGACCCCCAGCGCCGCCAGCATCTCGCGCGGCTGCGCCGCGTCCGCGACCGGATCGACCGCGAGTACGCGCAGCCGCTCGACGTCGAGGCCCTGGCGCACGGGGTGCACATGTCGGCCGGCTATCTCAGCCGCGAGTTCCGGCGCGCGTTCGGCGAGTCGCCGTACAGCTACCTGATGACCCGGCGCATCGAACGCGCGATGGCCCTGCTGCGTCGCGGCGACCTGGGGGTCACCGAGGTCTGCTTCGCCGTCGGCTCCTCGTCGCTGGGCACGTTCAGCACCCGGTTCACCGAGCTGGTCGGGATGTCACCGAGCGCGTACCGGCGGCAGGCCGGCTCGCCCGGGCCGGGGATGTCGCCGTGCGTGGCGAAGCAGGTGACACGACCGGTCAGGAATCGAGAAGCACGGGGCGGGGAGCCCCGGCCAGCATGAGCGGCATGGACCTCACCATCCACCAGGCCTTCCTCCCCCACGACGACCACGAGGCCTCGCTGGCCTTCTACCGCGACACCCTCGGGTTCGAGGTGCGCAACGACGTCGAGTACATGGGCATGCACTGGCTCACCGTCGGGCCGCCCGGGCAGCCCGGGACCTCGATCGTCCTGCACCCGCCCGCCGTCGACCCGGGCATCACCGACGACGAGCGCCGGACGATCTCCGAGATGATGGCGAAGGGCACGTTCGCCGGCATCAACCTCGCCACGACCGCGCTCGACAGCACCTTCGAGCGCCTCCAGGCCGGTGATGCCGACGTCGTCCAGGAGCCGACCGACCAGCCGTGGGGCATCCGCGACTGCGCCCTGCGCGACCCCGCCGGCAACATGATCCGCATCTTCGAGGTGCGCTGAGCCCGTCCGCACCCGCGGACGGAGACGGGACGATGCCCACCATGAGCGTGGACACGAGGACGGACGCGCCGTCGACGCGCGCGGCCGACAGCCACGACCTGATCCGCGTCCACGGCGCGCGCGAGAACAACCTGCGCGACGTGAGCGTCGAGCTGCCGAAGCGGCGGCTGACGGTGTTCACCGGCGTCTCGGGCTCGGGCAAGAGCTCGCTGGTGTTCGGCACGATCGCCGCCGAGTCCCAGCGGATGATCAACGAGACCTACAGCACCTTCGTGCAGGGGTTCATGCCGACGATGGACCGGCCCGACGTGGACGTCCTCGACGGTCTGACCACGGCGATCATCGTCGGCCAGGAGCGGATGGGCGGCGACGTCCGCTCCACCGTAGGCACCGCCACCGACACGGGCGCGATGCTGCGGATCCTGTTCAGCAGGCTCGGTGAGCCGCACGTCGGCGGCCCGCAGGCGTTCTCGTTCAACGTCGCCTCGATCAGCGGCGCGGGCGCGGTCACCCTCGAGAAGGGGGGACGGGAGGTCAAGGAGCGCCGCGAGTTCAGCATCACCGGTGGCATGTGCCCGCGCTGCGAGGGCCGCGGCACGGCATCGGACTTCGACCTCACCGCGCTCTACGACGCCAGCCGGTCGATCAACGAAGGCGCGATCACGATCCCCGGCATGAGCGTCGACGGCTGGTTCGGCCGCATCCTGCGGGGCACCGGGTTCTTCGACCCGGACAAGCCGATCGGGCAGTTCACGAAGCGCGAGCTGGACCACCTGCTGTACCAGGAGCCGACCAAGGTCAAGGTCGAGGGCATCAACCTGACCTTCACCGGGCTGATCCTGCAGATCCAGAAGTCGATGCTGGGCAAGGACCGGGAGGCGATGCAGCCGCACATCCGTGCGTTCGTCGACCGCGCGGTCGTCTTCGCCACCTGCCCGGAGTGCGGCGGCACCCGCCTGTCCGAGGCGGCGCGGTCGTCACGGATCCGCGGCAAGCACATCGGCGAGGTCTCGGCGATGCAGATCAGCGACCTGGCCGCCTGGGTCCGGGATCTGGACGCGCCGTCGGTCGGCCCGTTGCTGGACTCGCTGACCGAGACGCTCGACTCGTTCGTCGAGATCGGGCTCGGCTACCTCTCGCTCGACCGGCCGGCGGGCACGCTCTCGGGCGGGGAGGCGCAGCGCACGAAGATGATCCGGCACCTCGGATCGGCGCTCACCGACGTCACCTACGTCTTCGACGAGCCCACCATCGGGCTGCACCCGCACGACATCGACCGCATGAACAAGCTGCTCCTGCGCCTGCGCGACAAGGGCAACACGGTCCTCGTCGTCGAGCACAAGCCGGAGACCATCGCGATCGCCGACCACGTCGTCGACCTCGGGCCGCGGGCCGGCACCGCCGGCGGCGAGATCGTCTACGAGGGGTCCCTCGACGGGCTGCGCGCCAGCGGCACGCTCACCGGTCGCCACCTCGACGACCGCGCGTCGCTCAAGGCGACGGTCCGGACGGCGTCCGGCGCGATGGAGGTCCGCGGGGCGGACGCCCACAACCTGCGCGGGGTCGACGTCGACATCCCGTTGGGCGTGCTCGTGGCCGTCACCGGCGTGGCGGGCTCGGGCAAGAGCTCGCTGATCCACGGCTCGGTGGCACGGCGCGACGGCGTGGTGGTGGTCGACCAGACGGCGATCAAGGGCTCGCGGCGCAGCAACCCGGCGACCTACACGGGGCTGCTCGAGCCCATCCGCAAGGCGTTCGCCAAGGCCAACGGCGTCAAGCCGGCGCTGTTCAGCGCGAACTCCGAGGGCGCCTGCCCCAACTGCAACGGCGCGGGCGTGATCTACACCGACCTCGGGATCATGGCGGGCATCTCCACGCTCTGCGAGGTGTGCGAGGGCAAGCGGTTCGAGGCGTCGGTGCTGGAGTACACGCTCGACGGGAAGGACATCAGCGAGGTCCTGGCGATGCCGGTGACCGAGGCGGTGGAGTTCTTCGGCGGCGGGCGGGAGACGCAGCGCAGCGGAGCTCGACCCGTCGACTCCGCCCGCACCCCCGCCGCGCACAAGATCCTGGTGCGGCTCGCCGACGTCGGGCTCGGCTACCTCACGCTCGGTCAGCCGCTGACCACCCTGTCGGGCGGCGAGCGCCAGCGGCTCAAGCTGGCGACGCAGATGGGCGAGGCCGGCGGCGTCTACGTCCTGGACGAGCCCACGACCGGGCTGCACCTCGCCGACGTCCAGCAGCTGCTCGGCCTGCTGGACCGGCTCGTGGACGCCGGGAAGTCGGTGATCGTCATCGAGCACCACCAGGCGGTGATGGCGCACGCCGACTGGATCATCGACCTCGGGCCCGGAGCCGGGCACGACGGCGGCCGGATCGTCTTCGAGGGCACGCCCGCCGACCTCGTCGCCGCGCGCTCCACGCTGACGGGCGAGCACCTGGCCGACTACGTCGGAGCGTGATCATCACTGGTCGTTCAACTTCCTTACTCTGAACGAGTGACGAACGCTGACTTCTCCTCCCGTTCCTGTCACCGTGGGTGACTCCAGCTCGGAGGAGGACCCATGTCGCTCAGCACCCCGCTCCGCCCCGTGGCCGTCCCGACCGACGCCCACGAGCACACCACCGCCTGCTGGTGGGACCACCTGGCCGGCCGCTGGGCCGGTGCCGCCCACCCACAGCCAGGTGCGGCGGCGCGCATCCCGGAGCCGCGTCCCGCCGTCGAGGACGACACCGCGCCGGCGGTCTGACGATCGCGCCTCAGCGCACGCCCGTGGCCGGTCCGTACCCCTCCTGCGCGTGCAGGTGGTGGTCGGCGACGAGCGCCAGCACCCGGCGCGCCGCGTGCGGCGACTCGACGACGCCCGAGGGCACCGCCGCCCCGGCGCGCGCGTAGGCCCGCCCGGCCAGCGCCTCGAGGAGCTCGGTGACCGGGCCCTCCGGGCGGGGCCCGGCGAGCGGGGCGAGCCGCGTGAGGCCCGCGTCGCCGTAGGTGCGCTCGGCGTACTCGGGGAACACCCCGGCCAGGAACAGCGCGCCGTCGCCGAGGCGGCGCCAGCCCCCGGCCCGCTGGTCCTCGGGCAGCGTGAGGACCAGCTCGGCCAGGGCCGGCAGGTCCAGCTCGTCCCATCGGTGACGTCGCGGGCCCTGCGGATCGCGCCGCCACAGGACGCCCGAGGCCAGCCGCGCGTAGGACGCGAGCAGCTCGGCGAGGAAGAGCCGGTGCGCCGGGTCCGCGGCGAAGGCCGCGAGCACCGGGCCGTCGAACACCGGCACCCGGGAGCGCGGCGCGGTGCGGTCGGGGACGTGGCTCCGCCCGACGAGCGCCCCGGCGACGCGGTGCACCGCCGCGGCGAACACGAGGAACGGCGACACGTGGCGGAACCGGCCCGCCCGGTCGTGGTCGGCGCGCAGGACCGCCTCGGCGACCGGGGGCCGGTCGAGCAGGTCGAGCACCAGCACGGGGTGGCGCCGCAGGGCCGCCACCTGGTCGGGCCGGTCGCCGCAGAGGGCCAGCAGGTCGGCGTCGGTCAGGTGCTCGCCGTAGCGGCGCGCCACGACCTCCCGGGTCTCGTGGTCGTCCACGTCCCCATCATGCGACGGGTCAGCGCGTGCGGCGCATGCTCAGCGCGAGACCGACGTCCAGCGCGCCGCGGAAGAGGAAGCCCAGGGCGACCATGACCGCGATGGTCCAGACGGCGGTCCCGGGCGAGAACAGGAACACGAGCGCGACGATGATGCCCAACGCGCCGAGCGTCAGGTTCCACCCCCGGTGCTCGCGCTCGGTGAAGCCGACCAGCAGGTCGTGGACACCGGCGATGAGGAACCAGAGGAACAGGCCCCAGGCCAGCGCGACGATCCCGGCTCCGGGCAGGACGAGCACGATGAAGCCGGCCACGAGGGCGAGCACACCGAACACGACGAGCCAGCCGCGCCCCGTCGACCCCGTGTCCCCCCGCCAGGCGGCACCGAGCTCCAGGGCCCCCTGGATGATCAGGACGATCCCGAAGAAGATGGCCGCGAAGACGATGGTCGCGCCCAGGTTGAACAGCGCGATCACCCCGACCACCAGACCGAGGATCCCCGACGCCAGGATCCAGCCCCACCCGCTCGACTCCCGACGTACGCCGAGCCCACCCACTGCGCTGGTCATCCGTCGCTCCTCATCGCCGTCCGTCGGGGAACATCGAATCGCCGTCGTCGCCCCGTGTCGAGGGGCACGCTTGACCGGTCTGCTGCGATGACCATGTGGGTGCCCCCCTGCTCGACCCGACCGTCGCGACGGACGTCCACGCCGGGGAGCGGCTCGCCGGTGAGCCGGTGATCTGGCTCGGCACGGTGGCGCCGGACGGGCGGCCGCACACCGTGCCCGTGTGGTTCACGTTCGACGACCCCGTGGTCACGGTGTTCAGCCGACCGGACACGGCGAAGATCCGGCACCTGCACCAGCACGCCGAGGTCGTCCTCGCGCTCGACACCGCCGAGCAGGGCACGGACGTCGTCACCGGTGGCGGGCGCGCGGTCCTCTCGGACTTCGCGCACGTCGAGAGCGCCCTCGACGCCTTCGGCCGCAAGTACGCGCCGATGCTCGGCGACCAGCCGCTGGACGCCTGGCTCATGACGTTCTCGCAGCCGATCGTCGTGACCCTCGACCGCCTCGTCGTCTGGCGGAGCACCGCCGGGGGCCTCGAGTACCGGTCGCTACCCTCCCGCGGCTGATCGTCCCGACGCGCCGGGCCCTGCTCCGGGGCGGCGTCGGCGCCGCGGCCGCCCGCCGTCGGACCCGGCGAGCACGAACGGGCGCGCGCCCATCGCCGAGGCCAGGCGGATCGCCGTCGGCGCGCGGTAGGGAGACTCAGCGGGCGGTAGCCGCGCAACGGCGGCCCTCGGCGACGAGGTGGACGACCAGCGCCGAGCCACCCCGCGGCCCTGTGCGCCGACGCGGTGCGCATCGACTGGATCTCGCCGTGGCCCGGCTCCAGCTCGAGCGGGGCGCCGCAGCCCAGCAGATCGGGGCCGGCGAGGTCGCCGACGACGATGCTCACCGCACCGGCGCCAGCTGCGGCCGCTTGGCCCCCCGCGCGTCGCCGGTGCTGCGGCCCTGCGCCCGCCGCTGCACCCATGGCCAGAGGTGCTCGCGGGCCCAGCGGACGTCCTCCGCGCGCCGGCGCCCCCAGCTCGCGGGCTCCGCCGCCGGCCAGGGCGTGCGCCAGTCGACGTCGGTGGGCAGGCCCAGGACCTCGCACACCCGGGCCGCGACCCGCTCGTGCCCGCTCGCGTTGAGGTGCAGCCGATCGTCGGTGCGGGCGCGTGGGTCGGCCAGCGGCGGCATCACCCACAGGTCGACGAGGTGCGCGCCCTGACGGTGCGCGATCTCACGGATGTGGTCGTTCATCGCCGCCAGCCGCCGACCGATCAGGTTGAGCAGCGGGCTCTCGCGGGTGTCGAAGCCGGCGAAGACCAGCACGTCGGCGCCCGTCGCACGCAGCGTCGCCACGGCGCCCTCGAAGCGCTCGGACAGGGCGTCGAGGTCGGCCCCCGGGCGCAGCAGGTCGTTGCCGGCGGCGCAGATGCTCACGAGGTCGGGCGCCATGCGCACCGCCTCGGGCACCTGCGTGCGCACGATCGCGTCGAGCAGCAGCCCGCGGACCGCGAGGTTGGCGTAGCGGAACCCCGCGTCCTCCCGCGCCAGCACCTCGGCGAGGCGATCGGCCCAGCCACGCTCGACGCCGGTGTCCGGGTCGGGGTCGCCCACGCCCTCGGTGAAGCTGTCGCCCAGCGCCACGTAGCTGCGCCACGCCCCGCGCGGCAAGCGGTGGACCGGTGCTTCGGGTGCGGCCTCCCTCGTCACGGCGGTGATCCTCCCCCGGGGTTCCGACAGCCGTGCCGCGACCCCGGTCACCGACCGCCGGCGATGTCGAGCACGCTGCCCGTGCAGTAGGACGCCTCGTCGGAGAGCAGCCACGTCACGGCGGCGGCCACCTCGTCGGCGGTGCCGGCACGTCCCACGGGCACGGCCGGACCGATCCGCGCCACGCGGTCGGGCTGCCCGCCGGACGCGTGGATGTCGGTGTCGATGATCCCGGGGCGCACCACGTTGACCCGCACACCCTCCCCGGCGACCTCCTTCGCCAGGCCGGTGCCGAGGGTGTCGACGGCGGCCTTCGACGCGGCGTAGTCGACGTACTCGCCGGGCGCGCCCAGCCGCGCGGCCGCCGACGACACGAGCACGATCGACCCGCCCGCGCCGCGGTGCGCGGTCGAGAGCCGGCGCACCGCCTCGCGGCACGTGACCACCGCGCCGACGACGTTGACCGCCAGCACGTCGGCCACCCGCTGCGCCGTCATCGTGTCGACCCGCGCCTTCGGCACCACGACCCCCGCGTTGGCGACGACCCCCGCGAGCGGGCCCATCGCGTCCGCCGCGGCGAACGCGGCCTCGACGTCGGCCTCGACCGCGACGTCGGCGCGCACGGCGAGCGCGTCGACACCGGCGGCTCGCGCCCGGGCCACGAGGTCGTGGGCCGTGGCCTCGTCGCCGCGGTAGGTGAGGCAGACGTTCCAGCCGGCCGCCGCGGCGCGGGTCACGACGGCGGCGCCGATGCCGCGGCTGCCGCCGGTGATCAGGACGACCGGGTTCACACCGTGAACCGGAACGCCGAGTCGCGCCCGGCGGCGCGGGCCACGCGGTGCTCGACGATCGTGGTGTGCTCGGCCAGCGAGCGGCCCCGGCCCATCCCGGCGAGGACCGCCGCCTCGGCGCGCTCGACCTCCTCGGCACGGGGCAGGGCCGCCCGGAGCTGGTCGGGCGTGGCCACGGCGAGGCCGTCGTCGTCGCCCAGCACGAGGTCGCCGGGCCGCACCCGCACCCCGCCGAGCGCGACCGGCGCCTCGTCCCACCCGCGCGGGTCGCGGGCGCTGCCCGACGCCGGCGTCGACCCGCGGGCGAACACCGGCAGCCCGAGCGCTCGAAGGCCCGCCACGTCGCGGCACCACCCGTCGACGACGATCCCGGCGAGGCCGCGCCGGCGGGCCTCGGCGGCAACGAGCTCGCCGGCCACCGCGCGGTCGCCGCGCGGGTTCGCCACCACCAGCACCGAGCCCGGCGGCGCCTCGCCGACCGCGGCCAGCACCGGCAGGTGGTCGTCGGGGGCGACGACGGTGACCGCCGGGCCGGCCATCCGCACGTCCGGCACGATCGCGCGGATCGCCGGATCGGGCAGGCGCAGCGTCTTGTCGGCGTCGCACAACGAGGACGTCGCGAGGGCCCGGACGCGGCCGAGCTCCTCGGGGGTGAGGGGATCCACGGGCGACATGGTGCTCGACGCGGCCCGGTGCGGCGACCATGCTCGGCGGCCGTGAGCACGCCCGTGATCCTCGAGGTCGCCGTCAACGGCGCCACCCCGCGCTCGGTCAACCCGCACGTGCCGCTCACGCCGACCGAGGTGGCCGACGCGATGCTGGCGTGCATCGCCCGCGGCGCGAGCATCGTGCACGACCACCACGAGGCGATGTTCGTCGCCGACGGCGTACACCCCGTCGAGCCGTACCTCGAGGCCTGGGCGCCGGTGCTCGCGGCGCACCCGGACGTGCTGGCCTACCCGACGATGGCGGCCGGGGCGCGCGGCATCCCGGTCGAGCAGCGCTGGGCGCACGTCGAGGAGCTGGCACGGCGCGGGATGGGCGGGCTCTCCCTGGTCGACCCCGGCTCGGTGAACGTGGGCCTGACCAGCGACGGTGTGGTCCCCGAGGCGGCGGCGCCCGGCCCGTACGCCAACAGCTACGCCGACACCGAGCACATGTTCGCCCGCTGCGCGGTGCACGGCACCGGGCCCAGCATCTCGATCTTCGACCCGAGCTTCCTGCGCACCGCGCTGACGCTGCACCGCCACGGCCGCGTGCCGCCCGGGGCGATCGTCAAGCTCTACTTCGGCGGTGAGCTCGAGTTCGGGCTGCCGCCGACCACCACGGCGCTCGAGGCCTACCTCGAGATGCTCGAACCGTCGGGGCTGCCGTGGTCGGTCGCGGTGCTGGGTGGCGACGTCGTCGCGTGCGGGCTCGCGGAGACCGCCGTGGGCCGCGGGGGCCACCTGCGCGTGGGGCTCGAGGACTACGCCGGGCCCTCGACGCCCACCAACGTCGAGCTGGTCGACGGCACCGTGGCCCTGCTCGCCGACCTCGGACACCGCCCGGCGACGCCCGCCGAGGCGCGGGCGATCCTCGGGCTGCCCGCCCGGTGATCCCCGTCGTGGCGCGGTTGCGGGCCGCGGGCTGCGTGTTCGCCGAGGAGGAGGCGGCAGTGCTGGCCGACGCCGGCGGTGACCTCGACGCGCTCGTCGCGCGCCGTGTCGCCGGCGAGCCGCTGGAGCAGGTCGTGGGCTGGGCGGCGTTCGCCGGGCTGCGGGTGGCCGTGGCGCCGGGGGTGTTCGTGCCGCGGCGCCGCAGCGAGTTCCTGGTGACGCGCGCGGTCGCCGTGGTGCGTTCGGCCGCCGTCGTCGTCGACGTCTGCTGCGGCACCGGCGCGATCGGGGCCGCCGTGCTCGCGGCGCGGCCCGACGTCGTGCTGCACGCCGCCGACGACGACCCCGCTGCCGTGGCCTGCGCGTGCGGGAACCTGCCCGGTGCGGCTGGGGTGCACCGGAGCGACCTGCTCGCGGCCCTGCCCCCGGACCTCGCCGGGCGGGTCGACGTCGTCGTCGCGAGCACGCCGTACGTGCCGACCGACGCCGTCGCCGCGATGCCGGCCGAGGCGCGCGAGCACGAGCCGCACGCGGCTCTCGACGGCGGCGGCGACGGGCTCGACGTGGTGCGCCGGCTCGCGGACCAGGCGCCGGCGTGGCTGCGCGCGGACGGGCACCTGCTCCTCGAGTGCGCGGAGCACCAGGCGGACGCGGCCCGCCAGGCGCTCGTCGGGGCGGGGTTCGCGGCGGCGATCGCCCGGGACGAGGAGCGGGACGCGACCGTGGTCGGCGGTGTCCTCGCGCGGCGGGGTCCGGGGTGATCGACGGCAGAATCCGGACACTCAACGTCAGCGACGCCACTTCGCTGACACCGGGCGGGCGCTACTCCCCCCGCTCGGCGGCGCGCTTGCGGCGCTTGCCCTCGTGCATCGCCTGCACGCGGGCGACCGGGATCGTGCGGCCCTCGGCGACGAGCTCGTCGGGGAGCGCCTGCGGCGCCGGGTGGGCGGCCGGGTCCGCCCAGGGATCCGGGCGGTCGGGCGCGGTGCGCACGGTGATCTCGGAGGGGACCACGGTGTCGAGCTCGTCCCACGACACCGGGAACGACACGGGCAGGCCGGGCCGCACGCGCGGGCTGTAGACGGCGGCGATCGTCGAGCCGCCGGCGCGCGTGGGGTCGACGAACACCTTGCCGCCCCGGTCGGCGCGGATGAACGCGGTGGTCGTGACGTCCGGGCCGAGCCGCTCGGTGCGCACGGCGAGCGCGCGGGTGGCGCCGGCGACGTCCTCGTGTGTCGGGCCCGGGGCGAGCGGGACCAGCACGTGGACACCCTTCGCACCGGTGGTCTTCACGACGCCCCGCAGGCCGGCCTCGTCCAGCGCGCGGCGCACGAGGTGCGCGGCCGCGACGACGGCGTCGAACCCGGCGTCCTCGGGCGGGTCGAGGTCGAGCACCAGGTGCTCCGGGGTGTCCATCGTGTCCGCGCGGGTCAGCGTCGGGTGGTACTCGATCGCGCGCTGGTTGGCGAACCACAGCAACGTCGGCCGGTCGTCGCACAGCGCGTAGGCGACCTCCCGGTGCGAGCTCTCCGCCCAGAACGACACCGTGCGCACGAAGTCGGGCGCGTAGCGCGGCACGTTCTTCTGCATGAACGGCTTCTGCCCGCGCAGTGCGCGGACCACGGACAACGGGCGGCCGGCGAGCGCGGGCAGCAGGCGCGGCGCCATGCCGTCGAGGTAGTCGACGAGCTCGCGCTTGGTCACCCCGGCGCCGGTGAAGAGCTCCTGGTCGAGGTTGGTCAGCGCGACGCCGTCGCGCTCCTCGTCGGACCTGGTCGCCACCGGGCCAGCGTGGCGGGCCGGACGCTGCCGGGGCAATGCGCCGCTCGGCAGAGCCGTCCCCGGTGTGCTCGTCATCGGAGCGATCCTGCTGATCGTCTGCCTTCTTCCGGCTCATCGACGGCGCCGGCGGCGACGGGGGCCACGCCCGTCCGGGACACCTCGACCACGTCCTCCTGGTCCTTCCCGCCGCCCGCGGGGGGTCTCCGGAGTGGAGCCGCCCGGGGGAGAGGGTCCCGGACCGGCACGCGCGGAGAGCGACCGGTGCGCCACGGAGCGCGACCGGGGTCCACCCGGACAGACCACTCGTCCGTGACGCCCGCCGTGCCGTTGAGAGGGAGGCACCGCGACTCGGTGCCCACCGTCGGGAGGAGCAGGGTGGGTCGGCACACGTGGATGGACGTCCGGTCCGGGGCGCGCGAGGGCGTGCAGCGGGCGGGGCGGCGGCTCGGCAGGCGCGCGGCGGCCCTGGGGCTCGGGCTGGTCGCCCTCGGCGGGCTGGGGGGCGTCGGCGCCGTGGCGATGGCGGCCCCGGTCGCGGCCATGCCGTGCGAGGACAACGTCAAGGCCTGCGCGCGCCTCTCGACCAACGAGGCGTGGCTCTCCGACGGCAAGGGCGCGATCCTGCGCGGCCCGGTGCGGATGAACCACGGCGCGCCGGGTCAGGAGACACCGGTCGGGATCTTCGCCGTGCAGCGCAAGGAGGAGGTCCACCTCTCCAAGGAGCACAACAACGCGCGGATGCCGTGGTCGGTCTTCTTCGACGACAACGGCCGCGCGTTCCACGGCGGTGACCCGTCGCGCCAGTCCGCGGGCTGCGTGCGCATGGCCGACCCCGACGCCCAGGCGTTCTACAACGGCCTCGAGGTCTACGACCGGGTGCAGATCGTCCCCTGACCGGCCCATATGAGCTCCGCCCTGATCGGGGCGGACAGTGCTCACATGCGGAGGCGCAGGGAGCGGAGGCGGTTGAGGGCGGCGGCGACCTCGTGGCGGCGGGGGCGGGCGATGTCCTCGCTCCGCCCGTCGAGCAGGGCCTCGAGGCCGCGGCGGTCGAGCTCGGCGTCGAGCAGGTCCAGGCCCTCGGCCAGCGTGATCGTACCGTCGAGGACACCGTCACCGAGCAGCGCGAGCGCCCGCCCGATGCCCGCGACCTGCGAGCGGTCCGTGATCTGCTCCACGGCGCCGAGGTCGATGTCGTCGTCGCCGAAGCTCAGCCGGTCGCGGCCCCGGGCGGTCACCCGCCGCTTGCCCTTCGCGGTCGGGTCCAGCGACGCCGGGTCGACCACGCGCGGCGTCACCGCCGGGAACCCGGTGTGCTCCACCGCGCGGGACTCCCCCGACGCCGCGATCTCGTGGGCCCGCGCGGTCACGTCCGACGCCCGGTACGCGTCCATCATGATCACCGTGTCGGCGACGCCGAGGTAGTCGCCCGACCCGCCCATCACCAGCACCGTCGACACCCCGTGCTCGGCGTGCAGCGGGCGCACGCGCTCCACGAACGGCACGAGCGGCTCGCTGGCGATCAGCTGCTGCATGCGGGCGTCGCGGATCATCATGTTGGTCGCCGAGGTGTCCTCGTCGATGAGCAGCACGTCGGCGCCGGCCTCCACCGCCTCGACCGTCGACGCCGCCTGGCTCGTCGAGCCCGACGCGTTGGTGGTCGAGAAGTCGTCGGTCGGCTCGCCCGACGGCAGGTGCGCGACGAACGCCGACACGTCGTCGTGGATCACCGCGCGCCCGTCCTCGGCGCGCAGCTTCACCGCGTCCGGCCGCGTCACGACCTGCTCGCGCCCGTCGCCGGGCACGTGGTCGTACACGCCGGCCTCCAGCGCGCGCAGCAGCGTCGACTTGCCGTGGTAGCCGCCGCCGACGATCAGCGTGACGCCCTCGGGCACGCCCAGCCCGCGCACCGGCCCGGCGTTCGGCGCCTCGAGCACCACCTCGCGCTCCGGCGGCCCGGCGAACGGCGTCGCTCTCTCGAGCGGCCGGTCGTCCACCCCGCTGCGCCGGGGCAGCACCGCGCCGTCGGCGACGAACGCCACCAGGCCCCGCCCGGCCAGCGCCGCGCGCAGCGCCACGGCGTCCTCGACGGTCTCGACGAACGCGCGCGCCGCCCGCTGGTCCACCGCGTCCCAGCACAGTGCGCCCCGGGCCGCGACGGGCAGCGTCTCTCCGAGCAGGCCCGCCGCCTCGCGGCCGAGGATCCGGCGCTTCGGGCCGGGGAACGGCACCCCCACCTCGACGACCACGACGCCGTCCGCGCGCACCGTGCCCGCGCTGCGGTCGAGCACCTCGGGCCCGCCCGCGTCGACGTGGACCGGGGAGTCGCGCAGGGCCCGTCGCAGGACGCGCAGCAGGAACGACGCGAGCGCGCGGCGGCGGTCGGCGGTGGCGCAGAGGTCGGCGGGGATGCCGGCGTCGGACACCGTGAGACGCACCCGGCTCGGTGGCGCGAACGGGTCGGCCTGCACGCGCAGCACCTCGAGCCCGATCTGCTCCGCCACGGACCACGCCCCGGACAGCGACTTGTAGCGCCCGTAGCTCGCGCCGTCCAGCGAACGCAGGGTGCCGGCGAGGTCGTCGCGGGGAGCCATGGCCGGCAGTGTGCCCGGCCCGGCGCCGCGGGTCGTCGGAGCCCGCCACGCCCACGACCGGGGGTCCCACGTGTCCTGATCGTCCGCTGTCGCGAACAATGGCCACATCGTCCGGTGATGACCCGCGTACGCGGTGCGATCAGCACCGCGTCATAGTTGAGGCAGCTCGCGCCGCCGTGGGCGCGACCGAGGGGGTGCCGTGATCGCCCTGGGACCGTGCGGACCGTCGCACGCACCGGAGCGCGCGCTCGCGCCGCTCGCCGCCCGTGGCCCGGGCGTGGTGGAGGTCGGCGGCGCGTGACCACGATCCGACCGATGCGTCGCGACGACGTCCCCGACGCGGCCTCGCTCTTCGAGCGCCTCAGCCGGTCCGGCTCGCCGGTTCCCCCCGCACCCCTGGTGTCGTTCCTGGAACGCCATTGCTTCGACGCCCCGTGGGTCGATCCCGAGCTCCCGTCGCTGGTCGCCCAGGGCCGCGACGGCCGGATGGTCGGCTTCGTGGCGTCCCACCCGCGGCGGATGCGCCTCGACGGGCGACCGCTGCGGATCGCGTGCTCGGGGCCGATGGTGGCTGATCCGGACCACCCCGGGACCGGCGTGCTGCTCACGCGCGCGTACCGGGCCGGCCCGCAGGACATCACGCTCACCGACGGCGCGTCCGATTCGATGCACCAGATCTGGACGACGCTGCGCGGATGGGCGCGTCCCGCGGCCTCGTTCCAGTGGCAGCGGACGCTGCGTCCGGGCGGCGCCCTCGCGATGTTCATGCGTGACCTCGGACGCCCGCTCCCGCGCCCCGCGACCCGCGCGCTCGCGGCGGCCGACGGCCCGGTGCGGCGGGTGCCCGCCGTCGGGCGCCGGCTCCGCGCCCCCGGGGCCGGCGAGCTGACCGCGGAGCCCCTCACGGTCGAGGCGCTGCTCGAGCAGATGGCGGGCGCCGGCCGGCGGTGGCGGCTGTACCCCGACTACGACGAGCCCTACCTGCGGTGGCTGTTCGCCGAGCTGGACACCGTCGTCCCCGTCCGCGGCCGGGTCGTGCGCCACCTGGTGCGCAACGCCGCGGGACGGGTCCTGGGCTGGTACGTGTACTTTCTGTCGACGGCCGGCACCTCACAGGTGCAGCAGGTCGCGGCCACCGGGTCCGACGCGGGGCCGGTGCTCGACCACCTGATCGCCCACGCCGACGCGCACGGCGCCTCGGCGGTGGCCGGTCGGCTCGAACCGTCGCTGGTGGCCGCCGTGCGGCGCCGGCGGTGCACGATCCGGCAGACGACCTGGTCGTTGGTCCATGCCGAGGACAGCAGGGTGCTGGGTCTTCTCGACTCCCCCGAGGCGCTGCTCAGCCGCCTCGACGGCGAGTGGTGGATGGCCCCCCACCTGCTCTGGAACGAGAGGGGCGCCGCATGAGCTCGCCGACGGTCTACTCGACCTGCCCACAGTCCAAGGACGTGCCGGCGGGCGACTACCTCGCCGCCGTCGCGGCCACCGCCCGGTGGAGCGAGGAGGCGGGCTGCGCGGGGATGCTCGTCTACACCGACAACGGCATCGCCGACCCGTGGCTCGTCGCCCAGGCCGCGATCGCCGCGACCGAGCGGCTCGCCCCGCTCGTCGCCGTCCAGCCGGTGTACATGCACCCCTACACCGCGGCGTCGATGGTGTCCTCGCTCGCCTACCTGCACGGGCGCGCGGTGCACCTCAACATGCTCGCCGGCGGGTTCCGCAACGACCTGCTCGCGCTCGGCGACGACACCGCGCACGACGACCGCTACGCCCGCACCGTCGAGTACACGCGGATCCTCACCGCGCTGCTGCGCGGGGAGACCGTCACCCACCACGGGCGCTGGCACCACGTCGAGAACCTGAAGCTGGCCCCGGCCCTGCCGCCCGAGCTGATGCCCGAGCTGCTCATCTCGGGGTCGTCGCCGGCCGGACGCGCCGCGGCCGAGGAGATCGGCGCGACCCCGATCCGCTACCCGGAGCCGCTGGGCGCCGAGACCGGCGAGGTGCCCACCGGCGGCGGCGTGCGCGTCGGGCTCATCGCCCGCGACGACGCCGACGAGGCGTGGCGGGTGGCCCACGAGCGCTTCCCGCCCGACCGCGGCGGGCAGGTCGCGCACGCGATGGCCATGCGTGTGTCGGACTCGCACTGGCACCACCAGCTGGCCACCCGGGCGAAGGCACCGTCCGCCCCCGTCGACCTCGGCGTCGAGCCCGACCCCTACTGGTTGGGGCCGTTCGAGAACTACAAGACGTTCTGCCCCTACCTCGTCGGCTCGCACGACCGCGTCGCCGCCGAGGTGGCCCGGCACCTCGAGCGCGGCACGGACGTGTTCGTGCTGGACATCCCGCCCGACCCCGAGGACCTCGCGCACGCCGGCGAGGTGTTCACCCGCGCGAGTGCGGCGGTGCGGGCATGACGGGCGTGCGGCACCTGCAGGACCTGCTGGCGGAGTCGGCGCAGCGCCACGCCGACCGCCCCGCGATCGTCGGCACCGACGAGGTGCTGACCTACGCCGAGCTCGACGCCGCGGTCAACCGCGTCGCCCACGTGCTGCTCGCGCACGGGGTGGGCCACGGCGACCGCGTGTGCGTGCTGGCCGAGAAGGCGCCGTGGACGATCGCCGCGCTGATCGGGACGCTGCGCGCCGGCGGGGCGTACGTCCCCGTCGACCCGGCCGGGCCCGCGTCGCGCGTGGCGCGGATCGTCGGCGCGGCAGAGCCCGCCGTCGTCCTCGTCGACGCGCCGTCGCGGCCGCTGCTCGACGCCGTGCTCGCCGAGCTGCCCGGCCCACCTCCGGTCGTGGGGTCGCTGGACGACGCGCCCGGGGCGTTCACGCGCGCGGACCTGGGCGCGGCGCCGGACGGGGCGCCGGAGGTCGCGCCCGCCGAGCTCGCGCACCTGCTGTTCACGTCGGGCTCCACCGGCGTGCCCAAGGGCGTGATGATCACCCACGACACGGTGCTCGCGTTCGTCGACTGGGCGGTGCGGCACTTCGGCACCCGCGCCGGCGACCGTGTCTCCGGACACCCGCCGCTGCACTTCGACCTGTCGACGTTCGACATCTACGCCACACTGTCGGCCGGCGCGGAGCTGCACCTGGTGCCCGCGTCGCTGGGCATCGACCCGCGCGGCACGGCGGCGTTCCTGCGCGACCGCGCGCTGACCCAGTGGTTCTCGGTGCCCAGCGTGCTGACCTACCTCGCACGGTTCGACGCCGTCGCCCAGGACGACTTCCCCGCGCTCGAGCGGCTGCTGTGGTGCGGGGAGGTGCTGCCGACGCCGGTGCTCGCGCACTGGATGCGCAAGCTGCCGCACGTGCGGTTCACCAACCTGTACGGGCCGACCGAGGCGACCATCGCGTCGTCGTTCCACGACGTCCCCGAGGTGCCCGCCGACGAGACCGTGCCGGTGCCGATCGGGGTGGCGTGCGACGGCGAGCGCCTGCTGGTGCTCGACGAGGGCCGCGAGGTGCCGACCGGCGAGATCGGCGAGCTGTACATCGGCGGGGCCGGCCTGTCGCCGGGCTACTGGCGCGACCAGGAGAAGACCGACGCCGCGTTCGTCACCGGGCCGGACGGGGCACGGATCTACCGCACCGGCGACCTCGCCCGCGTCGACGACGCCGGCGTCGTGCACTTCCTCGGGCGCGCGGACTCGCAGGTCAAGAGCCGCGGCTACCGCATCGAGCTCGGCGAGATCGAGGCGGCGCTGGCCACGGTGCCGGGGATCCGCGAGTGCGCCGTGGTGGGCGTGGAGGCCGGCGGGTTCGAGGGCACGACGATCTGCGGCGCCTACTCGGTGGCCGAGGGCCACGTCCTGCCCCCGACCGAGGTGCGCCGCGTGCTCACCGACCTCGTCCCGCGCTACATGCTGCCCGCGCGCTGGGCGGAGCTCGAGGACCTGCCCCACAACGTCAACGGCAAGATCGATCGACCGGCACTGCGGGAGCGGTTCGCGCCCGCCGGCGCCACGACGGGAGGACCGTGACCGTGACCGACGCGACCGGAGAGGACGTGATCACGCAGCTGACCGACCTGGTCCGCGACCAGCTCGGGGTCGACGTGCCCTCGTCCGACACCGACCTCGTCGCGGTCGGCCTGCTCGACTCGCTGGCGCTCGTGACGCTGATCGTCGGGATCGAGGACACCTTCGGCTGCCGGCTGCCGCTCGACGACTTCGACATCGACCGCTTCCGCAGCGTGGACGCGATGGCGGCGTTCCTCGCCGAGGCCGGGGTCACGGGGTGAGCGGGGCCTCGAGCACGGCCGACACCGGAGGACCCTCGTAGGCTGCCGCGCGTGATCGTCGGCCTCACCTTCGCGGTGCTCGCGCTCGCGCTGGCGTGGGCGCTGTGGTGCGCGGTGTCCGCGGTGTTCGGCCAGGCGCCGACGATCCGCCACCGCATCGGCCTGCTGGTGCTCGAGACCGTGGCGCTGGTGCAGGCGCTGGTGCTGGGCGTCGGGCTGTTCGTGGAGCCGGGGCGCTCGACCGGCGCGGTGGTCGAGATCGTCGGCTACCTCATCGCGACGCTCGTGGTGCTGCCGATCGGCGCGGCCCTGGCCCACGGCGAGCGCACCCGCTACGGCTCGGTGGTGCTGGCCGTCGCCGGGATCACGCTGGCGGTGCTGTCGCTGCGCACCGGGCAGGTGTGGACGGTGACGCGTGCCTGAGACGCGGACGCTGTCCGCCGGTCCGGGGCGCGTGCTGCTCGTCGTCTACGTCGTCTTCGCGATCTCGGCGGGGGCGCGGGCGCTCTACCAGATCGCGGTGCAGTTCGAGCGCGCGCCGGAGGCCTACCTGCTCTCGGCCTTCGCGGCGGCGGTGTACCTCGTGGCCGCGGTCGCCCTGGGCCGAGGCGCGCGGCGGGTGGCGCTCGTGGCCGTGATGGTCGAGCTCGTCGGGGTGCTGGGCATCGGGACGCTCTCGCTCCTGCGCCCCGAGGACTTCCCCGACCCGACCGTCTGGTCGGACTTCGGCATCGGCTACGGCTTCGTCCCCGTGATCCTGCCGATCCTGGGCCTGCTCTGGATCCGCCGCGCCTCCCCCACGTGAGCACCCTCGGCCCTCACCGGGGCGGAAAGTGCTCACAGGCCGGTCAGCCCAGCCCCGTGCCCTCGACGCCGCGGCGCCAATAGCCGTCGAGGTCGACCGCGGCGGTGGGCAGGAGCGCGCGCAGGCGCCGGCGCACCGGGCGCAGGGCGCCGGCCTCGGCGCCCATCCACGCGAACCCCTCGCCCGTCGGGGGCGTGAACGCGGCGACGGCGTCGTCGAGCAGGGTCGTCGTGCCCGGCGCGGCGCCGTCGCGGTGGCGCCAGTCGACGGTGACGTGCGTCGGGACGTCAGCCAGGTAGGCCTCCTCGGCGGCGTCGGCGACCTCCGCGACGACGTGCACACGCGCCGTGGCCGGCAGCTGCTCGATCCACCGCGCGAGCGCGGGCAGGGCGGTCTCGTCGCCGCCGAGCAGGTACCAGTCGCGCGGCTCGACGACGGCGCTCGACCGCGGCCCGAGCAGCCACAGCGCACCCCGCGGGTCCTCGATCCAGGCCCCGGCGAGCCCGCTGCCGTGGCGCACGAGGTCGACGTCCACGGTGCGGGCGCCCGGGTCGTGGCGGCGCAGCGTGTACTCGCGGTAGGGCCGCGGGAGCCCCGCCGGCGGGGCGACGAGGCCGCGCGCCGAGAACTCCGGCGCCGGCGGCTCCTGTCCCGGCGCGGGCGGGAAGAAGAGCTTGGCGTGGTCGGTGGGCCCGGCAACGGTGAGGTCGGCGAGGTCGCCCGCCAGGCGCACGCGACGCATCCGCGGCGTCGGGTCGGTGACGTCGACGACCTCGACCCGGCGCGGGTGGCGCGCCTGCTCGGGGTGCTCGACGTGCGAGACGACCGGGGCGTCGCGGACCACCATGGACCCACGCTAACGAGCGTCGCGGCTCACGAGCGGACCCGGTACTGCAGGTGCACCGCCCCGCTGGCGAACCGGCGCTCGCCGACGAGCTCGAGGTCGAGGCGCACCCCGGCGGGCAGGAAGGGCGTGCCGCCGCCGACGACGACGGGGATGACGATCGGCCCGATCTCGTCGACCAGCCCGGCCGCCAGCGCCGCGGCGGCGAGACCGGGGCCGTCGACGGTGAGGTCGCCGTCGCCGGCCTTGAGCTCGCGCACCGCGTCGGGGTCGAACTCGCGCACGATGCGGGTGCGCTCGCTGCTGACCGTCTCGAGCGTGCGCGAGTAGACGATCTTGTCCGCCGCCTGCCAGGTGCGCGCGAACTCCTTGACGAAGGGCGGGGCGTCCGGCAGCGCATCCGCGGTCTCCCAGAACACCATCGTCTCGTACATGCGCCGGCCGTAGAGGTACGTCCGCACCGGCCGGACGAGCTCCTCGCAGTAGCGGTGCAGCTCGACGTCCTCGGGCGCACCCCACCCGAAGTCGCCGTCGGCGTCCGCCGTGTAGCCGTCGAGCGTGGTCATCATCGCGTACGTCAGCCGGCCCATCGGTGCGCCCTCCCTCGGTGATTGCGTTCTGCAACCGCTCCGGACCATAGCAGTCCGTGCTAGACCACGGGGATGTTCTCCCAGCTCGTCGAGGCCGTCGGTGCGGAGCACGTCGTGGCGGGCGACGACCCGTCGGTCGCGGACCTGTGCGCCGACGAGGCGTTGGGTGTGCCCCCGGGCAAGCCGGCGTACGTCGTGTGGCCGGGCGACCGGGACGAGGTGGTCGCCGTGGTCCGCGCGGCGCGGGCGGCCGGCGCGTCGGTGACCGCGCGCGGTGCGGGCACCGGGCTGTCCGGCGCCGCGACGCCCGACGACGGCGCGGTGCTCGTGGTGTTCGCGCGCATGGACCGGGTCCTCGAGGTCGACCCCGTCGACGCCGTCGCGGTCGTGCAGCCGGGCGTGGCCCTCGAGGTGCTCGACGCCGCGGCCGGCGAGCACGGGCTGACCTACCCCGTGCACCCCGGCGAGCAGTCGGCGTCGCTGGGCGGCACCGTCGCCACCAACGCCGGGGGCATGCGCGCCGTGCGCTACGGCGTCACGCGCGCGCACGTCCTGGGGCTCGAGGCGGTGCTCGCGGACGGCTCCGTCGTGCGCACGGGTGGGCGGCTGGCGAAGCTGTCGACGGGCTACGACCTGACCCAGCTGATCGTCGGCTCGGAGGGCACCCTCGCGCTGGTCACCGAGGTGATCGTGCGGCTGCACCCGGCCCTGCCGGCCCGACGGACGGTGCTGGCACCCTTCTCCTCCGCCGAGGACGTCACCGCCGCCGTCGGGCGGATCGTCGGCGCCGGGCTCGCGCCGACCGTGTGCGAGTACCTCGACGGCCCGACCATGCGCGCGATCTGCGAGAACGCCGGGCTGTCGCTGGGCCTGCCCGAGGACCTCGTCGACGCCGACCACCTGCTCGTCGAGCTCGCCGGGCGCCGCCAGGAGCGGGTGGACGAGGACGCCGAGGAGCTCGCCGACGTCCTGGGCACGCTCGGGGCGGCGGAGGTGTTCGACCTGCCCGCGGGCGCCGCGCGCCGGCTGATCGAGGCGCGGGAGAAGGCGTTCTGGGCGGTCAAGGCCGCGGGCGCCGACGAGATCGTCGACCTCGTGGTGCCCCGCTCGGCGATGGCGACGTTCCTCGCCCGCGCGCGGGCGGCCGGCGACGCCCAGGGCGCGCGGGTGCTGGGCTGCGGGCACGCGGGCGACGGCAACGTGCACCTCGCGGTGTTCCAACCCGACCCCGGCCGGCTGGCGCAGACGCTGCACGACGTCTTCGCGGCCGGCATCGCGCTGGGCGGGGCGGTGTCCGGCGAGCACGGCGTCGGGCGCGCGAAGGCCCACCACCTCGCGGAGCTCGGCGACCCGGTCGCCCTCGACGTCCTGCGCCGCGTGCGGTCGGCGCTCGACCCGGACGGGACCCTGAACCCGGGGTGCGCGATCCGCTGAGGCCCGCCCGCTAGGGTCGTCGTCGTGGCGGAGCTCGTCATCGCCCGCAACCCCGACCCCGGGTCGTCGCTCGGCTTCCTGCTCTGGCTACCGCTCGGCGACGGGCTGCTGTTCCGCACGTCGGACACCTGGCCGCGCACCAAGGCCCTGTACTGCCACCCGGCGGAGACCAGCGAGTGGCCCACGGGAGACGACCTCGAGGTCGTCGAACGCGTCGAGCTGCAATCGTGCGCGCGACGCGGGGCCGCCATCGACGTGGTGCTCGCCCGCTCGCGGGAGAACCGTTCCCAGATCGTCTACACCCGCGGCCGTGGCCGGGACATGGTGTTCTGGCAGTCGCCGCGGACGCGCAAGCAGGCCCGCCCGCAGGTCCGCACGCCCACGGCACGGGCAGCCGGGCTCGCCGAGACGGGTACCGACGAGATCGAGATCGTCGTCGACGCCCACGAGCGCTATCCCTACCGCTTCGCGCCCCAGTCGGTCCGGACCGTGCGACGGGCCCTTCCGGCCGGTGACTACGGCCTCGTCCTCGACGAGATCCTGGTGGCCTCGGTCGAGCGCAAGTCGCTGCCCGACCTGATCTCGAGCGTCGCGAGCGGCCGACTGCGGTTCGCCCTCGGCGAGCTCGCCGCACTCCCGCGGGCGGCAGTGGTGGTCGAGGACCGCTGGTCGCAGGTGTTCGCCCAACGCCGCGTCCGCCCGGCCCGGGTGGCCGACTCTCTGGCCGAGCTGCAGGTCCGGTGGCCGGGCGTCCCGATCGTCTTCGCCGAGACCCGTTCGCTGGCCGAGGAGTGGACGTACCGCTTCCTCGCCGCCGCCCTGGCCTGGGCGCAGGACGAGCAAGCCATCGGGGCGCGGCTCCCGGGTGCGAGGCCGGAGCTCCCGGCGGCGACGGCCCCCACGCCGTCGACCGCGGAGGTCCGGGCGTGGGCCCGTGCCGCCGGTCTCGACGTCCCCGCGCGCGGCCGGCTCCGCCCCGAGGTGTGGTCCCGCTACCGGGACGCCCGCGGAGTCGTGCCGGACGGCGACGAGGGCAAGGATGATCGTGGTGGCTTTCCTGGCGTCTGACGCCGGCGTGGCCCCCACGCTGGCACACCCCGTGCGCCCCGATCAGGTCTGGAGCGCCGGGCGGTCGAGGTGGTCGGCGCGCACGACGAGGTCGGCCACCGCGAGCGGGTCGACCTCGTCGGCGTAACGGGCGTAGGCGGGCAGGGTCCACGCCTCGTCGGGCGGGGTGCGCCGCGCCAGGACGGTGGCCGAGAGCGCCAGGTGGACGGTCAGCTCGGCGGGCAGTCCGCGCCCGAGCAGCAGGGGGCCGTCGACGACCACCACGCCCGACGCCGGGAGCTCGACCCGCTCGGCGCGGACCGCCCGGTCGGTCCCGAGGTCCCACAGCCGCGGCAGGACCCGCCCGCTGCCGCCCGCCCCGAGCGGGGCGAGCACCTCGCGCACGAGCCCGCCCGCGTCGAGCCAGTCGTCGTAGAACGCATCTGGGTCGGTCCGCCCGCGCTCCAGGCGCACCGACGCCGGGCGCAGGTAGTCCCACGCCGACACCCGCACCACCGGCCGCGAGCGCACGCGCAGCGGGTCCACCAGCGCGTCGGCGAGCACCTCCGGCCGCGCGGGCGGGGCCCCGTCCACGAGCACCCGCACGTGCCCGGGGCCCGCCCGCTCGACCGCCGCGACGATCTCGGTGGTCAGGGCCTCGGGGGTCAGCGGGCGGATCGGCATCCCGTCCAGGATGCCGCGCCTCAGGCTCGCGCGGCGCCCCGGCTCGTGCCCTGGTCCGCGTCCTCCTCGGAGGCGTTGTCGAACTCGTCGGCCTCCGGCGGGCGGGGGTGCATCGTGAGCAGCGCGGCGAGGGAGACGAACGCGCAGATGATGATGTAGATGGAGATCCAGGTGGTCCCTCCGGTGCCCGCGAGGATCGCGGTGGCGATCAGCGGCGCCGGTCCGCCCGCCGTGATCGAGGCGAGCTGGTAGCCGAGGCCGGCGCCGGTGTAGCGGATGCCGGTGCCGAAGCTCTCGGAGATCAGGGCCGCCTGCGGCCCGTACATCATGTCGTGGAAGACGAGCCCGAGGATCATCCCGAGCAGCACGAGCCCGCCGACCCGCGTGTCGAGCAGGGCGAAGTACGGGAACGCGTACAGGCCCGTGAGCACGACGCCCGCGCCGTACACGATCCGTCTGCCGAGTTGGTCGGACAGCCAGCCGAAGAACGGCACGCTGACGATGCCGATGCACGCCGCGAGGATGAGGTAGAGCAGCAGGTCCGCGCGGGCGAGCTTCAGCTGCTGGGTGCCGTAGACCAGCACGAACGAGGTGAACAGGTAGAACGGCGCCTGCTCGGCGGTGCGCACCAGCAGGGCCTTGAGGACGTCGCGCCACTGCGTCTTCAGGGTCTCGGTCAGCGGCATCTTCACGACCTTGCCGGTGCTCTTCACCTGGGCGAACGCCGGCGACTCCAGCACGGTCAGACGCACCCAGAGCCCGATCGCGATCAGCACGACGCTGGCGAGGAACGGCACGCGCCAGCCCCACTCGAGGAACTCCGGGCCGGCGAAGAAGTAGACGACGGCGGTCCCGAGGGCGAGCCCGATGGGCACGCCGGTCTGCGGCCAGGCGGCCATCAGCCCGCGCTGCTTGCGGGTGCCCCACTCCATGGACATGAGCACCGAGCCGCCCCATTCACCGCCCACGCCGACGCCCTGCAGGACACGCAGCAGCGTCAGGATGATCGGCGCCGCGATGCCGATCGTCTCGTAGGTCGGCAGGAGGCCGATCAGCACGGTCGCGCCGCCCATGAGCAGCAGCGTCGCCACCAGGCTGTACTTGCGGCCGATGCGATCGCCGTAGTGCCCGAAGACAGCGGCACCGATCGGTCGCGCGGCGAACCCCACGAACTGCGTGGAGAACGCCAGCAGCACGCCGCCGGCCTCGTTGTTGTTGAAGAACAGCGGCCCGAAGACCAGCGCGGCGGCGGTGTTGTAGAGGAAGAAGTCGTACCACTCGATGGTGGTGCCGACCGTGCTCGCGACGACCGCCCGGCGCTTGAGCGCCCGACGGTCGACTCCGGCGGGAAGGGTGCTCATGGTCGGCTATGGTGACGATCTCACTCACACGGGGCAATACCTCACGTGCACCATACGCACTGGACCGTTCAGATCACGGAGAAGCGATCGGTCAACTGCTCTCCGTCGTCACGGGAGACCACACAGCTCACCTGGCGCGCCCCGGCGGCCGACCCCGCCGTGGACCGCGGGTCGGCGAACGCGGCCTGGCTGGGCACGATCGCGGTGACGCGCAGGTCCTCGCGCTCGACGCCGCTGGAGGTGGGCACGAGCAGGTCGGAGTCGACGAACAGCGCGCAGTACGCCCGGCCGTAGTCCCGCATCGCGGCCTCGCCCGGGTACGAGACGGGCCGGCCCTGATCGATCGGCGCGCGGGCCGCGACCACCTCGACGTCGTGCGCCTCGCCGCACGGGGCGTCCGCCTCCGGGCCGAAGGTCCCGCCGCTGGTGAGCTCGCCGCGGGCGCACTGGCCGTCGAAGAGCACGAACTGCTCGAGGTCGCCGTCGGCCCCGAACGTCAGCACGTCCGGCTGCGCGACGAACGGCCGGTAGCCGCCGAGCATCGCCCCCACCAGCAGCAGCAGGAGGGCGAGCACCACCGCGCCGGCCGCGAGCACGACGGGCCGGCTCACCGGCGGCAGCCCGGCGCGACGCGGCGCCCCGTCGGCGCTCAGAGCTCCTGCTCCACGCGCAGCGCCTGCTCCTCGACCGTGCCGGGCTCGCGGTCGATCGCGGCGACCTCGCCGATCGCGTCGTCGGCGGGCAGGCCCGTCGCCTCCGCGGCGCCGGGCGCGGACGAGAGGCCGAGCTGGACCTCGTGTGCCCCCTCGACGAGCTGCTCGTCAGCGGCGACCCCGTCGGCCCCCTCGGCGTCGAGCACGACACCGCCGCCGACCCCGTCGACGGCGTTCTCCGGGTCGTCGATCGACTCGTCGAGGTCGTCGATCGGCGTCGCGGCCAGGGGGCGGTCGGGCGGCTGCTCGGCCGTCACCTCGGGCTGCTCCTGGGGGAGGCGGTAGTCGATGCTCGCCTCGGTGGCCTCCCACTCCCGGGTGCCGCCGAGCCGGACGTCGCGGCTGTAGCCCTCGGGGGCGTCCATGCCGTCCTCGAGGGGGTCCGCGCCCATGCGGTCCTCGTCCGTGATGACGGACGGCTCGGTGTCCAGGCTCGTCATGTCGTTGTCCAGGACCGCCTCGCCCCGTTCGACCGACTCCTCGCTCACGCGTCCTCGCTCCTCGTGGGTGACCGGGCGACGGACATCCTCCGCCGCGCGGGACCCGTTCCCGCGCGCACCCCCGCCCACGCGCCGCGCGGGGACCCCGGCGGCGGGGCGGTCGGCGCCGCGAGGCGAACGGCGGTGATCGAAGTACCGATACGGACACTCAACGTCAGCGACGCCACTTCGCTGACAAGTCCTACCCCCGGATCCGGGTCCCGGAGTCGCCCCACTCCTTGGCGCGGAGCTCGAACTTCTGGATCTTGCCGGTCGAGGTCTTCGGCAGCTCGGCGACGATCTCGACGTCGCGCGGCGCCTTGTAGCGCGCGATGGCGCCCTTGACGTGGTCGATGATCTCGTCGGGTTCGGCGTCCTTGCCCGGGCGCAGCACCACGAACGCCTTGGGGCGCTCGCCCCACCGCTCGTCGGGCACCCCGACCACCGCGGCCTCGAGCACCGCGGGGTGCGAGAGCACGGCCTGCTCGACCTCGACGGTCGAGATGTTCTCGCCGCCGGAGATGACGACGTCCTTGGCGCGGTCGCGCAGCTCGACGTAGCCGTCGGTGTGCATCACCCCGAGGTCACCCGAGTGGTACCAGCCGCCCGCGAACGCCCTGGCCGTCGCGTCGGGGTCGCGGAAGTAGCCGGACATGACGTTGTTGCCGCGCATGACGATCTCGCCCATCGTCTGCCCGTCGGCCGGCACGTCCACCAGCTCGACGTGCGCGGGGTCGTGGTCCTCGGGCAGGACCTCGACCACCCGCACCGGCTCCGCGATGAGCATCCCGACGCCCTGGCGGGCCTGGAGCCGGGCGCGTTCCCGGGAGTCGAGCCCGCGCCAGTCCTCCTGCCACTGGCACACCGTGTAGGGCCCGTAGGTCTCGGTCAGCCCGTAGACGTGCACGATCCGGAAGCCCATCTTCTCCATCTCCAGGATGGTGGTCGGGCTCGGCGGCGCGCCCGCGGTGGTCACCACCAGCGCGTAGTCCAGCGTCCTGGCCTCCGCCGCGTTCATGATCGTGGTGACCACGGTGGGCGCGCCGTTGAGGTGGGTGACGCGGTGCTCGCCGATCAACGACCAGATCGCGTCGCCGCGCACCTCGCGCAGGCACACGTGGGTGCCGCCGATCGCGGTGATCGCCCACGGCGTGCACCAGCCGTTGCAGTGGAACATCGGCAGCGTCCAGAGGTAGACGCTCGCCGGGTCGTGGTAGGAGTGCACGATCTCGCCCAGCGAGTTCAGGTACGCGCCGCGGTGGTGGTACTGCACGCCCTTCGGGCGCCCGGTGGTGCCGCTGGTGTAGTTGATGCTGATTGTCGAGCGCTCGTCGGTGACCTCCCAGGGCAGGTCCGCGCCGGAGTCGCCGCGGGCGAGCAGGTCGTCCCAGGTCGTGCCGTCGACGCTCGCGCCCCCGTCCGGGCCCTGCGGGTCGACGAGCGTGACGATCTCGCGCACGGTCTCCAGCGAGTCCGCGACCGGGTCGACCACCGCGCGCAGCGTCGAGTCGACCACCAGCACCGTCGCGGCCGAGTGGTCGAGGATGTAGCGCACCTCCTCGCTCGACAGGCGCGTGTTCACCGCGACCAGCACCGCCCCGCCCAGCGGCACCCCGAAGTGCGCGATCAGCATCTCCGGGACGTTGGGCAGCAGGCACGCCACCCGGCCACCCGGCCCGACACCGCTCGCGCGCAGCCCGCGGGCCAGCCGCTGGGCGTCGCGGGCGAACTCGGCGTAGGTGTGCCGCGCGGTGCCGTGGACGATCGCCACCTTCTCCGGGTACACGTCCGCCGATCGGCGCAGGAACGACAACGGCGTCAGCGGGGTGATCCAGGTCTCCGGTGTGTCCACGCCCCGGATCATCGCGCGTCGTCGTGTGTCGGGCCAGGGTCACGCGCGTACCCCGGCCGCTCGTCCGAGCCCGGCCCGGTCGGCAGCCCCGCCGCCGCCCAGGCCCGGAAGCCGCCGTCGACGTCGGTGGCCCGGTGCAGGCCCAGGTCCTGCAGCGCGGCCGCCGCCAGCGAGGACGTGTAGCCCTCGGAGCACAGCACGATCCACTGCCGGTCGTGGCCGGTGGCCTCGGCGATGCGCGCGTCGGAGGTGGGGTCGAGGCGCCACTCGAGGTGGTTGCGCTCGATCACCAGCGCGCCGGGGACCGTGCCCTCGTCGAGGCGCTGCCAGCCGGGGCGGATGTCGACCAGGAGCGCCCCGTCGTCCACCGCCGCCGCGGCGTCGCGGGGGTCGAGGCGCCGGAGCCGGGCGCGGGCGCGGGCGAGGACGTCGCCGATGGCGCTCACTCCGGTGACTGTCCGGGCGCGACCAGCTCGGACCGCGTGCGGCGCAGCACGCCGGCCTCGACGCCGTAGTACGACATCGCCGACAGCGGCGGCGAGTAGGCGTGCACGCTCACCGCGGTCTCGTGCGCCCGGTTGGTGACGTCGTGCACGTGGCCGAGGCCGAACGCGACGCTGCGGCCGGGCTCGAGGACGCGCCGGCGCAGGCCCGGCCCGCGGGCGTGCAGCTCCTCGGCCGGGCAGGTGCCGTCGTCCTCGCTGCCCGCGGTCCAGCGCCACTCCGTGAGGGCGCCGCGGACGACGGTCAGCGCGCCGATCGACCCGCCGTGGTCGTGCAGCTCGGCGCCCTGGTCGGTGGTCCAGGAGATCAGCCAGACGACGAGGTGGTCGTCGGCGTGCAGGCGCCGCGACCAGCGGTGCACCGGATCGACCTCGACGCCGTGGCGCCCGGCGTCGACCTCGGCGGCCACCTCGCGGGTGAGCGCCGCGAGGTCGTCGAGGCTCGCGGGGGTCGGGCCGTCCTGCCAGCGCCGGCGGTCGGCGCGGCGGGTCCGGGGCCGGGCGAAGGGGCCGGTGGGGGCCGGCGCGGCGGGGCGCACGGGGGTGTCGACCAGCGTGGTCACGGGACTCGTCCTCCGGGTACGGGCGTCCGCGCACGCACGTCACCGGCAGGTGGGGCCGGAGTGGTCGAGGGTGCGTCGCGCGGGCGAGGGGACGTCGCGGCCGGGCGGCGCGACGATCAGCTCGTCAGGCCCGGGGACACCACTGGTCGAACACGTGCGCGCGGCGGCTCTCCCAGAGGGGGCCGAGCAGGAAGTGGCGCACGGCGTCATTGGACCACGGGGCCCGGGGTACGTCGTCTCCGGGTCGCCGGTCGCCCGTGAGCCTCGTCGCGGCACGGCGGGCTGTCAGGGTGCCGTCCTAACCTGGAACGGCGGCGCCCCGACCGCCCCGCCCACCACCACCTGCCGGAGGACACCACGGAGCGCACCACCGAGCGCACCCTCGGCCACACCCGCGAGCACGGCGCCGACCGGACGCGGGGCTGGGTCCGCCGTCTCGCCCGCGACTGCTGGCGCCACCGGGCCCTCACGGCCGCCGCGCTCACCGCGTCGGTGCTGGGGGTCAGTCTCGAGGCCATCGGCCCCCTGCTCATCGGGACGGCGGTCGACCGCGCCGTCGCCGGCTCCACCGCCGGGCTCGGCGTCCTCGTCACGGCCATGGCGGTCATCGCCGTCGTCCGCTTCGGGGCGGCCTTCCTGCGCCGCTACCTGGGCGGGCGGCTGTCGCTGGGCGTCCAGCACGACCTGCGGCGCCGCGTGTTCGCCTCGGTGTCGCGCCTCGACGGCCCGAAGCAGGACGCGCTGCGCACCGGCCAGGTGGTCTCGCGCGCCAACTCCGACCTCCAGCAGGTGCAGGGCCTGCTGGGCATGGTCCCGCTGGTCGCGGGCACGCTCGGGCAGCTCGTGGTCTCGATCGCGATCATGCTGTGGCTCTCGCCGCTGCTCACACTCGTCGCGCTGGTCGTGCTGCCCGCCGGGATCGTGTTCACCGGCCGCATGCGCCGCAAGCTCTTCCCCGCCACGTGGGCGGCGCAGCAACGCGCGGCCGAGGTCGCCCAGAACGTCGAGGAGGCCGTCACCGGGGTCCGCGTCGTCAAGGGTTTCGGGCAGGAGGCGCACGAGACCGGCCGGCTGCGCGAGGCGGCCCGCCGCCTCTACGCCGAGCGGCTGCGGGCGGCGTGGCTGAACTCCCGCCTCACGCCCACGCTCTCCGCCCTGCCCACGGTCGGGCAGCTCGGGGTCTTCGCCCTCGGCGGCGTGATGGCCCTGAACGGGCAGATCACGCTCGGCGTGTTCATCGCGTTCACGTCCTACATCGCGGCGCTCGTGGGCCCGGCGCGCCTGGTCGCGAGCCTGGTGGTCACCGGCCAGCTGGCCCGCGCCGGCGTCGAGCGGGTCTACGAGCTCATCGACTCCCAGCCCGAGATCGTCGACGCGCCGGGCGCTCGCGACGTCCCGGACGGGCCGCTGGGCCTCGAGCTCGACGACGTGCGCTTCGGCTACGCCCGCAGCGAGCCGGTGCTCGACGGGCTGTCGCTCACGGTCGCGCCCGGCGAGACGATGGCCGTGGTCGGCACGGCCGGCTCGGGCAAGTCGACGATCTCGCTGCTCGCGCCCCGGTTCTACGACCTGCAGGGCGGTGCCCTGCGCATCGGGCCGCCGGGTGCGGCGGTCGACGTGCGGGACCTGCGGCTCGACGCCCTGCGCCGCGCGGTCGGCGTGGTGTTCGAGGAGGCCTTCCTCTTCTCCGACACCGTGTTCGCCAACATCGCCTACGGCTCCCCCGACGCCACCGACGACCAGGTGCGCGCCGCGGCGGTCGCCGCGCAGGCCGACGGGTTCATCCGCGAGCTGCCCGAGGGCTACGACACCCGCGTCGGCGAGCGCGGCCTGACCCTCTCGGGCGGCCAGCGCCAGCGCGTGGCCCTCGCCCGCGCGCTGCTCTACGACCCCCGCATCCTCGTCCTCGACGACGCCACCTCCGCGGTCGACGCCACCACCGAGGCGGCGATCGGCGAGACGCTGCGCACGGTCACCGCGCAGCGCACCACCCTGGTCATCGCGCACCGGCGCTCGACGCTGGCGCTCGCCGACCGCATCGCCGTGCTCGACGGCGGGCGCGTGGTCGACGTGGGCACCCGGGAGGAGCTCGAGGGGCGCTGCCGGCTGTTCCGCGAGCTGCTGGCCGGGCCCGCGGAGCGCATCGACGAGACCGGCTGGGTGCCCGAGGACGAGCCGGAGCCCGCCGACACCCCCGCCACCGTGGGCACGGCGATCACTCGGTCCCTGTGGCCCGACGCGCCGGAGCCCCACCGGCCGGCGCCCGCGCCGGCGCCGGCCGTGGTCGCCGCCGGGTCGGAGGCCCTCGGCGGGGTCGACGGCACCGCGCCCCCGGAGATCCGCAAGGCGCTCGACCGGCTGCCGCCGGCCACCGAGGACCCCGACCTGCACGGCGAGGACCCCACCGCCCCCGACCCCGACTTCCGCCTCGGCCGGCTGCTGCGGCCGGTGCGCTGGGCGCTCGCGCTCGTCGTCCTGTGCGTCGCGCTCGACGCCGCGGCCACCGTCGCGTTCCCGTCGCTGGCCCGCCTGGCCGTCGACGGCGGCATCCAGGCCGGCTCGCTCGACGTGCTCTGGCTGGCCGTCGGGCTGGGCGTCGCCGTGGTGGCGCTGGACTGGGTGGTGGTCGCCACGCAGACGGTGCTCACCGCACGGGTCGGCGAGGGACGCCTGTTCCTGCTGCGCACCCGCAGTTTCGCCCACCTCCAGCGCCTGGGCCTCGACTTCTACGAGCGCGAGCTCGGCGGCCGGATCATGACCCGGATGACCACGGACGTCGACGCGCTGTCGTCGTTCCTGCAGACCGGGCTCGCGCAGGCCGTCGTCGCGGTGCTGACGATCCTCGGCGTCGCCGTGGCGCTGCTCGTCACCGACCTCGAGCTGGCGCTCGTGTCGCTGGCCGTCATGCCCGTGCTGGTCGCGGCGACGGTGGTCTTCCGCCGGCTGTCGTCGCGGGCCTACGCCGAGGCGCGCGAGCGGATCAGCGTCGTCAACGCCGACCTGCAGGAGAACGTAGCGGGCCTGCGGGTCGCGCAGGCGCACACCCACGAGCGGCGCTCCGCGGCCGTGTTCGCCGGCAACAGCGACGCCTACCGCCGCGCCCGGCTGCGCGCGCAGCGGCTCATCGCGACGTACTTCCCCTTCGCGGCCATGCTCTCCGACCTCGCCCAGGCGGCCGTGCTGGGCGTCGGGGCCGCGCGGGTGGCCACCGGCGGGCTCTCCCCCGGCGTGCTCGCCGCGTTCCTGCTCTACCTGGCGATGTTCTTCGGCCCGGTCCAGCAGCTCTCCCAGGTCTTCGACGGCTACCAGCAGGCCCGCATCGGCCTCCTGCGCATCGGCGAGCTGCTCCGCACGCCCACCTCGGTGCCGGAGCCGGCGCACCCCGTGGTGCTCGACGACCTGCGCGGCGAGGTCGAACTGCGCGACGTCGAGTTCTCCTACGCGGGCACGGAGACCCCGGCGTTGTCGGACTTCTCGCTGCACGTCCCGGCGGGGCGGACGGTGGCGTTGGTCGGCGCGACGGGCGCGGGCAAGTCGACGGTGGTCAAGCTCGTCGCCCGCTTCTACGACGTCACCGCGGGCACCGTGCTCGTGGACGGCGTCGACATCCGCGAGCACGACCTGCCGACCCTGCACCGCCGCCTCGGCGTCGTCCCGCAGGAGGCGCACCTGTTCGTCGGCGACGTCGCCTCCAATATCGCCTACGGCGACCCGGAAGCCACGCCGGCGCGCATCGAGCAGGCGGCCCGCGACGTCGGCGCCTACGAGATGATCGCGTCGCTGCCCGCGGGGTTCCGCCAGCCGGTGGGCGAACGCGGCGGCGGGCTCTCGGCCGGGCAGCGCCAGCTCGTCGCGCTGGCCCGCGCCGAGCTGGTCGACCCGCGCCTGCTGCTGCTCGACGAGGCCACCGCGGCCCTCGACCCGGCCACCGAGACCGCGGTCCTGGCCGCGGGCGAGCGCCTCGCCGCCCCGCGCACCACGTTCGTCGTCGCGCACCGTCTGGCCACGGCCGCGCGGGCCGACCACGTCGTGGTCATCGACGGCGGGCGCATCCTCGAGGAGGGCACGCACGGCGAGCTGCTCGCCCTCGACGGCGCCTACGCCCGGCTGTGGCGCGCGGGCGCCGGGACCATCGACGAGGCCGTGGGCGAGGGCGCCCTCGCCGACGACGACGACAGCGACGACCTCGCCCGCGTGAGCTGATACGGGCGCGGAGCGCGATCGCGAGCCGCAGTGTTCGTTCTCCCGGCGGTGTCGGTTCACGTCGTGACGGATCGGTGAATCCGCGAATCGTTCGCTCGTGCACAACGGAAGGGAGGGCAGGAGGTCGGCGACGACGCCGGCCTCGCCCGGAGAGGCCCTTCCCGTGAGCATTCCTCGCAGGCTCGCCACCGTGATCGTGTCGGGGGCCGCCGCACTGGCCCTGACCGGCATTACGACCGGCACCGCCGTCGCCGCCGAGCCGATCGCCACCATCCCCGACCTCACCGGGCAGTCGACCTCGGTGCGGCTCGACTCCGGCTTCACCCACGCCCGACCCAGCTCGAGGTCGCCCCGGGCGTCACCGGGGACGCGACGCTGGCGGACGGGAGCGTGCGGTTCCCGATCACCGGCGGCAACGTCACCGTCTACGCGCCGGGCACCGCGAACCCCTACGTGCAGGGCCGCATCGAGCACGACGGCAGCGGCCTGAGCCTGACCAAGGGCGACACCGAGGTCCGGCTCACCGACGTCGTCGTCGACCCGGGCAACCCCGCGACGCTGAGCGGCAAGGTCAGCGCCGGCGGCCAGACCTCGCCGAGTCCGCCGTGCTGTTCGACCTCGACGGCTCGACGCTCCAGCCGATCCAGACCGACGTCGCGGCCGGCACGGCCACGCTGACCGGCACCACCGTCCGCCTGTCCTCGACGGCCGCGACCGCGCTCAACCAGGCCTTCGGCACCGACGCCGTCCAGGGCGGCCTGACCATCGGCGTCGCCACGATCGTCGTCGATCTGCCCGGCCAGATGCCCGCGATGCCGCAGGGCGGGGTCGAGACCGGGGGCGGCGCGACGAGCGACCCGGAACCGGTACGGCCGGTGGGCGAACGGGAACCCTGCGCGGGACGGACAGCGCCCTCGGCGCGGGTACCAGTCGCATGGACCGGTGCAGTAGGCGACACGGCACCGACCACGGCCGGTGTCAAGCGCTAATCTGGACGCTGCTCCCACCGTCACCGCGACGACTGATTGAGGCGATCCTGAGTCGTGTCGAGTAGTAGTTCGACCGCGCAGTTCGGACCCAACGAGTGGCTGGTCGACGAGATGTACCAGCGCTACCTCGCCGACCCCGACTCGGTCGACGCGGCCTGGCACGAGTTCTTCGCCGACTACGCCCCCGCCGAAAGCGCCGACGCGGGGGCGACGACTGTCTCCGCGGGCTCGTCCGCGTCGTCGCCCGCGTCCGCCCCGGACGCCTCGGGCAGCGGCGGCTCGGCACCTCCGGCGCCCGCCGACACCACCTCCGGCGCCACCGCGCCCGCGGCGGACACCCCGGCCCCCTCGTCCGGCAACGGGCAGGCGCGCACCGACGGGTCGGGCGGTGCCGGCAGCGGGTCGAGCGGCAACGGCAGCGCCACCTCCGGCGGCGACACCGACAGCGCTGCCCCGTCGTCGGCGGCCGCGGGCTCGGGGCGCACGACGTCGTCGCGCACGGGCGAGGAGCCCCCCACGAGCAAGCCGGCGGCGGGCACGACGAGCCCCGCGAAGTCCGCGCAGCCCGGCGCCGGCGACGGCACCGCCGAGACCACCCGTCCGCTGCGTGGTGCCGCGAACGCCATCGCGAAGAACATGACCGCGTCGCTGCAGCTGCCGACGGCGACGAGCGTGCGTGCGGTGCCGGCGAAGCTGCTCGCGGACAACCGCATCGTGATCAACAACCACCTGCAGCGCTCGCGCGGCGGGAAGGTGTCGTTCACCCACCTGCTGGGCTACGCGATGGTCCGCGCCCTCGCGGACTTCCCGAACATGAACCGCCACTTCGGGGAGGACGAGAAGGGCAAGCCCGCCGTCGTCGACCCGGGGCACGTCAACCTCGGCCTGGCGATGGACCTGAAGGCCAAGGACGGGTCGCGCTCGCTCGTGGTGGTCGCCCTCAAGGGCTGCGAGAACATGAACTTCTCGCAGTTCTGGGCCGCGTACGAGGACATGGTGCGCAAGGCGCGCACCAACAAGCTGACCGCCGAGGACTTCGCCGGCGTCACGATCTCGCTGACCAACCCGGGCACGATCGGCACCAACCACTCGGTGCCGCGCCTGACCGTCGGCCAGGGCTGCATCGTCGGTGTCGGTGCGATGGAGTACCCCGCGGAGTTCCAGGGGGCGAGCGAGGAGAAGCTCGCCGAGATGGGCATCAGCAAGATCATCACGCTGACGTCCACGTACGACCACCGGATCATCCAGGGCGCCGAGTCGGGCGACTTCCTGCGCCGGATCCACCACCTCGTGCTCGGCGAGGAGGAGTTCTACGACGACATCTTCGCGTCGCTGCGGATCCCCTACGAGCCGATCCGCTGGCGCCAGGACCTGCCGTCGTCGCAGATCGACCGCACCGCCCGGATCATCGAGCTGATCGACGCGTACCGCACGCGCGGCCACCTCATGGCCGACACGGACCCGTTGAGCCACCCGCAGCGCAAGCACCCCGACCTGGACATCGCCTCGCACGGGCTCACGCTGTGGGACCTCGACCGCGAGTTCCCCGTCGACGGGTTCGCGGGCAGCGGCTGCATGAAGCTGCGCGACGTCCTCGGACGGCTGCGCGACTCGTACTGCCGCACCATCGGCGTCGAGTACATGCACATCCTCGACCCCGCCAAGCGCGCGTGGCTGCAGGAGCGCATCGAGAAGCCGCACGAGAAGGTGCCGGTCGCCGAGCAGAAGTACATCCTGTCAAAGCTCAACGCGGCCGAGGCGTTCGAGGCGTTCCTGCAGACCAAGTACGTCGGACAGAAGCGCTTTTCGCTTGAGGGCGCCGAGACGGTCATCCCGCTGCTCGACGCCGTCCTCGACACGGCGGCGGCGCACGAGCTGGACGAGGTCGTCATCGGCATGCCGCACCGCGGGCGGCTCGGGCAACCTCGACCCGGGCCAGGCGCACGGCTCCGGCGACGTGAAGTACCACCTCGGCGCCGAGGGCAAGTTCTTCCGGATGTTCGGCGACGGCGAGACCACCGTGTCGCTGACCAGCAACCCGTCGCACCTCGAGGCCGTCGACCCGGTGATGCAGGGCATCGCGCGGGCCAAGCAGGACATCCTCGACAAGGGCCCGGACGGCTTCACGGTGCTGCCGGTGGCCATGCACGGCGACGCCGCGTTCGCGGGCCAGGGCGTGGTGGCCGAGACGCTGAACCTCGCGCTGCTGCGCGGCTACCGCACCGGCGGCACCGTGCACGTCGTCGTCAACAACCAGGTCGGCTTCACCACCGCGCCCGAGCACACCCGCTCGACCCACTACTGCACCGACGTCGCGAAGATGATCGACGCGCCGGTCTTCCACGTGAACGGTGACGACCCGGAGGCCTGCGTCTGGGTGGCGCGCCTCGCGGTCGAGTTCCGCGAGCGCTGGCACTCCGACGTCGTGATCGACATGATCTGCTACCGGCGCCGGGGCCACAACGAGGGCGACGACCCCTCGATGACCCAGCCGGAGATGTACGACGTCATCGACGCCAAGCGCTCGGTGCGCAAGACCTACACCGAGTCGCTGATCGGCCGCGGCGACATCTCGCTCGAGGAGGCCGAGCACGCGCTGCGCGACTACGGCAGCCAGCTCGAGCACGTGTTCAACGAGGTCCGCGAGCTCGAGAAGGCCGACCCGGCGCCCAGCCCGTCGGTCGAGTACGAGCAGGCGGTGCCGAACTCCCTGCAGACCGCGGTGCCGCTCGAGGTCATCCAGCGCATCGCCCGCGCGCACGTCGACCTGCCCGAGGGCTTCGCGGTGCACCCGCGCGTCAAGCCGGTGCTCGAGCGCCGCAGCAAGGCCGCGGCGGTCGACAGCGACGAGGGCATCGACTGGGCCTACGCCGAGCTGCTGGCCTGGGGGTCGCTGCTCATCGACGGCAAGCTGGTGCGCCTGTCCGGCCAGGACTCGCGGCGCGGGACGTTCGTCCAGCGCCACTCGGTGGTCATCGACCGCCACACCGGCGCCGAGTACTACCCCCTGCGCAACCTGACCGCCGACCAGGGCAAGTTCATGCCCTACGACTCGGCGCTCTCCGAGTTCGCCGCGGTCGGGTTCGAGTACGGCTACTCGGTGGCCAACACCGACGCGCTGGTGCTGTGGGAGGCGCAGTTCGGCGACTTCGTCAACGGCGCCCAGTCGATCATCGACGAGTTCATCTCGTCCGGTGAGGCGAAGTGGGGCCAGACCTCGGACGTCGTGCTGCTGCTGCCGCACGGCCACGAGGGCCAGGGTCCCGACCACACCTCGGGGCGTATCGAGCGGTTCCTGACCCTGTGCGCCGAGGGGTCCATGACCGTCGCGGTGCCGTCGAGCCCAGCGAACTACTTCCACCTGCTGCGCCGCCACGCCACCGACGGCGTGCGCCGCCCGCTCATCGTGTTCACCCCGAAGTCGATGCTGCGGAACAAGGCCGCGGTCAGCCGGGTCGAGGACTTCACCTCGGGCGGCTACCGGCCGATCCTCGACGACCCCGCGTTCGCCGACGGCGGCACGGACGGCGTCACGCGACTCCTGCTCTGCGCCGGCAAGATCTACTACGAGCTGGTCGCCGCGCGCGAGAAGGCGGGCCGCACGCACGACACCGCGATCGTGCGGATGGAGCAGCTCTACCCGGTGGCCACCGAGGAGCTGGCCGCCGTCCTCGACCGGTACCCGAACGCCCGCCAGGACGTCCGGTGGGTGCAGGAGGAGCCGGCCAACCAGGGCGCCTGGCCTTTCCTGGGCCTGTGGCTGCCGGAGCGGATGGACGGCCGGCTGCCCTCGCTCACGCGCGTCTCCCGGCGCCGCATGGCCGCCCCGGCGGCCGGCGTCGCCAAGGTGCACGAGGTGGAGCAGAAGGCGCTCATCGCCGAGGCGCTGTCCGACTAGTGGCTGCGGACTAGCCGTGTACTTCACCGATCGCGGGATCGAGGAGCTCGAGGACCGGCGGGGCGAGGAGGAGGTCAGCCTGGCCTGGCTGGCTGACCGCCTCCGCGCCTTCGTCGACGCCCATCCCGAGCACGCGGGCGCCGCCGACCGCTTCGCGACCTTCCTCGCCCGCGACGACGAGGACGTCGAGTAGCGGCTGTCCCCGCGCGGACCTGGGCACCCTCGGCGAGGGCCGCGTGGATGACCAGCCTCTCGCGGGCGGAGAAGCGCGGGTGGCACGTGGTCAGGGTCAGCAGGTGAGCGGGCTCGTCCGGGACGAGGTCGGGTCGCCCCGGCACCGCAGCGATGACGTCGGTCCGGGTCGGCGGGACGACCTCGCGCCCGACGAGACCCGCGTAGGGGCCGGAGGGCGCGGCGACCCCGGCGCAGGCGGTCGCGGCGTCGGGCAGCACCCGGTAGACCAGCCACCGGTCACGGGTCTCGAGGACGACCTCCTCGCAGCCGGCGAGGGTGCCGAGACCGTCGAAGGGCGCGCCGTGGCCGACCCGGTGCGCGGCGATCGCCACGTTGCCGGCCTCGCCGGGCAGCGCGGTGCCGGTGTAGTGGCCCGGACCGTCCGCGAGCACGTCCTCGTCGGTGCCCTCGCGCACCGTGTACGACCAGTCCGGACCGAGGGCGGGGATGCGGATCCGGGCGACGGGCTCGCCGTGCCGCGGGGCGTCGTCGGCCGTCGGCACCACGCCGGTCGGGGTGGCCCACTCCTGCTCGAGGAGCCGCGAGGCCGTCTGCTGGGCGCGGTCGGACGCCACGCCGGTGCCGTAGAGCTCGTGGCCCGCGTAGAGCAGGACGACGACGCCCAGGGTCACCAGCACCAGCGCGACGCCCCGCACGAGCCGCCGGGCGGCCGACCGCCCGGGTCTACCGCTGCCCACGGGGCACCAGGCGCAGGAGCGCGAACCCGGCCGCGAGCAGCGTCAGCGCCGACACGATCAGCAAGAGCAGGGGCAGGCCGGTGTAGGCCAGGGTGGCGGCCGGTGCGCCGGCGGCGAGGGCGGTACTGCCGATCTTCCCGTACATGTCAGCTCCCGAGGGTGTCGTTGGCGTGGTGCCAGCTGGTGGTGCGGCGGAACAGCGAGTCGGCGGCCGCGCGCAGGTAGACGGCTTGCTGGAACAGGTCGTAGACGAACTCGATGACGATCGGTGCGGCGAGGGCCATCGCCTTCGGCCCCTGCCGCCGCACGGTCCACACCCGCTCGGTGACGAACAGGGCGGGGCCAGCGCCGCGGGGAGCGCCGCCTCCTCGATGTGGGACGGGATCAGCACGGTCAGCGGCGGGCCCATCGAGGGCGGGGTGCGCCACGCCGGGTAGGGCACGGCCCCGGCGAGGCCCAGGATGGCCCCGGGGCGCCGGTGGGTGTGCTCGCGCGGCCCGCGGAGCGCCCCGTGCCGTGCGGACGGGACCCCCCGCGCGGGCGCGAGGTCGACGGACGAGGACACAGGGTGCTCCCGGGGACGAGGACCCGGTGTCGT
>JAQSWW010000120.1 GCA_029266415.1 Actinomycetospora sp. | reverse complement strand
CCAGCGCCTCGGCCAGCGCCTCCTGCACCGCGCGCTCCGACTCGGAGTCCAGGTGCGCGGTGGCCTCGTCGAGGATCACCACGCGCGGCGCGGCGAGCAGCAGGCGGGCGATCGTCAGCCGCTGGCGCTCGCCGCCGGAGAGCCGGTGGCCCCGCTCCCCCACCACCGTGTCCAGGCCGGCGGGCAGCTGGTCGAGCAGCTCGCCCAGCCGGGCGCGCACCATGGCCTCGCGCAGCTGCTCCTCGTCGGCGTCCGGGGCGGCGTAGAGCAGGTTGGCGCGCACCGTGTCGTGGAACAGGTGCCCGTCCTGGGTCACCACGCCCACCGCGCCGCGCAGGTCGGCGAACGCCAGCTCGCGCACGTCGACCCCGCCGATCTCGACCGCGCCCGAGTCGACGTCGTAGAGCCGCGGCAGCAGCGAGGCGATCGTCGACTTCCCCGCCCCCGAGGGTCCGACCAGGGCGAGCATCCGGCCGGGCGCGACGCCGATGTCGACGCCGTGGAGCACCTCGTGCCCGGCGCGGTCGTCGAGGCGCGTGACCTCCTCGAGCGAGGCCAGCGACACCGCCGACGCCGTGGGGTAGGTGAAGCGCACGTCGCGCAGCCGCACCCCGAGCGGGCCGTCGGGCAGCGGGGTGGGGCGCTCGGGCTCGGTCAGCGCCGGCTCCAGGTCGAGCACTTCGAACACCCGCTCGAAGCTGACCAGCGCGCTCATGACGTCGACGCGGGCGTTGGCCAGCTGGGTCAGCGGTGAGTAGAGGCGCGTGAGCAGCAGGGCGAGGCTGACGACCGTGCCGGCGTCGAGGCTGCCGGTGACCGCGAGCCAGCCACCGAGGCCGTAGACCAGGGCCTGGGCCAGCGCGGACACCAGCGTCAGGCAGGTCAGGAAGACGCGGTTGACCATCGCGGTCCGCACGCCCACCGCGCGCACCCGGTCGGCGCGCTCGCCGAACTCGTCGGCCTCGGCCTCCGGACGGCCGAAGAGCTTGACCAGCGTCGCGCCGCCCGCGGAGAAGCGCTCGGTCATCTGCCCGGTCATCGACGCGTTGAGGTCGGCCGACTCACGCTGCAGCGCCGCGATCCGCCGGCCCATGCGGCGGGCGGGCAGCACGAACACCGGCAGCAGCAGGAGCGCCAGCAGCGTGACCTGCCAGGCCAGCGCGATCATCACCACGACGGCCAGGACGAGCTGGATCACGTTGGTGACGAGCCCCGAGAGCGTCGAGGTGAACGCCCGCTGCGCCCCGATGACGTCGTTGTTGAGCCGGCTGACCAGCGACCCGGTGCGCGTGCGCGTGAAGAACGCCAACGGCATCCGCTGCACGTGGGAGAACACCGCGAGGCGCAGGTCGTAGATCAGGCCCTCGCCGATGCGCGAGGACAGCCAGCGCTCGGCGAGGGTCAGCCCGGCGTCGACCACCGCGAGCCCGGCGATGACCAGGGCGAGCACGATGACCACCGACGGGGCGGACGAGCTGGTGATCGCCGTGACGATCCGGCCGGCGAGCACGGGCGTGGCCACGCCGATCACCGCCGACGCCGTGGCCAGCGTCAGGAACACCGCGAGCGCACGGTGGTGCCGGCTCGCGAAGCGCCAGATCCGCGGCAGCGTTCCCTTCGGCACCGACCGCGGCAGGCTGTCGGCCCGGGCCGCGGACATCATCAACGACCAGGCGCCGTCCATGGGCTCGCCGTCCTCACGCTCGTCGGACCGTGTGCCCCGAGCGTGCGACCTCGACCAACGTCGAGGTCAAGTGCCCGCTCCACGGGGCCGGCGTGTGGTGTCCACCGGGTCCTCCGTGGGCGGGTGTACCCCCCGAACGACGTGCGCGCTCCTACTTCTTCTTCGTGCGCGTGGCGCCCCCACGCCCGCGCAGCGTCACGCCGGACTCCGACAGCACGCGGTGCACGAAGCCGTACGAGCGCCCGGTGGACTCGGCCAGCGAGCGGATGCTCGCGCCCTTCTCGTACTTCTTCTTGAGATCCGTCGCGAGCTTGTCACGCTGGGTGCCCGTGATGCGGGCACCCTTCTTCAGATCGGCCATCTCGATCCCACCCCTCGTCCGACCGCAGGTCCGAGCACCCCATGATGATCGCCGGAAGGGGTGTGCGCCACGGCACACTTCCCGTGATCGGTAAGCGGTTGGGCCGATCGGAGTGATCTCCATGGCCTGCTGGACCAGCGGAAAGCCCGTTCAGGGCCGCGACGACAAGGACCTTGTCACGCCAGCTCGACGAGCTCGAGGTGCTCGGCGGAGAAGTGGTCCTCGGTGCCGTCGGGCAGCAGGATGACCCGCTCGGGCTCCAACGCCTCGACCGCGCCCGGGTCGTGGGTCACGAGCACCACGGCGCCCTCGAAGCGGCGCAGCGCGTCGAGGACCTTCTCGCGGCTGGCCGGGTCGAGGTTGTTGGTGGGCTCGTCGAGCAGCAGCACGTTGGCCGCCGACGACACGAGCCCCGCCAGCGCGAGGCGCGTGCGCTCGCCGCCGGAGAGGGTCCCGGCGGGCTGCTCGAGCTGCTCGCCGGTGAACAGGAACGCGCCGAGCAGCGTGCGCAGCTGCTGCTCTCCGGTGTCCGGGGCGGCGCTGCGGGCGTTCTCCCAGACCGAGCGGTCCATGTCGAGGGTGTCGTGCTCCTGCGCGAAGTAGCCCGTGCGCAGCCCGTGGCCGGCCGCGACCTCCCCGGTGTCGGGGTGCTCGGCGCCGGCGAGGATGCGGAGCAGCGTCGTCTTGCCCGCGCCGTTGAGCCCGAGGATGACCACCCGGGATCCCCGGTCGATGGCGAGGTCGACGCCGGTGAACACCTCGAGCGAGCCATAGGTCTTCGACAGGCCCTGCGCGGTCATCGGCACGCGCCCGCACGGGGCGGGCGCCGGGAAGCGGATGTGCGCCACCTTGTCGTCGGTCCGCTCCGCGTCCAGCCCGTCGAGCATGGCCTGCGCCCGGCGCGCCATCTGCTTGGCGGCGACGGCCTTCGTGGCCTTCGCGCCCATCTTCGCGGCCTGCACCTGCAGCGCGCCGGCCTTCTTCTCGGCGTTGGCGCGCTCGCGGCGGCGGCGGGCCTCGTCGTCGGCGCGGGCCTGCTGGTACTTCGACCAGCCCATGTTGTAGCTGTCGAGCTCGCCCCGGGTGGCGTCGAGGAACCACACCTTGTTGACCACGGCGTCGATCAGCTCGGTGTCGTGGCTGATCACCACGAGCCCGCCCTCGTGGGACAGCAGGAACGAGCGCAGCCAGCCGATCGAGTCGGCGTCGAGGTGGTTGGTGGGCTCGTCGAGCAGCAGCGTGGTGCCCGCGTTGCCGCCGGAGTCGCCGCTGGCGGCGAAGAGGATGCGGGCCAGCTCGACGCGCCGGCGCTGGCCGCCCGAGAGCGTCAGCAGCGGCTGGCCCAGCACGCGGTCGGGCAGGCCGAGGTTCGAGCAGATGCGCCCGGCCTCGCTCTCGGCGGCGTAGCCCCCGAGGTCGGCGAAGCGCTCCTCGAGCCGGCCGTAGCGGGCGATCGCCCTGTCCCGCGCGGCGTCGTCGGCGAGCTCCGCCATCGCGGTCTGCGTCTTCTCCATCTCGCGCAGCAGCTCGTCGAGCCCCTTGGCCGACAGCACGCGGTCGCGCGCGAGCACGGTGAGGTCGCCCTCGCGGGGGTCCTGCGGCAGGTAGCCCACCGGTCCGGTGCGGCGGATCGCACCGCCGTAGGGCTCGCCGACGCCGGCCAGGCTGCGCAGCGTCGTCGTCTTGCCCGCGCCGTTGCGCCCGACCAGCCCGATCCGGTCGCCCGGCTGGACGCGCAGCGACGTCCCCGAGAGCAGGATGCGCGAGCCGGCGCGCAGCTCGAGATCGGACGCAGTGATCACGGGGAGGAGTCCTCGGGAGGGGTCGGTGCGGGCGCACGGGGGCCACGCTGACCCCTCCAGTGTAGGCGACCGTCGATCGCTTTCCGGCCGCCGCCGCTGTCCTAGGGTGCGCGCATGACCGAGGCCACTCCTGACCTGCGCGGCCGTGTCGCCCTCGTCACCGGCGCGAGCCGCGGCATCGGCCTGGGCGTGGCGCGCCACCTGCTCGACCGCGGCGCCTCCGTGACGATCACCGCGCGCAAGCGCCCGGAGCTCGACGAGGCGGCGGCGTCGCTCGGCGCGGACGACCGCGTCCTGGCCGTCGCGGGCAACGCGGGCGACCCGGCGGCGCGCACCGCAGCCGTCGACGCCACCGTCGAGCGCTTCGGCGCCCTGGACGTGCTGGTCAACAACACCGGCATCAACCCGCAGTACGGCCCGCTCGTGACGGCCGACCTGGGCGCGGTGTCCAAGACCTTCGAGGTCAACGTCGTCGCCGCGCTCGGTTTCGTGCAGGAGGCGCACCGGGCGTGGATGGGCGCCCACGGCGGCGCGATCGTCAACATGGCCTCCGTGGGCGGCCTGCGCTCCAGCGGGGTCATCGGCGCCTACGGGGCGTCGAAGGCGGCGCTCATCCGTCTCACCGAGGAGCTCGCGTGGGAGCTCGGGCCCACGATCCGGGTCAACGCGGTGGCGCCCGCGGTGGTCAAGACGCGGTTCGCCGAGGCGCTCTACGCGCACGGGGAGGACGAGGTCGCGGGCCGCTACCCCATGAAGCGGCTGGGCACCCCGGAGGACGTCGCCGCGCTCGTCGGCTTCCTCGTCTCCGACGCCGCGTCCTGGATCACCGGCGAGACCGTGCGGGTCGACGGCGGCCTGCTGGCGACGGGGAGCACGTGATCCCACCCCCACCTCAAGCCGGTCCGGGCAGAATGGGCGGTGATCGGGAGGTGCGCATGGGTCTGTTCAGCCGATGGCGGGGTGGCGGCGGCGGTGGCGAGCGGCGGCAGGTGCTCGACCGCGAGGCCGGGCCCGCGGACCTCGAGCACCTCCGGGCGTTCGCGAAGTCCCGGGAAGGCGTGGCGTTCTACGTCGAGCCCGAGACCACGGCCACCGACACCACGGTCGTCGCCGTGGCCTTCGACGGTGAGTGGACGCGCCGACGCGTCGGCACGCCCCGCGCCGCGCAGAAGCTCGCGCGCTCGGTGAAGGTCGCGTGCCACGACGTGCAGGTCACCGGCTACCCGCCCGAGATGCGGGCCTGGAACGCCCGGGCGAAGGCCGACCGTGCGGCGCTCGAGGAGATGGCCCGGGCCGAGACGGAGCAGAGAGGGGACCGCGAGCGGTGACGCCCGCCGCCGCGCCCGTCGCGGACGTCGTGATCGCGGGGGCAGGCCCGGCCGGGCGCGCCCTCGCGCTCGCCTGCGCGGCCCTGGACCTGCGCACCCTGCTGGTCGACCCGCGCCCGCACCGCCCCTGGACCCACACCTACGGGTCGTGGACCCACGAGCTGCCCGCCGACCTGCCCACCGACGTCGTCGCCGCCCGCGGGCGCGGGGTGGTCGTCGCGGAGCGCACCCACCAGCTCGACGACGAGTACGTCGTGCTCGACACCGCCGCGCTGCAGGAGCACCTCACCGATCCGGCGGTCGCCGTGCGCCGCGGCCGCGCGGTCGGGGCCGTGCCCGCCGGCGCCGGACGGCACCCCGCGGTGCTGCTCGACGACGGCACCGCGTCGCCGGGGCGGGTCGTCGTCGACGCCACCGGCGCGCGCCAGTCCCTCGGCCGCCGCTCGGTGACCGACGGCGGCCCCCGCGCCGAGCAGACGGCGTTCGGGGTGGTCGTCGACCGGGAGGTCGCCGCCCGCGTCAGCGAGGACCGGCTCCTGTTCATGGACTGGCGCCCGCGCCACGGCCGTCCGGGGTGGCCGACGTTCCTCTACGCCGTGCCGCTGGACGCCGACCGCGTGCTGCTCGAGGAGACCTCGCTCGCCCGCCGGCCCGGGCTGCCGATGCCCGAGCTCCGCACGCGGCTGCGGGCCCGCCTGCGCGCCGCCGGCCTCTCCGACGCGGAGATCCCGGACGACGACCCGGCGGCGGTCGAGAAGGTCCGCTTCCCCGTCGACTCGCCACGCCACCGCTCCCCCGCCGGGGTGGTCGCCGTCGGCGCGGCGGACCCGCTGGTGCACCCCGCGTCCGGGTTCAGCCTCGCCACCTCGTTGCGGCTCTCGCCGCGCATCGCGGCCGCGATCGCCGACGCGCTGCGCGGGGGCGCCGACCCCGCGGCCACCGCCCGCGCGGCCCGGCGCGTCATCCGCTCCCCCGCCGCGGTGACCGTGCACGCGCTGCGCCGCCGCGGGCTGGAGACGCTCCTGTCGATGCCTCCGGCCGACGTGCCCGGGTTCTTCGACCGCTTCTTCACGCTGCCACCGGCGCACCGGCGCGCCTATCTCGACGCCCGCGACGACGTCACCGCATCGGTGGCGGCCATGACCTCGTTGTTCGGACGACTGACACCCCGTCTGCGCCTCCACCTCATCAGGGGGACGCTGCTCGGGGCCCAGAGCGTCCGAACGGAGCAACAGCGGTACGCTCCCGGACCGGGATCGTGACGGGACCGTGACCCGTCACCGACGAGAAGGGTTCTCGAGACCATGGGCGCCTACCAGATCGTGGCCGTCGGCACGGACGGCTCGGAGTCGTCCTACCGCGCCGTCGACCGCGCCGCGACCATCGCGGCCGACGCCAAGGCCCTCCTGCTGATCATCTGCGCGTACCACCCGGCGAAGAACACCGGTGAGGCCGAGCGCGAGCTCGGCGAGGACGCGGCCTACCACGTCGTCGGGTCGACCCCGGCCGAGGAGACGCTGCGCGACGCCCGCGAGCGCGCGTCGACCAGGGGCGCGGTGGAGATCGACACCGTGGCGGTCGAGGGCGACCCCATCGAGCGCGTCATCGAGGTCGTCGCCGACCGCGGGGCCGACCTCGTCGTCGTCGGCAACCGTGGCCTGAACAGCCTCGCCGGGCGCCTGCTCGGCTCGGTGCCCCAGGGCATCTCGCGCCGCGCCGGCAGCGACGTCCTCATCGTCCACACCACGTGACATCGGGTCCGGACGACAGCTCGGACGACACGGACCCCCGGCGGTGGGCGCGGGCCCAGGAGCGGATCGAGGACCTGCTGCTGGGCGGGCCCCGGACGATGACGCGCGGCGAGGTCCACGAGCGCACCGGGCTGTCCCCGGAGCACACCGCACGGCTGTGGAGCGCGCTCGGCTTCCCGGCGACCCCCGACGACGTGCGCGGGTTCGCCGAGGCCGACCTCGAGGCGCTGGAGCTGTCGGGCCGGCTGCTCGACACCGACACGTTCGACGCGGTCGAGGAGCTGGCCGTCGCCCGCGCGCTCGGGCAGGGCCTGGGGCGGCTCGCGGAGTGGCAGGCCAACCTCGTGCGCCGCACGATCGTCGACGCGGGGCAGGCGGACGACCCCGACGCGGTGGTCGCGGCCGTCGAGACGCTGGTCCCGACGCTGGAGCGGCTGCAGTCCTACGTCTGGCGCCGCCACCTCGCGGTCACGGCCGGGCGCATCCTCTCGGGGCTCGCCGACCCGGAGGGCGAGGGCGCCGCGGGCAACCGGACCGTGGTCGGGTTCGCCGACATCGTCGGCTTCACCCGCCTGAGCCGCCAGATCGACGAGACCGAGCTGCGGTCACTGCTCGAGCGCTTCGAGACGGTGTGCACCGAGGTCGTCGCGCGGCGCCGGGGGCGGATCGTCAAGACGCTCGGCGACGAGATCCTCTTCGTGTGCGACCGGGTCGAGGACGCCGTCGACATCGCCTTCCGCCTGCACGAGGAGGTCCCCGACGACGGCGGCCAGATCACCCTGCGCGTGGGCATGGCCCTCGGCGAGGTCCTGCCCCGCTACGGCGACGTCTACGGGCCGGTGGTCAACATCGCCGCCCGCCTGACCTCGGAGGCCCGTCCGGGCTCGGTGCTCGTCGACGAGGACCTCACCGAGGCCCTGCGCGCCACGGACCTCGACCTCGAGATCCGCGCGGTGCCCCCGCTCTCGGTGCGCGGCTACCGCCACCTGCGCCCGCACGTGGTGCGCGAGCGGCCCTGACCGCAGCGAACGCGCTGTTCGCTGCTTCTACGCGCGCGAAGTCCCCGTTGATCGACCGGCGGGCACCGCTTAGTGGCAGCTCACTCGCGGGTGGTGGTCAGGGAGCACGCGCGGTCGATGTCGATCACCCTGGTGACCACACGGACTCTCGAGCGGGTGCGGCGGTCCCGCGCCGACGCGCGAGGTGTGCGTTCTTGTCCGTGCCTGAGCACGGACAAGCACGCACGAGACCGCAGGTCAAACGGTGAACCCCAGCGCGCGGAGCTGCTCGCGTCCGTCGTCGGTGATCTTGTCCGGGCCCCACGGCGGCATCCAGACCCAGTTGATGCGCACGTCGTTGGCCAGTCCCCCGCCGGCGCCCTGGGTGAGGGCGGCGCGGGCCTGGTCCTCGATGACGTCGGTCAGCGGGCAGGCCGCCGACGTCAGCGTCATGTCGAGCGTGACGACCGGGCCGGCCTCGTCGCTGTGGACGTCGATGCCGTAGAGCAGGCCGAGGTCGACGACGTTGATCCCGAGCTCCGGGTCGACGACGTCGCGCATGGCCTCCTCGAGGTCGTCGACCGAGGGCAGCCCCTCGGTCTTCTCCGGGGCCTCGGGCATCCCGGCCGCTCCTCGTGTGACGGTGTCATCGGTCATGGGGTACCTCCAGCTTGAGCCTGCGCCACCGCGTCCTTGAACGCCAGCCACCCGAGCAGCGCACACTTCACGCGCGCGGGGTAGGCGGCCACGCCGGCGAAGGCGACGGCGTCGTCGAGGACGTCCTCGTCCGGCTCGACCTTGCCGCGACCCTGCACCATCGCCTGGTAGGCATCGAGGGTCTCGAACGCCTCGCCGACGGTGTGGCCGACGAGCAGGTCGTGGGCCACGGAGGTCGCGGCCTGCGAGATCGAGCAGCCCAGCGCGTCGTACGAGAGGTCCTCGACCTTGGCGTCGAGGCCTTCGCCGCCGGACAGGTGCACGCGCACGGTGACCTCGTCGCCGCACGTGGGGTTGACGTGGTGCACCTCGGCCTCGAACGGCTCGCGCAGCCCGTGGCCGTGGGGGCGGCGGTAGTGGTCCAGGATGATCTCCTGGTACATCGAGTCGAGCTTCACGGCACCATCCCGAAGAACTCCTGCGCCCGCCGCACGCCCGCGACCAGCGCGTCGACCTCCTCCATCGTGTTGTACACGTGGAAGCTGGCGCGGATCGACGCCTGCACGCCGAACGCGCGGTGCAGCGGCCACGCGCAGTGGTGACCGACGCGGACGGCGATGCCCGAGTCGTCGAGCACCTGCGACGCGTCGTGCGGGTGGACGCCCTCGATCGAGAACGCCACCGCCCCGCCGCGCGCCTCGGTGCCGCGCGGGCCGAGGATCGAGACGCCCGGCAGGTCCTGCAGCTTGAGCAGGGCCGCGCCGGTCAGCTCGTTCTCGTGGGCCTTGACGCGGTCCATGCCGATCGCCGAGAGGTAGTCGACGGCCGCGCCGAGGCCGATGGCCTGCGACGTCATCGGCACGCCGGCCTCGAACCGCGCCGGCGGCGGCGCGTACGTCGCGCCCTCCATGCGGACCATCTCGATCATCGAGCCGCCCAGGAGGAACGGCGGCAGTGCCTCGAGCAGCTCGTGGCGGCCGTAGAGCACGCCGATGCCCGAGGGCCCGAGCATCTTGTGCCCGGAGAACGCGGCGAAGTCGACGCCGAGGGCGTGGAGGTCGACCGGCGCGTGCGGCACCGACTGGCACGCGTCGAGCACGGTGTACGCCCCGACGGCCCGCGCCCGGCGCACGATCTCCTCCACCGGCGGCACGGTCCCGAGCACGTTCGACTGGTGGGTGAACGCGACGACCTTGGTGCGCTCGGTGATCGGGTCGTTGTCGAGGTCCAGCCGCCCGTCCGCGGTGATGCCGAACCAGCGCAGCGTCGCGCCCGTGCGCCGGCAGAGCTCCTGCCACGGGATGAGGTTGGCGTGGTGCTCCATCTCGGTGGTGACGACCTCGTCGCCCGGCCCGAGGCGGAACCGCTCGGCCGCGGGGTCGACGCCGTCACCGATCGAGGCGTTGCTCATGCCGTAGGCGACGAGGTTGATCGCCTCGGTGGCGTTCTTGGTGAACACCACCTCAGCGATGTCCGCGCCGACGAACGCCGCGATCCGCTCGCGGGCGGACTCGTAGGCGTCGGTGGCCTCCTCGGCCAGCGCGTGCGCCCCGCGGTGCACCGCGGCGTTGGACGTCTCGAGGAACGTCCGCTCCGCGTCGAGCACCTGGCGGGGACGCTGCGACGTGGCGCCGGAGTCGAGGTAGACCAGCGGCTTCCCGTCGCGGACGGTGCGGCTCAGGATGGGGAAGTCCGCACGGATCTCCGCGACATCCAGGGTCGCACCCGACGTGGTGGTGGGTGCGAGGACCGTCATGCCGGCTGCTCCTCCTTGGCGCCCAGGAAGCGCTCGTAGCCGTTCTCCTCGAGCTCGTCGGCGAGCTCGGGGCCACCGGACGCGGCGACGCGGCCGTTGACGAACACATGGACCCGGTCCGGCGCGATGTAGCGCAGGATGCGGGTGTAGTGCGTGATCAGCAGGACGCCGACGTCGGACTGCGCCTTGTACTCGTTGACGCCCTTGCTGACGACGCGCAGGGCGTCGACGTCGAGGCCCGAGTCGGTCTCGTCGAGGATGGCGATCTTCGGCTTGAGCAGCGACATCTGCAGCACCTCGTGGCGCTTCTTCTCGCCGCCGGAGAAGCCCTCGTTGACGCTGCGCTCGGCGAACGCCGGGTCGATCTCGAGGTCGGACATCGCGCCCTTGACCTCCTTGACCCAGTGCCGCACCTTCGGCGCCTCGCCGCGGGTGGCGGTGGCGGCCGAGCGCAGGAAGTTCGACATCGAGACGCCGGGCACCTCGACGGGGTACTGCATCGCGAGGAACAGGCCGGCGCGGGCGCGCTCGTCGACGGCCATCTCCAGGACGTCCTCGCCGTCGAGGAGGACCTGCCCCTTCGTCACGGTGTACTTGGGGTGGCCCGCGATGGAGTAGGCCAGCGTGGACTTGCCGGAGCCGTTCGGACCCATGATCGCGTGGGTCTCGTTCGAGTTCACCGTCAGGTCGACGCCGCGCAGGATCTCCTTGGGACCCGACTCGGTCTCGACCTCGACGTGCAGGTCGCGGATCTCGAGGGTGGACATCAAGCCTCTTCCATACGAGTGCGTGGTGGTGGGGGGACGGCTCAGCTGCCGATGGCCTCGAGCTCGGCCTCGATGGCCGCCTCGAGCCGGTCGCGCAGCGCGGGCACGCGGACCTTCTGGATGACCTCGCCGAAGAACCCGCGCACGACCAGGCGCCGTGCCTGGGCCTCCGGGATCCCCCGCGCCATCAGGTAGAACAACTGCTCGTCGTCGAACCGTCCCGTCGCGCTGGCGTGGCCGGCGCCGACGATCTCGCCGGTCTCGATCTCGAGGTTCGGCACCGAGTCGGCGCGCGCGTTGTCGGTGAGCAGCAGGTTGCGGTTGAGCTCGTAGGTGTCGGTGCCCTCGGCCGCCTTGCGGATCAGCACGTCGCCGACCCAGACCGTGTGCGCCGCCGTACCGCCGTCGACGCCCTGGAGAGCGCCCTTGTACGTCACGCGCGAACGGCAGTTCGGCACCGAGTGGTCGACGAGCAGGCGCTGCTCGAAGTGCTGCCCGCCGTCGGCGAAGTACAGCCCGTCGAGCTCGACGTCGCCGCCGGGCGCCCGGTAGTTGACCACCGGGGAGAGGCGCACGAGGTCGCCGCCGAGCGTCACCGACGTGTGCCGGATCGTCGCGTCGCGGCCGACCGAGAGGTGCTGGGCGCCGACGTACACCGCGTCGTCGGCCCAGTCGTGCACCTCGACGACGGTGAGCTTGGCGCCGTCGGCGACGACGAACTCGGTGTTCGCCGCGACCGTGCCCGACCCGCGGTGGTCGAGGACCACCACGGCCTCGGCGTGGTGCTCGAGGCGCAGCTGCAGGTGGGCGTAGGCCGACTGCCCCTCCCCCGGGCCCGTCACCGTCACGGTGAGCGGCTCGTCGTCCGAGCGCGCCTCGTTCACGGTCACGACGTGGGCCTCGCGGGCCGCCGACCAGGCCTGCGCCGCGACGCGGTCGGCCGGGACGCCGCCGTCGCCGAGGCGCGGGTCGTCGCGGCCGACGGTCTCGTGCCGCACGCCGCCGAGGTCCGATGACGCGGCGTCACCGAAGCCGGACGCCACCGACACCCCGATGCGGCCCGCGGCCGTGGCCGAGCCGTCGTGGAGCCCGCGCAGACGCCGCAGCGGCGTGAACCGCCACTGCTCCTCGCGCCCGCGCGGGACCTCGAAGGCCTCGACGTCGTAGGAGGTGAACCGCAGCTCCCACGGCGCGATCTTCGGGCTCGTCGCGTTGATGCCCGGGTCCACGTCGAGGACCGGGGAGTCGGGGGCGTCGATGATGCCGCCCCCGACCTGAGCCACGGGCTCGCTCATCCGACAGCACCCTCCATCTGCAGCTCGATCAGGCGGTTGAGCTCGAGCGCGTACTCCATGGGCAGCTCGCGCGCGATGGGCTCGACGAACCCGCGCACGATCATCGCCATCGCCTCGTCCTCGGACAGGCCGCGGGACATCAGGTAGAAGAGCTGGTCCTCGCTGACCTTCGAGACGGTCGCCTCGTGGCCCATCGTCACGTCGTCCTCGCGGACGTCGACGTACGGGTAGGTGTCCGAGCGGCTGATCGTGTCGACCAGCAGCGCGTCGCACTTCACCGTGGAGCGCGAGTGGTGCGCGCCCTTGTTGACCCGGACCAGGCCGCGGTAGCTCGTGCGCCCGCCGCCCCGCGCCACCGACTTCGAGATGATCGTCGAGGACGTGTACGGCGCGAGGTGCACCATCTTGGCGCCCGCGTCCTGGTGCTGGCCCTCGCCGGAGAACGCCACCGAGAGCACCTCGCCCTTGGCGTGCGGCCCGGTGAGCCAGACGGCCGGGTACTTCATGGTCACCTTGGAGCCGATGTTGCCGTCGACCCACTCCATCGTCGCGCCCTCTTCGGCCTTGGCGCGCTTGGTGACCAGGTTGTAGACGTTGTTCGACCAGTTCTGGATGGTCGTGTAGCGGCAGCGGCCGCCCTTCTTGACGACGATCTCGACGACCGCGGAGTGCAGCGAGTCGCTCGAGTAGATCGGCGCCGTGCAGCCCTCGACGTAGTGGACGTAGGCGTCCTCGTCGACGATGATCAGCGTCCGCTCGAACTGGCCCATGTTCTCGGTGTTGATCCGGAAGTAG